>JBLHKZ010000163.1:0-12803 GCA_047618185.1 Limisphaerales bacterium
CACTTCAATGCTTGGAGCTAGACCAACGATATGAAGATTACCATCATCGGCACCGGTTATGTGGGACTTGTGACCGGAGCGTGTTTCGCCGAAGTCGGTCACGACGTCATCTGCGTCGACAATGACGACGCCAAAGTTGAATTGCTGCGGTCCGGGGGGATTCCCATCTATGAGCCAGGGCTGGAGGACTTGGTTCGACAAAACACCGCGGCGGGGCGTCTGACATTTACCAATTCGACCGAGGAGGGCGTTCGAAAATCCGATGTGATTTTCATCGCAGTGCCCACTCCGCCTCAGACTGACGGCTCGGTCGACCTGAGTTTCATTGAGCGCGTGGCCCGCGATATCGCCGGCGCCATGGACGCCTACAAGATCGTTGTCGACAAGAGCACAGTGCCGGTAAACACCGGCGAAAAAGTGACGGAAACGATCAAGCGCTACAACCAGGCCAAGGTGGAGTTTGATGTGGTCAGCAATCCAGAGTTTCTCCGCGAGGGCTTTGCGGTGGAGGATTTGATGAAGCCCGACCGAATCGTGGTTGGGGTGCGGTCGCAGCGTCCCGTCGCGGCGATGAAGGAGATCTACGAGCCCTTCAAGTCGCCGATTATCGTGACTGACATTAATTCCGCGGAATTGATCAAACACGCGGCGAATTCCTTCCTCGCGCTGAAGATTTCCTACATCAATGCGGTTTCGATTATTTGTGAGGCGTCCGGGGCCAACGTCGAAGAGGTCGCCAACGGCATTGGCATGGACGAGCGTATTGGCCGTCGCTTTCTCAACGCTTCGCTGGGTTTCGGAGGGAGTTGTTTTCCGAAGGATCTGAGCGCCTTCATCAAGATTTCCGAAGAGCTGGGCTACGATTTCCGCCTGCTCAAGGAAGTGCAGCAGATCAATGAAGATCAGATGGGGCTTTTCGTGAAAAAGATCACCGAAACGCTCTGGGTCTTGAAGGGGAAGAAGATCGGCGTGTTGGGGCTGGCGTTTAAACAGAACACGGACGATGTCCGAATGTCTCCCGCGATCGAACTCTGTCGCCGGCTCTTGGCTGAGGGCGCGGAGCTGCGAGCCCACGATCCCAAGGCCATGGAAAAGGCTGCGCCCTTGCTCGAAGGCGTGACCTTCGTCGATGATATGAACGATGTCGCCGAGGGCTGCGACGCGTTGGTGGTCGCGACCGAATGGCCTCAATTTACCGAATTGGATCTGGAGCGCGCCCGCAAGGAATTGACCCATCCGATCTTGTTTGACGGCCGGAATTTGTTCGACCCCGCGAAGATGGAAGAACTGGGCTTCATCTACAAGAGCATCGGCCGTTGACTCATCGTCGTTTTCGCCTGTCAGTCCCATGTCCGCCATTGACGTCGCCGCCGGACTTATTTTTCGCGAAGGGCTGCTTCTGATCACGCAACGTCTCCAGGGCGATCACTTGGGCGGCTTGTGGGAATTTCCGGGCGGCAAGCGCGAGTCTGAAGAAACGTTTGAACAATGTCTTCGCCGGGAATTGCAGGAAGAGCTGGATGTCCGCGTGGAGGTATTGGATCTGATCGAGGTAATCGCTCACGAGTATGCCGAAAAGAGCGTCAATTTGCGTTTTTTTCGTTGTCGTCTCATTGATTCCGAACCGCGCGCGATTGGTTGCGCGGACTTGCGCTGGGTGCGTCGCGAGGAATTGTTCGACTACAAGTTTCCGGCTGCCGATGAGCGCTTGCTTGAAAAACTGAGCGTTGAAAGCGGCCATTGGACGACAGTTTGAAGTGAAGTGGCGTTTGCGCGGAGGTCGGCGCTCGCGTCCATTTCCCTGAAAACGACGCTTAATGACCGCTTTTTTTGCGTCCACCCCATCGTTGACACGGTCATGGGCAACCATTAAGTTCTGCGGACTCTAATGCCAACTACCTGCTGAAATGCTGTACAAGATCGTCATGATTTTGGCCCTGGGCGTCGCCGTTACGGCCGGCGTGTTTAATGAGATCAAGGTCAACGCGCACATCCAGGAAGAACTGCGCCTGGATCAGGTCGCGGACGATAAGAAAAAGGAAGAAGACGCCGCGCACAACAAGGCGGATCAGGATCTGAACCGCTATCGCGATTTACGGGAGCGCAAGGACCGGGAATTGACGGCCTCGAAGCAGGAGGATCAAGACCGGGCTGCTGATGTTGTTCAGACGCAGAGCGCGGAACGAGCGGGCCAGGACGCCATGAACTCGGCCGAACAGGAGCGCGATGTCACGAAGCAAAGCAACCAGGATTTCGAGGATCTCAGTATGGAACTCGTCGAGATCAAACGGATTCGCACGAAGTTGCCGAAAGTCGAACGGGAGCTGACCACGGCCAAGAAAGAGCGTGAGATCGTGACCAACGACAACCAGCGGATGCGCACGCAGATCGTGAAGCTCGCTCCGGCCGAGAAAAAACCCCTCATGCCCCACGGCCTGCGCGGCAAGATCGTGTCCGTCGATACGAAGTATCAATACGTCGTGCTCGATATCGGGACGCACCATGGCGTGCTGACCAAGGGCGAGTTGATGATCAGCCGCGATGGCTCCTTGCTGGGCAAAGTCAAGGTGACGCGGGTTGAGGACGACTACTCGATCGCGAACGTCCTGCAGGACTGGAAGGCGGATGAGCCGCTGGAAGGCGACGCGGTCATTTATGGGGGCCTGTAATTTTCAAATTCTACGCGACAGAAAATCATGTTGGTTCGAATTAGTTTAATCATTTCGCTGATCTGCCTCGGTTTCTCCATCTGGTTTTCCCACGACGAGAACAAGGGAGTTCAAGGGCGCAAGAACAAGGTGGAGGAGGACCGCAAGGCCGCCGAAACCGCCCGTGACAAATCGACCGAGGCCCGGAAGAAGAAAGACGGCGAGCGGGACGCCGAATTCACGGTTCTGCATTCCACCTCCAACGAGTGGTACGGCGTGCGCGTCGATATCACGAACAAGGTGAATCAGATCGCGGCCATGCAGAAGACGATCGATAAGTATGGGCTGCAGCAGAAGAACTACGAAGACGACAGCGAGCGCATCAAGGAAGGAAATCGAGGTTGGTTCGATCTCAACACCACGGCGAGGAAAGTCAAACAAGAGAGGACCCGGCTTCCCAAGGCTGAGGTGGAACTGGCCACCACCAAGACCGAGTTGGATGTGATCGGCCGCGACAACATGCGGTTGAAAAATACCATGATCAAGCTCCGCCCCGCCGGGCCGCAGGCCCTGCCAGAAGGGCTTTCCGGCAAGGTTGTCGCGTTTGATCCGAAGTTTCAATATGTCGTGCTCAATGTCGGCGGCAACCACGGCGTCCTCATGGACGGCCGGTTGTTGATCAAGCGGGACAACGAAATCCTGGGACAGGCCCGAGTGACGCGGGTTGAAGACGAGTATTCCGTCGCCAATATTATTCAGGAATTTAAAGAGGGCGAAGTCTCCGAAGGGGATGGGGTCGTCTATCAAGGAACCATGAAGCAATGAAGACTCAGCGAGAAAAAAATCGAATTCGCATCGCCCTGGGCGGCATCCTGCTGGCGGCGTTCTGCGTTCTCACGACGGGTTGCGTGACGACCGAAGAAGTGAGCACGGCTGATTCACGGCCTTGGAACTCGCCCAAAGGATGGGAGTCCGGGCTGCCGGTCAGCCTGACCGAGGGACGTTAGCGCGGCCCGACGGGCTCACGGAGCATCAACAAATTTTCCAACGGCGGCCCCGAGCCGCCGTTTTGCTTTTGGCGGCTCGTTGCATGCCAGCCAGCGCGAGGGGGTGACGATCCGGTGCATCGGAATGTCGTGCCCTTCGGTCGGAATCTCTTCGATCATCTGCCAGTCAAACGCCATGCCGACGATGAGCCCGGTTGCTGGCGTCAGAATGCGATCGTAGAATCCTTTTCCGCGGCCCAGTCGGCGACCGGTTGGGTCGAATCCCAATCCCGGCACGAGGATCATATCGATGTCGGCCAGTGGGAAAGCTTCGCAGTCGTTGGTTGGTTCTCGAATGCCGAACTCACCCTTTTTCAAATCATCAGCCAATGATTTTACCACGGCCGCCCGATACTGCTTGGTGGCGGCGTCAAACTGAGGGAGAGCGACAGTCTTCTTCGCAGCGAGCGCATTTGCGATCAGTGGCCAGATATCCGGCTCCTTCGATTGCGGCGCGAAAAAGAGAATGGAGCGGCAAGACGCCCAACTGCTCATGGCTTGGAACAGTTTGCAGATGAGCTCCGAGGATCGGGCTCGTTCGAAGGGAGACGCGCGCTCTTCGATGGCCCGCAGGCGCCTCCGCTTTTCCTGCTTCAGGATTTTGGCGTCGCGCAGAATCATGATGATTTCGCCTCGCGGGTTCTGGCCTGTGCGCGCAGCGCCCGCCACTGTTCGAGCCGGTCCTTGATCTTTTTCTCGACGCCTGTTTCGCCCGGTTCGTAATACCGCCGCTCCGCGCCGAGATGATCTTGAGGAACGAAGTTTCCGGGGTGGTCGTGCGCGTATTGGTAGTCGTCGCCGCGTCCCAGGCGTTCGGCCCCTGCGTAGTGTTTGTCCTGCAGCGCCGCTGGGACCGGCAACGTGCGGCCAGCCCGAACGTCGGCCAGCGCCGAGTCGATCGCCTTCATCGCGGAATTGCTCTTGTTTGCGGTGGCAATGTAGATGGCGGCTTCCGCGATCGGTATGCGCGCTTCGGGCCAGCCGACAAATTCGGCGGCCTGATGCGCGGAATTGGCCAGCACGAGGGCCATCGGATCGGCGAGTCCAACGTCTTCAGCCGCGCAGATAATGATGCGACGAGTGATAAATCTCGGGTCCTCGCCCGCTTCGATCATCTTGGCCAGCCAGTACAGCGCCGCGTCGGGGTCGCTGCCCCTCATGGATTTGATAAAGGCGGAGATGGTGTCGTAGTGCGCGTCCCCGTCTCCGTCGTAAACAATCGCCTTTCGCTGGATGCTCTGTTCCGCGATCTCCAGATCGATGTGGA
This sequence comes from Limisphaerales bacterium, assembly GCA_047618185.1. Classification (GTDB taxonomy): domain Bacteria; phylum Verrucomicrobiota; class Verrucomicrobiia; order Limisphaerales; family JAYPEY01; genus JAYPEY01. The sequence continues at coordinate 4,962 of JBLHKZ010000163.1, forward strand.
TGAATCCGTCCGCCCTCGGCTCGGTGGTGAGCGCGGCAATTTCGAGGGAGTTCAAGGCCTTGCGCGCGTCGCCATCGGACAGCCTGGCCAGATGGCCGAGGGCTTTTTCTTCGGCGCGAATCTTCAGGTAGCCCAATCCCCGCTCATCGTCGGCGAGCGCCCGCTTCAGGAGCTGTAGAATATCGCCTTCGTCCAAGGCTTCGAGCTCGAAGATTTGCGAACGCGACACCAGCGGAGAATTGACGAAAAAGAAGGGGTTGTGCGTCGTGGCGCCAATCAGGCGAATGACGCCGCTTTCAACGTCCGGCAGGAGCACGTCCTGTTGCGACTTGTTGAAGCGATGAATCTCGTCGACGAACAGAATGGTCGACTGGTTGGTGTTGTGGCGGCGATTGGCGGCGGTTGCGAGCGTTCGACGCATGTCGGACACGTTCGACTCGACGCCGCTGAGTCGCTCAAACTTGTTCTTCGTCTGTCGCGCGATGATCTGGGCCAGCGTCGTCTTACCGGTGCCTGGGGGACCGTAGAAAATCAGCGATTGAATGCGGTCTGCCTCGATCGCCCGGCGCAGCAGTTGTCGAGGGCCGAGGATATGCGATTGACCGGCGAATTCATCGAGCGTCCGCGGTCGCATTCGTTCGGCGAGCGGAGTGGGGGACTCATGAAGCGACGCGTCGTCATCCGCGCGTTGTGATTCGAGCGGGGCGCGCGCGGCCGTGAAGAGATCGTCGCCGGGCATGGGGCCAATGTATAAGGGCGGTCGCGGGGCAGAAACAAAAAAAAACTCGCTCCGGACGAGGAGCGAGTTTGGCGCGGTCATGCCGCGAAAGGATTACCCCGCCGTAATGCCGTGTGTAACAGTTCCTTTGAACTGGGTTGAAACAGGTGGAGCCCGCATGGTGACATTCGCCTTCCAATCAAGGCCTGACGGCCACCAACCAGTGGTTGAGGCTCCGATTTCGCGTGACTAAGGTCAAAGGACATGGGTTCTGATCACGAGCATGGGCAGGGTAAATTCTTAAATTCTGAAAGAACAAATCAGCGTTTATGAAGCCACTTAAGCAACCGGCCGCTGACGAGCTTCACTATGCTTTCGAATTGTGTTTCTCTCAAGTGAAAATCTGTTCAAAGGAGGTGTTTTATTTGTCGAAGAACGGGAAGAGCTTCTTCAACTCCGCTTTATTTGGCTGACGACCGTACTCGCAGACCTCAAACGCTTCGGCGGTTTTCACGTCGGCGCCTTTTTCGGGGCCGTACCATTTAACCAGCGTTTCGCGATACTTGTTCGCGAGGCGAATGAAACGCGCGCGTTGTCCGGCGCGAACCTGGGAGACGCGCTTGACGCGATGCTCGTCGGAACGCGGAAGCAGATGGGAGCCGCCCATAGCGCCTCCCTCTAGAAACTGAGACTCCATGACCGCGAGGGCGTCGAGCTTCGTTTCGATGACGGGATCGATTGAGATGGCGATGTCGGGGGCTGACGGATTGGGCTTCTGAAAGCGGTCGGTGTAATACATGAAGACGGGATTGCGTTTCAGCGGTTCGATGTTGGGGCAGATGAAGGGCACTGCGACCATGAATGCCGCGTCCTGAATGAGCACGCCGGTGTAACGATGATCCGGGTGGTAGTCGTTGGGTCTGGGGGCAAGAACGAGATCCGCTTTCCATTCGCGAATCAGCCGGATGATCGTCAATCGATTCTCCAGGGTGGGCATGAGCTCGCCGTCGTGGATGTCCAGGACTTCGACGGTCGTTCCCATGATCTCGGAGGCCTTCTTTACTTCGGCTTCGCGGCGTTTGGCCAGCGGGCCGCCAGCGTCGCGCCAATGGCCGATGTCGCCGTTGGTTACGGAGACATATTTGACCTTGTGGCCCAGGTTGGCCCATCGGGCGCCGACGCCGCCGGCCTGGAGTTCACAATCGTCAGGGTGCGCGCCGAAGCAAATGATCCGAAGTTTGCCGTTTTCATCCTGAGCGTGTGAGGCGGTTGCGGCAAGTGAGAGCAGGGCGGTGGCGAGCGCTATTTTGAGTATTTTCATAAACGTGATTCTTGTAGGTGGAATAGACTCTGAATCTGTGGCGCCGGCGGCCGGATTCCAAACAAAAAGGAGAGTCGAGTCCGAGGGCTCGCGACATTGACTTGCCCTGCGTCGGGGGGCATATTTCTGGAAATGGATTTCGATATTTCCTCCATCCTTAAAAACTGGAATTTCGAGTCAGGCCCGATCCTGGCTCGTCGCTTTATTGGAACGGACGGCAAGGAAAAGGTTCAATTGCGCGTGGATTTGGGACTGCTTCAAATGAACGTGAATGGTCGTCCGGACGGTCGTCGCTTCAATGGCTTCGAAACCGTTTTCGATCTTTTAAAAGCGAAGTTGCAAGATTACACGACCGCGCACGGAGGCGATGACGATGGGTTTGTGCTATCGCCCGAGGAATGCGCCAAACTGCATCAAGAGGCGATTCAATACCACCAACGATATGTCTGTCTCCTGCACATGGAGGACTACGATCGGGTGATACGGGACACCAAGCGCAACTTGAAGTTGTTCGAGTTCGTCGATCAATACGCCGACTCCGACGAGCTCGCCTGGTCGCTCAACCAATATCGTCCGCAGCTATTGCTCATGCAGGTCCGCGCGTCGGGCGAATTGCGCTTGAGGTCCAAGAATCACGCCGAGGCGATCAAGCTGGTGGAGCAGGGGCTGGCGCGGATCAAGAGTTTCTTTGAATCCCTGGAGCGGCCCGATCTGATCGATCAGAGCGATGAGATTCACCAGTTGGAGCTCTGGCTCGAGGAGCTGCGTGAGAAGCGTCCGCTCACGGAAAAAGAGCAGCTCGAACAGAAAATGGCCGCGGCGGTTGAGCGTGAAGATTACGAACAGGCTGCGGAAATGCGCGACGCGATTTGCGAACTCGGCAAGTCCAACGCCAACCACTAATTCCGGCGGAGCTGAAAAGGCCGTATTCAGCGAATGGCGATCAGGTTTTCGTAGGTCCGCACATACATCGTTCCGCCGGAAATTGCGGGCGTCGTGTGACACTTCTCATCCAGGTCGTTCTCGGCGAGCTTCACGAATTTGTTGGTAGGCGCGATCACGGTCACCACGCCGGTTTTGTCGATGGAGAAGATCTTGTTCTTCGCGCAAACGGGGGAGCCGAAGGTGTCGCTTGAGACGCGCTCATTCCAAAAGATTTTCCCCGTATTCTTGTCCGCGCAGGTGACGATGCCCTGGTCGTTCCACAGGAAGATATAAGCTCCGACGACGATGGGCGTTGGGATATGGGGCACGGATCGTTCAATTCGCCAGACCTCGGCGACCTGGCCTGATTTGTCGGGGCGGAGGGCGACGATGTGTTTGGGGTTTTGCACGAATCCGCAGCTGCCGATGATCAGGTCGCCGGCGACGATGGGCGAGCCGATCGCGCGTTCCTTCTTCATCTGGTTGAACACGCTTTTCTCCCAGACGACTTTCCCGGTTCTTGGGTTGACGCTGGTGATGCCGTGTCGCCAGTTGGTGAAGATCAACTCCTCGCCGCCGGCGGGCGAATTGAAAACAACGGGAGAAGAATAGGTCAGCCGTTCGCTGTCGCGGGCGATTTCCCAGGCGATGTCGCCAGTTTGCTTGTCGACCGCGATGAGAGAGCTGTCGCCATCCTGATCGTTGTTGATCACGACCAGTTTTTTGTAGATCACCGGCGACGCGCCGAAGCCGTGGCCGCCCTTGACCGGCCCCAAATCGCTTTCCCAGAGCGGTTTTCCGGAATGATCGAAGGCCGCGAGGGTCAGGCGCTCGGTGGTCCCCCAACTGAAGACGACCCGATCGCGATCGACCGCCGGCGTCGTCGAGGCGACGCTGTTGAATTTGTGATGTTTGTGTTTTGCGGCGGCGAATTCGCGTTTCCAGGCGATGGAGCCGTCGGCCGTATTGAGGCCGACCGGGGTGCGCGAGTAGGAGGCTTCATCGCCGCAGAGGAGGAAGACCCGGTCGCCCCAGACGACGGGCGATCCGTGTCCGACGCCTGGCAGTTTGGTTTTCCAGGCGTAGTTGGCGTCGGTCCATTTGGCGGGGATGTCGGCATTGGATACGCCGCTGCCGTTCGGTCCGCGGAAACGCGTCCATTCCTGGCCATGGCTGACGGCGGCGCTGAGCAGGGCGGCGGCGAGCAGGGGAAGGCGAAAGGTGGTCTGGCTCATGATGCGTTTCGTGTTCGGCATGCGGCTGTCGGATGACTGATTACGGAGACGCTGTTCCAGCAACCTCGCATGGATGGAATGGCCAGAAGATGGGAATGAAAAAGACCGCGAGCGCCCAGAAGATCAGGTTGAGCGGGATTCCCACCTTCATGAAGTCGGTGAATTTGTAGCCGCCGGGATTGTAGACCATGGTGTTGGTCTGGTAGCCGACCGGAGTGGCGAAGCTGGTCGACGCGGCGAAACAGACGGCCATCAGGAACGGCTTGGGGTCGACATTCATATCCTTGGAGATCGAGATGGCGATGGGCGCGAGCAGCACTGCGGAGGCGTTGTTGCTCATCGTTTCGGTCAAGGTCGCCGTGAGAAGGTAAAGGACGGCGAGCACCATGAGCGGCCCCATATCGGAGACCAGGCCGAGGGTGTTGTCGGCGATGAGTTGCGCCGCTCCGGTTGACTCCATGGCGAGGCCGAGGGGCAGGATGCCGGCGAGCAGGAAAATCACCTTCCAGTCCACGGCGGCGTAAGCCTGTTCCATGTTGATGCAACGGGTCAGGATCATGGCGGCGCAGCCGGCGATGGCGGTATGGAGAATGGGAAACACGCCCAATGCGGCCAGCGCGACGGCGACCGCGACGATGGTCAGCGCGACGGGGGCCTTGCCCTTGCGCAGGGAGGGGGCGTCCACTTCGTCTAGCACCACGAAATCTGAATCCGTTCGCAACTGCGCGACATCCTTGGCGTGAGCCTGAATCAGAAGGGCGTCGCCAAATTTCAGCCGCACGGAGTTCAGTTTTTTTCGCAGGGTCTGTTCCTTGCGTTGGACTGCCAGCACGATCGCCTTGAAGCGGTGGCGGAAGTCCAGGCTCTTCAGGGTGGCGTTGATCAATTTCGAGTGCGGCGCGATCAAGACTTCCACGAGCGTCATGTCGTCCTCCTTCAGCTCCTTGTCGCTGAGTTTGAAGCGCGGTTCGATCGCAAGTTTCATGGTCTCACGGGCGTCCATCAGCTCCTTGATTCGGCCTTCGACCAGCAGGATATCTCCTTCGCGCAGTTTATGGTGGACCGGCATGTCGATGGTCGCGTCCTTGCGGATGATCTTGAGCACGGTGGCGTCGTGCTGGTCGCGCAGGCCGGATTCGTGGACGCGTTTGCCGATCAGCGGGGAGCCGTCGAGAATTCGGAATTCGGTGATGTAGTCGCGTAGTTCGTAAGCCTCGGTGAGCTCGGAGCTGCGTCGCTGAGGCAGAAGCCATCTTCCAATGACCAGGAAATAGACGACCCCCACCACCATCATGATGATGCCGAGTTTGCCAAATTCGAAGACGCTGAAGGCGTCGTAGCCGGCCTTCACGGCGATCGCGCTGACGAGCAGGTTGGTCGAGGTGCCGATGAGCGTGCAGACGCCGCCGAATTGCGAAGCGTAGGAAAGCGGGATCAGGACCTTGGACGGGGAAATTTTCCGCCGCACGCAACTGGCGATGACCAGCGGGAGGAAAACCGCGACGGCGGCGGTGTTGTTGACGAAGGCGGAAATGACGCCGATCACGACCATCACCGCCAGCAGGAAGACCGATTGGCCCTGCCCGATTTTACGCATGGCCAGTCCGATCGCGCCGACGGCGCCGGTCCGTTGCAAGCCGGCGCTCAGGACGAACATCGCGCCGACCGTGACGGTGGCCGTGCTGGCGAAGCCGGAAAGTCCTTCTTCAGGGCCGACGAGATCCAGCAGGAAAAGCGCGGCGAGGATGGTGACGGCCACGACATCGACCGGGAATTTCTCCGTTACGAACAAGATGACCGCGATCAGCAACAACGCGAAGACCCACACGATATCCCAGGGGACGCCGGATGCCTGAAGGGCTCCTAGTGTCGCGACCCAGTAATCTGCGGTATCCAGCATGGCTCCAAGCATCGGAGGCACGCTGCCAGCATCGAATGCGGTTGAACAGGAAATATGATGGCGCGGTTGCGGTGGGCGGGGTTAGGCTCCGGGCCATGCATTCTCGTCGATTGGGCGTCGTTTTCTCGTTCTTATTGAGCGTTGGGTTCCTCCCGGCTCAGGAGTTCGATCTGATCATCAGGGATGGCCGAGTGGCGGATGGTTCGGGCAATCCGCTCTTTCACGCGGACGTCGCTGTGAAGGACGGGCGCATCGCGGCCATCGGGAGAATCAAGGGCAAGGCGAAGGAGGAGGTCAGCGCGCGCGGCATGATCGTGGCTCCCGGCTTTATTGACGTGCATTCCCATGCGGAGAACATTACCGACAACCCGTTGGCGAAGAACTTCCTTCGCATGGGCGTAACCACAATTGTTTTGGGCAATTGCGGCTCGTCGAAGACTGATGTCGGCGGCTTCTTCAAGAAAATCGAGGGCAAGGGATTTTCTCCGAATGTGGCCACGTTGATCGGGCAGGGGCGGGTGCGCTCACAGATCATGGGCGGGTCGTTTCGCCGGCCGCCGACTGGAAAAGAAGTGACGCGCATGCGGGAACTCGTCGATAAGGCGATGAAAGACGGCGCGGTTGGGATGTCGACCGGACTGATCTACCTGCCGGGGAATTTCACGAAGACGGAGGAGTTGATCGAACTGGCCAAGGTGGTGTCTATGCACGACGGGATTTACGTGAGCCATATGCGCAGCGAGACGCGCGGCATTTTCAAGGCTTTGGAGGAACTCTTTAAAATTGCCCGCGAAGCGGACGTGCGGGCCGAGATATCCCACATCAAGCTCGCCGGGCAAGCCAGTTGGGGGCAGACGGCGCAGGCGCTCGGCATGATCGAGCGCGCGCGCGCGGAGGGGTTGGATGTCACGCAGGATCAATACATGTATCCGGCGTCCAGCACGGGCATTCAAAACCGCATTCCGACCTGGGCGCGCGAGGGAGGCCGATCGAAATTCAAAGAACGGGTGGCGGACTCCAAAACGAAGGCCAGGATCATCGCCGAAATGAAGGAGAGTTTGGAGAAATACGGGCACAAGAACTTCGATTACGCGATGATTGCCTCCTACTCGCACGATTCTTCGTTAAACGGGATGAACGTCATGCAGGCCGCGAAAAAGATTCGGAAATCGGACTCGCTCGACGACCAGATCGAGATGATCCTGGAAATCAACGCCAACGGCGGCGCCTCCGGGGTTTTTCACAGCATGAGCGAAAAGGACTTAATCGCCTATTTGCAGCATCCGAACACGATGATCGCCGCCGATAGCGGCATTCGCCTTTGGCAAAAAGGCGTCCCGCATCCGCGTGGATACGGGAATAACGCCCGCTGTCTGGCCCGGTATGTGCGCGAAAAGAAAATTCTACGAATGGAGGACGCCATCCGACGGATGACCTCCTTGCCGGCGACCACTTTCAGAATGAAGGATCGAGGCGCCCTGCGCGTTGGGGCATGGGCCGATATCGTCGTTTTCAATCCCAAAACCATTCAGGACAACGCGACCTTTACGGACCCGCACCACTACTCGACTGGATTCAAGCGCGTCTATGTGAACGGCGTTGCGACGGTTAAAGATGACAAACACACCGAAGCCCTTGGCGGGCGGGTCATCCGAAGCGGGGAGGAATAAGCGGCGCGCAGATCAGATTTTGGGAATCGATATTTTCATTGGAGCAGAACCCACCCTTAACCCCCTCCTCGGAG
>JBLHKZ010000164.1:0-12722 GCA_047618185.1 Limisphaerales bacterium
TGCCTGCGTTACGTGCGGGAGGCGCCGCTTTTTTTACGCCATTCTAATTTCCGACGTTTTTTGACATGCGCCCGCAGGGCTTGAGCGGGGACGGATTCATTGTAGGATGCGGGGACGTGATTCGACGATTGTTCCAACGTGTTCTTGTTTTGGCGGCGACGATGGTCGCTTGGGGCGGCGGCGCGGTTCTTGCGCAAGCACCTCCGGAGGCGCCCTCAAAAGCGCCGCTGAAAGAGGCTCCCAAAGCGCCGGAACCCACTTTGGAGGAGACGCTGGCGGCGGCATTGGGCGGCGATGCGGGCGCGCAATTGTCACTGGCGGTGATATATGAGGGGCTGGATGCTTTTGAGGACGCGGCGCGTTGGTATCGCAAAGCCGCAGACCAGGGCAAGGCGGATGCGCAGTTCAAACTGGGCTACTTTCATACGGTTGGGGGAGGCGGGTTGGCCAGGGATTTGGCGGAGGCGGCGAGGTGGTATGAAAAAGCTGTCGCCCAGAATCAGCCGGGCGCGCTCTACAATCTGGCTGTCTGCTTAGAGCGAGGATTGGGCGTCACGTGCGATGAATCCCGCGCTCTGAGTCTTTATAAGAAGGCTGCGGCCCTGGGGGACACTTACGCCCAAAAGGCGGTTGGCGTGATTCATCACAAGGGCCGGGGCGTCAAGGCCGACGCGATCGAAGCCTATGCGTGGTATTTGCTGTCGGCTTCGCAAGGGAATCCCGACGCGTCGCGCATCTTGAAGGATGTCGAGCCGACGCTCGCGGCGAAGGATCTGGAGCAAGCCCGGGTTCGCGGCGCGGAATTGTCCCTGCAAATCTACAAACGAACGCTTGCTGCTTTGAGAGATCCGGCGACCAGTGGCAAGGCGGGGCCGGCGAAGGGGAAAGGTCTGGCGAAGGATTTTCTGCAATAGCGAGCTTGGGGCGGGCTCGGCTAACCCGGATAAATCACAAACTCGAAATCCGAAGTTCGAAATCCGAAACAAATCCCAATGAATCAAGGCTCAAAAACTTTAAACCCAACCTGCGGCGCCGCGACAGTCTGTCGGCGCCGAAGAGACGTTTCGGTCATTGGAAATTTCGAAATTGTTTCGAGTTTCGGAATTCCCGCATCACTCTTCGTGTTTGTGAAATATGCGGGCTAAAGGTCTGAGCTGTCGTCGGCGTTGCGGAGCTTGAGCATCGCTTTCTTGACTATTTCCACATCCGTGGTGAGTCGGTATACCGTTTCGTACATCTTGTCCTGGGTTTCCTTGTGGCCCAGATGTCCGATCGCGGGATTGAACTTCATCAGTTCGCGGGACATGGCGTCGCAGGCGTCGCGGATTTGTTGGATGGCTTGATTCGGGTCCATGGGATTGCGGGAGGGATCGGCGCTGAAACGCGCTCAGAATTTCAAGTGTGTGAAGGGGGCTTCGAACCAGAGTTCGTTGAAGTCGAACTGGATGGAGGGCGGTTCAAATTCGCCGGTGACCCAGAAGATCTGGTTGCGCGGCGACAGGCGATCGCGCAGTTCGGCGAACATCTCCTCATCGAAGCCCACGATGTTGTAGCGATTTCGCCGCAGTTTGTGTTTCTCCATTAGTCGATAGACGTCCTCGGCCGCGGCGGGCGATTCGCGCAGGATCCAGAGTTCGGCGTCGGGCGCCTTGACGGCGAGTTTGTTGAGTCGTTTGGCGTCGCACTCGCCGCACTCGGCCCAGAGGGCGGGATGGAGTTGGAAATCGAGCTGGAGCAGGTGGGGGACGAATGGGATGTCCTGATCGTGGAGGCGAGGCTCAATCTGGAGTCGGTCGCGAAAGAGCAGGAGGAAGCCCAGCAGCTTAAGCAGCACTTCGTCGGTGGATTCGTCGTAGCGCTGGCCCAGAACAATCTTGTTCGGCAAGGGTCTGCGACCGTTGCCGCTCTGTAGCTGAAAGCTGTAGCGCGCGCTCATTTCGAAATGGAAAGCCAATGGTTGTAGGGACGCGCGGGGGAAGCTCCAAGCTTGAAATAGCTTGGTCGAAGCAAGTCGATTACGGGAAGCGCCTTAGCGCACGACGTAGACCGGCATGCCGATCCAGGCGAGTTTGACCAGGTGGCGGGCGTTCCAGTTCGCCAGTCGGAAGCAGCCCATCGAGCCGGTCTTGCCGATACTTTCCGGGTCGGGCGTGCCGTGGATCCCGTAGCCGGGTTTGTCCAATCCGATCCACGCGGAGCCGACCGGATTGTTGGGGCCGGCCGGGATGATCAGCTTCGCGACCAGGGTTCGCCCTTCGATGGTGTTGGGAAATCGTTTTGGATCGAAGGTGTAATTCGGATCCTCCACCAGGACTTTCACGCTCAAAGCGCCCTGGGGGCGGTTGGCGAACGCGGCGGCGATGCTGCACGGGTAATGCGCAATGATTCGGGCCTTCTGGTCGAAGGCTTGCACCGTTCTATCGGAAAGGCGGATCCGGATGAACGCGGCCTTTTCACGAGGGGCGGGACGGGCGGCGGCGGGAACCTTAATTGAAGTCCCGGCGGCAACCGCGGTCCAGTTGACCTGGGGATTGAGGCGTCCGATGTATTTCGGGCTGGCGTGATGCTTCTCGGCGATCAGCTCCAGCAGCGAGGCGAAAACGAGGCGAGGTTGTTGGGCTTTCCCAGTCCAGGATTCGGGCAGGGGCGCGAGTCCTTTTAAATCCGTCTCGGTCACCCTGTAGGTCGCGTAGGCGTCGCCTTCGAGGTTAAGGCGGGACATGGTTTCGGCATCGAGCCGCCCGCTCATCGCGAGTTGCTCACGTTGTTGGAAGGCCAGCAGCGCGAGCCGGGTCTGGCCGCCGTAGACGCCGTCGATGGAGCCGGCGGAAAAGCCCGCGCGGTCGAGGGCGAGCTGGGCTTCAAAAAGATTTGCGACCTTTCGGGAAACGCCGCGCCCGGTGGGCGGAGCCGGCGCGGGGGGCGAGACAATCGTTGGAGAAGGCGGGGACGACGTGGTTGTGGTGTCGGGCGCTGACCGATCTGTTGTTGTGGCGCTCGAAGCGCGGGAATCGGCCGGCGTGGGCATGGAGGTGTCGACGCTCGGCGCTCCGGCGGCGGTCTGTCCGGACATGCGGCTGGTCAGCATTCCCGGCACGCGAGGAGCGGACATCACGGTTTCCGTCGCGGCGTGATCCGCTGGCGGCGTTGTGGGTGTCGGGGCCACGGTCGTAGGGGCAGCCCGGAGGGTTGGCAGTTCCAGCTTGGGAGGGGCGGCCGCAGGGACGACGCTTCCGGGCGTGGTTTGATTCTCCGATGTCTCGGTGACCGGGGACAGGGAGAAGGTCGCGGCGTCCTCGCCGGTCCGAATATCGACGGGCTCCAGCGGAGGCTCCGGGGGGGCGGGTTCTGAATCGATGCCTTTCGAAACCTCGACCGTTTCCAGAGGCTCGGTATCTCCTCCGCGAAACTTGAACCATCCCAGGACGCTGATCGACAGCACGGCCAGAATCGCCGCCGCAATCCAAGCGGGGTTTCGGGGCGGCTTCGGATGTGGCTGTTTGACATCGAGGAACACGCGAGATTATTGACACACCCATTAAATGACTTCCAAGCGCCAAGTGTATTTTTTGACGGGCTGCGCCCGACGTTCCTTTCCTATATTCGCGACGATTTCAAATTCTACGCCGGCTGGCGCGAACGGGGGAACTTCGGGCTGAAGCTGACATTTTGAGGGGCGATGCGTGGAGGTCCGCAATCGCCGCGTCGGACCAGATTAGCTTGAAGTCCATGCCGTCGCCCAAGACTCGAGGAGTTGTTCGACGTCTTCCTGACTCTTCGTTCGGCCCGCGACGACATCCTCCCGTCCGCGCCGAATGGACGCCATAATGCGCAACTCCTCGGAAATCTCGTCGAGGGAAGCGGTCTCCGGGAGCCTGCTGAGAGCGGCGGGGCGAATCTCACAAGCCGGACGAATGGGATGCCGAGGACGGCGTTCCTCTCAAAAGGGGAGACGGACGCCGTCCTCGGTGTCCCATTTCATTCGAACAGACCGCGCGATCAAAAAGCAGGTAAAGAACCTGGTTGGCGGGCATTCCCCGCATGCGCATGGACGTGTTTTGGAATCTGATGGTCATTCTTGCTCCTGCGGACGCCTGGACGGCTGCAGCTCCTCTGGACGCGGCAAAGCATATGTTTTGACGTCGTCGAGCGAATAAACTTCCAACTCCGAGAGGAGCCCCTCGCGAACGTGAAGCATGACGCCGACAAACACACCATTTGGGTCTTTTCCGAAAAAGTCCGCAATGATCGCGCTCTCGCGTGCAAGGGGCGCCTGCTTGCCTGCGACCGCCAAGTGAACCGTGCGACAGCCGCAGTCGCAATGACCCGCCACCCTGACTGATGATAACTGAGCCTTCTCTGCCGGAGTCGGGCAGCCATGCTCAAGCAGCCAAGCCAACAATGCGCGCTCGTCCTCCGTCAGGGGACGATCAGCCTCCATGTCATTTGTGTCCATGCCGCGCCCGCTCACTCCGCCACGCACTCGGCCTTAATTTTCTCGTAGATGCTTTTGGCGCGGCCGTAGGCGAGTTTGGCTTCGACGCGCTCATTCTCGCGGATGCGGCCCTGCTTGGCGTTCCAGCAGGTGTCGACGGCCTTGATGCACCAGTCGGCGCTGCGGCGGCTGGCGCGGATCGGCTGCTCGCCCACTTCGATGAAGACGGGATTGGTGTGGACGCTGGGCAGGATGCGCACCGCGACCCAGCTGGATTGCTTGATATCGATGTCGAAGCTCATGGGGCGGGTCTTGCCGTCGGCGACGATTTCCCTGTGCGCGACAGCCTTGCCGTTGACGATGATTTCGACCGGGACCTTGCGGGAGTTTCCGACGCGGCAACGCTCGATGTGCCAATAGGGTTTTTCGTCGAGGCGGGATTTGCGCACGCGCTCGGTGGCCTCGGTGGGTTTGGGGGCGAGCAGGGCGGCGGCGTCGAAGGCGACCTTGACCTTGCCGGGTTTGGCGAGGTCGAGCTGGCTGATCTTGCCGCCGCTTCCGGGCTCGCCCATCGCGACGTCGCCAACCTTGAGATCGAGGATGTGGCTCATGCCGTCGCCGCAGTAGCTGCGGCCGTTCTTGACGCCGTGAATCCAACTGTCGAAGTCGAGTGGCTGGTTTTCATCGAGCTTCACGTAGACGCGGCCGAGTCCGACCTTGTCGCCGTAGATGCAGGGGAAGTCGGTCTCGCCGCTGATGCGCGTGCGGAAGCCGCAATTGAGCGTGTGATACCAGATGTTCAGCTCCCAAATTGCGGGCGTGTCGACGGCCGAGATGAAATGACAAACGTGGTGCGCGACGGTGACGATGTATTCGTTGGCGCCGATGCCATCGAAGCGCGGCATGGCGTAGTCGGGCAGTTTGTCGGCGACGCGGCCGCGAGGGCCGGGCTTGCGCCGGGAAATTTCTATGCGCTGGCCGTTGGGTCCGTAGTCGGGCAGGGCGAGTCCCCAGCCGCTGTGGCTGTAGCCGACGACGCCGCCTTGTTCCTTGCCCCACTTGAGCACCGGCAGGGTCCAGCTGGGCCATTGTTCAATTTTTTCCGTGCCGGGGAAATCGTCGTCCTCAAGGCGCAGGAGGCAAAGGTGGCCGGCGTGGGAGGAGGGGAAGCCGCTGACTTCGACGTCGTAACGCATCAGGTAGTCGCCGGTCGAAAGCGCGGAGGGTTTGCCTTCGAAGTATTGCTTTTGCGCGTACCAGCTGGGGCCCCAGCTGAGCACGCAACCGACATTTAAATCCTCGCCCAGAATGTGCCGCATCATGTCGGCTGGGGTGACGCCCTCGGTGGGGTTTTCGTAGTGCGCGCAGCCGGCGGCGTGGATGTGATGGTCGCCTGAGAACCATTGGCGCGAGGCCGCGTGGATCCAGCGTTCGAGATCGAATTTTACGCGCTGGCTGACGACGCCGGACTTCACGGTCACTTTGCGTTTTTGAATGCGATATTCCGGCCCGCGCGAAACGGTGAAGGTGTAATCCCCGGGCGGCAGGTGCAACGACTCGCCGTCCGCGCGATAGACCTGATCGTGAAAAAAGAAATCCGGGGCGAGCCGGCGCGCGGGATTCGGATAAACGCGGCTGAACGAATCGCGAACGACAAAGGCGGCGGAAGTCGGCTTGCCATCGATGTCCTTTACGCCGAGGGAGACCTCCACGGCGGGGACGCAATTGAACAGGATGGCGACTTGATTGCGAAAGCCGATGTCCTGCGTTCCTTGGCCGACGTTGAAGGCGAGCGTCGCCTCGCGGCGGCCGACATCGCGGCTGTAGAGTTGGACGATGCGATACTCCACTTCGAGGCCGGAGAGGCCCTTGTTCAGCGGGCGACCGTCAGCCATGACAATATCGAGAAAGCGTTGCGCGACGTCGGCCTGGGTGATGTCGAGCTTGGGGCTGGGTGAATTGCGGCTTCGACGATACTGCGGCGCGGCGTTCGGGCTGTTGGCCTTCAAAATTGGAGTGATGCCGGCCTCATTGTGAACCTTCACCAGAAACGTTCGCCAGCCCTGTTGCACGAGTTCCTTCTTCACCGGGCCTTCCTGCACCTTGACGCGGCTCTCGGGGTTGATGTGGACGCCTGCGACGCAGTAACGGTCGAGCACGTCCTGAATTTTCTTGATCGCGCTGGGCTGGTCGATCAGTCGAAGCGCGCCGCGCACAGCCTGTTCATCGGCTTCTCCCAGGGGCGCTCCCACGTAGCGCAGCGCATCGAGCGTTCGTTCGGTCGCGGAGGCGAAGGGTTGGAATTCGACCTTGGCGATCTGGGGCAGATCCGCGGCTTGCGTCGTTGCGGCGATTCCAGCCAGGAGACAGAGGGAAGCAAAGAGGCGTTTCATAAGGCTGCGGATATTAGCGGAGGACGGTGGGACGGAAAGGGTGAAATCGCCCGCCTGATGCCCGATTTTGCGCGGGATTAAGCCAAGATTTGACACGGGGTCAAATAAGATGAAATCATTTGAGACAGGCGCGAGTTCATGTCGGTATTGAACAAGCGCGGAGAAAATCCGTCCAACTCATCGCTCGCGGGAATTTTTAACGCGACAACAAGTCAAACAACCATGAAAGGAACAACTATGAAGAATTTGAAGATTGTCGTCGCTGGCCTGTTGGCCGGTTGCCTGTTCAGCGTTAGCGCGCAGGCTTCGGATAATGTGCAGCTGGACGGCGCGAAGCTGGGCCATTGGACGATGGATTACGACGCAGCGGCCAAACTCGCCAAAGAGAAAAACGTTCCCATGATGATCAATTTCACCGGCTCGGACTGGTGTGACTGGTGCAAGTTGATGGACAAGGATGTTTTCGCCAAGGAAGGGTGGAAGAAATACGCGGCTGCGAACGCCGTCCTGGTGACCATCGATTTTCCCAGCGATAAAACCGGTGTTCCTGAAAAATATGTCGCGCGCAACGAAGGGCTGAAGAAGGAGTTTGGCGTTCGCGGCTACCCGACCTACATCGTGCTCGACAGCGACGGCAAGACCCGTCTGGGGCAATTGGGCGCCGGGAAAGGCATGACGCCTGACGCCTTCATCGAGAAGTTCAAGGAGACGACCCGGTTCAGCTCCAGCGCAATCGCGGCGATCGCCAAGAAGGATGCCAAGAAAGGCGAGTCGTTGAAGAAGACGTTGGGCGAATATCGCGGCGCGACCCAATCCCTGCGTGAATGGATCGCCACGGGCCCGGAAAAAAATGAAGCGAACGACAAGAAATACGCGGCGTTCAAAAAGCAAATCTCGGATGCGCAGGCAAAGCTAAGCGAATTTTGACCCCACCCCATCCATAGACCCATCACAACGAAGGCGGCTCTCCCGAGCCGCCTTCGTTCTTTTTGGAGAAGGGAGCGTGTATCCTAATTTCAGAACATTTGGGACACCGAGGACGGCGTCACTCTCAAAGGCGGAGACGGACGCCGCCTCAAGTCCCGCGACCGCGGCGATCCTCGGTGTCCCAATTCCCTCGAACCCGCTGAGCTTTCGCTTGGACGTACGGCCGGCGATACGGGACACTGCCCGTTCGCTTTATGAATAACTTCTCTCAATCGTTTCTCCTGTTTTGCCTTTCAGTCAGCGCGACTTTCGCCGCCGACATCGAAATCACCCATGGCCCGATTCTGGGACAGTTGACCCACGACGGCATCGGTGTCTGGGCTCGGACTTCGGGGCCAGGCGAGTTTCGCGTCCACTATGCCGAAGAGGCGAGTCGCGCCAGTGAGATGAGCACGACGGCCACGACATCCCTGGATCGAGACAACACGGGCTGGACGCACATCAAGGGGCTCAAGGCCAACACTCGCTACGTCTACCGGATCGTCGCCGAGGGCGGTTCGCGCGTCGTGGACGGCTCCTTCAGAACGATGCCGCGCGGAGAGGATTTCGTGGATGAAAAGCTGAATCCAAAGGGGTTGTTCAATTTCAGTTTTGAGTTCGCTTGCGGCAATAATCAGCACCCCAATCATGGCGCCGGCTATCTGCTTCCCTCCTTCAAGACGCTCACCGACAAGTTCAAGGACAAGATTCATTTCTCGTTGCAGAATGGGGATTGGCTTTATGAGGAGATGCGAGACTTCTCACCCGATCAGTGGCGGCTTCAGGTCAATGCCTCCAAGGAGCGAACGCCGCATGTAGTCCGACATGCGCCAACGATCACCGGGGTCTGGGAGAATTATAAACTCTATCTTTCGCGCGGGAAGAATCTGGCGAACTTCCATCGTTACGTGCCGTGTTTCTTCGTCTTTGACGACCACGAGATTCTCAACGACGTCTGGGGCGCGGGCACGCCGGGGCTGCGCGACCGCCGCGCGGTCTTTCGCGACATCGGAACGCAGGCCTGGCACGACTATCTCGGCTGGGCCAACCCGATGGGCATCGACCAGCAAATTCAATTTGGGACCGCGAAGTTGAAAAAGGGCAGTTCGACCCTGGTCGATCCCAAAGCGGATTTCTCGAAGCTCAACCGCGATGAAATTACGAACCTGCACGTGCACTGGGGCCGGGACGACGCGGGCGTGAACGAGAACGCGCTCGACGGTGTCG
This sequence comes from Limisphaerales bacterium, assembly GCA_047618185.1. GTDB lineage: Bacteria > Verrucomicrobiota > Verrucomicrobiia > Limisphaerales > JAYPEY01 > JAYPEY01. The sequence continues at coordinate 9,022 of JBLHKZ010000164.1, forward strand.
GCGGGGTGACCAACGCCGGCGTCTACGAGATTGTCAAAGTACTCAGCAAGACCCGGCTGAAGATCAATCCGACGCCGAAAGAGACTGCCGAGAATGCGTATTCTGTGGGGCGGTTGAACTTTTGGCATAAGCGCATCGCCAATTGCGATTTCTTCATTACTGACACCAAGAGCGAGCGGGAGATGCACGACACGCGCGACCCGGGGAAGAAAGGATTGTCGATGCTTGGTCCACGCCAGAAGAAGTGGTTGATCGAAGGGACACAGAAGAGCGACGCCGATTTTATCTTTGTGATCTCGAGCGTGAATTTCATGGTCCCGCACGTGGGCGGGGGGGTGGTTCGCGCGAACAATAAGGACGACGCCTGGACGGTGTTCTTCGACGAGCGCGAGCAGTTGATCGAAGCCTGGGACAAGCTGGACAAGCCCGTCATGGTTCTGAGCGGCGATTTGCACAACAGCTTCGTGATCCAGATCACCGACAATGTGTGGGAGTTCGCCTCCGGCCCGCGCAATTCGAATAATCACTATTACACCGACGAGGGCGGCCGCCCCATGACAGGCAAGTTCAAATACGGCCCGCGCGAGTGCGACATTCGCTGGTCCACCTGGTTCAATAACGACATCCCCCGCAGCGAACTCAAGCACCCGACCTTCTGCGTGGTCAACGTCAACAACGTCTTCAACAATCCCAAGAAGCTCGGCGACGAGCGCTGGGTCGCCTATCCGAAACCGCAAGTGACCTTTCAGTATTTCAACGGCTGGAATGGAGAATTGAGATACGCCGAGAGCGTGACCGCGCGGTGAGGAATTGAGTTCGTCGTGGGCGGCGAATGCCTTGCTCGGTCCTCCGGGCCTGTTGGTTTGCGCTGACGCGTGGTTTGGAGGTGGCGTGATTGTTTGTCGAGGCTTGCATCCCTTATGGCGGGCGCTCTTCATTGGGGCCGTCGATTTATGGATGCGGTCAAACAACCCATATCTGATTCCCTGGCGTCGCACACGTCTTCGAGCGGCTCGGAGCGTCTGCATGCGTTGGACGGGCTGCGCGCGGCGGCGATGTTTCTGGGCGTCGCGCTGCATGCGGCGATTCCCTACATGGAAAACTGGTCTCCGTGGTGTTTGCGCGATGGGAGCCCCAATGCGGCGTTCGATATCTTTGTCGTCGTGGTTCATGGCTTTCGGATGCAGCTCTTCTTTTTTCTTTCCGGCTATTTCGCGCGGCTGGTTTTTCTGCGACGAGGGGCGGGAGGATTCTTGAAACATCGCGGCCGGCGGATTGGAATTCCGTTTGCGATTGGGTTGGTGACCCTGGTTCCTGTGATTCTGGTCATCTGGGTCTGGGGGCAGTCCGTCGCGCCAGACCCTCTGATCAGGGAAATGATGGAGGACCCAACGAGTGTTTGGCAGTACCCCACGTTTCATCTTTGGTTCCTGGAATGCCTGCTTGTGTTTTGCGCTGTTGCCACGCTTTGGGGGTATTTTGAAAAACGGTTGGACGCTGCCGGAAAACTGGCTGCGCTCGATCGTTGCTTCGGGCGCGTTGTGCGTTCCTGGTGGAAACCATTCGCGCTGTCTTTGCTCGTGGTCCCATTTCTCATCGACGGCCCGATCTACGGCGAAGCCGACGCAGTGGGCGAGAGTCTCCTGATGCGGCCGGAAGGGTTGCTTTATCAGGGCGCCTTTTTTGCGTTTGGGTGGTGGCTGCATCGGGATGCGAGTTGGATGAAGGAATTGCAGCGATTTCAGGGATTTTATTTTCTCTGCGCGATTCCCGCGTTGTTGGTTTTTATCTGGGGATTCAGCGTGGTCGAATTGGGCGACGCAAACGTAGAGAGCTACCTGACCGTGGGTGGATTGGGGCTGCTGGGATCGTGCGTTTACGCCTGGGCGATGATCTTCGGATTGACCGGTTTTTTTCTGCAACGCTGCGCGGGGCATAGTTGCCGGGCGCGGTATTTCGCCGATTCTTCGTACTGGTTTTATCTCGCGCATCTGCCGTTGGTCTGTGGGTTGCAGATTCTGGTTCACGACTGGCCTGTGTCGGTATTTTTAAAGTTCGGGTTGGTGATGGTCGTCGCCACGGCTTGGTTGCTGGCGACCTATGAGCGGCTGGTTCGCTACTCATTTATCGGCAGCGCGTTGAACGGTCCCCGGAAACGAGAAACGCGCTCAATGGATTCTGAATAGGCTTCCGTGCAATCCCGATTTTCGCTGGATCAGTCAGTCGGGTGGCCTTGCTTCGTTCTCGCGGTCCGGCTTGATTTCAACGGCGGCTTGATTTCATCCGGCGAATCGGGCATCCAAGAGCATGTTCCTTCGTCGCTTCTCGCTAAACCCAACCTGCAATCTTCTCACCGTCGCGGCGGTCGTGTGCGCCGTTTCACTGGCTACGGCCGCCGATTCGCCGCAACCTGAGATCTCCAGTCGTGCCCGCGCCATTCATGCTCGCGCGATCGTGATCGACGGCCATAACGACTTGCCGTGGAAGCTGAGGCAGAAGGCCAAGTCGTCGTTTGATGTCTGGGATATCGCGAAGCCCGTGCCGGGAATGCACACGGACATTCCGCGTCTACGCAAGGGCGGCGTGGGCGCGCAATTTTGGGCGGCCTATGTGCCGGCGGACACGCTCAAGAAAGGCACGTCGGTGCGCACGACGATGGAGCAGATCGATCTGATTCATCGGATGCTCCAGCGGTATCCGGAAACCTTTGAATGGGCGTTGACCGCGGATGCCATCGAGTCCGCGCACAAACGCGGAAAGATCGGCAGCCTGATCGGCGTGGAAGGCGGGCACTCGATCGATGGATCGCTCGGCGTCCTGCGAACCTACTACACGTTGGGCGTGCGCTACATGACCCTGACTCACTCGGACACATTGGCCTGGGCGGACTCGTCCACCGATGTCTCGAAGAGCGGCGGTCTATCCGACTTCGGGCGCGAGGTCGTGCGCGAAATGAATCGCCTGGGCATGCTGGTGGATATTTCGCATACCTCGGACGACACCGTCCGCGACGCGCTTGAAGTTTCCACCGCGCCGATCATCGCCTCGCATTCCTCCGCGCGGGCACTGGCCAATCACGTGCGCTGCATTCCCGACGATTTGCTCCGGGCTATCGGCGAAAAGGGCGGCGTGGTGATGGTGAATTTCTTCTCGGGTTATCTGGTGCCCGAATCGGCGGACTACTTCGCGGACATCCTCGAAGTGAATCGCAAGATGCGGCAGGAGTATCCTGATGAGAAGGAGTATGAAAAGGCGCGCGACGCCTGGCGCAAGGTGATGCAGAAGCAGATCACGGAAGGCGGCAAGGTGAAGCCGGGGACGGTCAAGGACGTCGTCAATCACATCGATCACATCGTTAAAGTCGCGGGGATCGATCATGTGGGACTCGGCGGAGATTACGACGGTGTTTCGATGTTGCCCGAGGGCATGGGCGACGTTTCCTCCTATCCGCTGATCACGCAGGAGTTGCTGAATCGGGGATACTCGGAGCAGGACATTCACAAGATTCTGGGCGGGAACACCCTTCGCGCGCTGCGGGCGGCGGAGAAGGTCGCGGCGAAGTTGCGCTGAGAGGGGTTTGCCTGCCGCGCCATTACGGCTCCAATTTGGACGGTGAATTGTAGTTGGATTCGTGGAACGACGGCGTTCTAGTCGCGTCCATGAACAAGGAGAATTCGAATCAACGGTTCAGGTTCAACGCG
>JBLHKZ010000165.1:0-12627 GCA_047618185.1 Limisphaerales bacterium
TATCTGGAAATGCAGGCCGGCAACACGAAGGGGATGTTGGCGGTCGCGTTGATCATGATTGCCGCCGCGACATTGGTGTTGATCGCCGCGCGACTTTTTGGAATGAAGAGGCTCAACGCATGATCGCGGTAACGGATCTTTCGTTGACGCAGGGCGACTTTGCGTTGCGCGACGTTAACCTCATTGTGCCGGACGGTGAGTATGGCGTGCTGATGGGGCGCAGCGGATGCGGCAAGACGACTGTGCTCGAAGTGGTGTGCGGATTGCGACCGTTCACCGGCGGCGAGATTGAAGTGTCGGGCCGGTCCGTCGGGCATCTGAAGCCGGCGGAACGGGGGATTGGCTACGTCCCTCAGGATCGCGCCTTGTTTCCGACCATGCGGGTGCGGGATCAAATTGCTTTCTCATTGATCGTGCGCAGCTGGACACTGCAGGAAATCCAGTTGCGGGTGGACGAACTGGCCGAATTGCTGGGCATCACGGATCTTCTGGATCGCATGCCCTTTGGGTTGAGCGGAGGCGAGGCGCAAAGAGTGGCGTTGGCCCGGGCGTTGGCTTTTCGTCCCTCCGCGCTTTGTCTTGATGAGCCGCTCAGCGCGCTCGACGAGGACCTTCACGACGAAATCTGCGAAATGTTGGCGGATGTGCATCGGCAGGCGGGAGTGACCGTGCTGCATATTACACACAGCCAGTCGGAGGCGAAGCGGTTGGCGGATGTTCATTTTCGAATGGAAAAAGGAGCGATCACCGTCGTTGCCGATGGAGATTGAATACCGCGCGTGGTAGGGTCACGAGCATGAAGCGCATTTGTCCCGCATGTGAAAGCGAAAGGGTCGTCCCTGGGGATCTCAATGGTTCGTCATTTAAGTGGGGGGGCGCACGATTCGTTCCCGACTGGACGACTTCCACTCTGAACCCCCGGGCCATGTTTGGCGTTCGATTGTCCCACTGTGTTTGCGCCTGTCTGGATTGCGGACTGGTCTGGTCGGGATTGGACACCACAAAACTCGCGAGTCACATGGGAAAAAAAGGTCTGGAACGAGTCAGGGAAACCGTCGAACTCAATAGAGAGTGAGGATCAGAAAGCCGTGTTTGGATACAGGCGCGTAGGTTTCGAGCGAGGTTTTCAGCTGGTAATGCCCGGCGTCGGCGCTGTTTGATTGGCCGTCAATGAAACCTGATTTGCAACTAACCCCCGAGGAAAAGGCCGCCTACGAGTGGCATATGTGGGTTCCGGGCATGGGGGAGGAAGGCCAGAAGAAGCTGAAAGGCGCCTCCGTCTTGATTTCACGCGTCGGCGGTCTGGGCGGATTGGTCGCTTATGAGCTCGCGGCCGCGGGCGTGGGGCGAATCGTTTTGGCGCACGGCGGCAAAGTGAAGCCCAGCGATTTGAATCGCCAATTGCTCGTGACGCACGATCGGATCGGCATGACTCGCGTCGATGGCGCGGGGGCGCGGCTGCGGGAACTCAATCCGCACATCGAGATCGAAACCGTCGCTGAAAATGTTTCCCCGGAAAACGCTGATCGCCTGATCTCCGATGTGGATCTGGTCGTGGACGCGGCGCCACTGTTCGAAGAACGTTACGCGATGAACGCCTCGGCGATGCGGCATGGAAAGCCGCTGGTTGAGTGCGCAATGTATGAGCTGGAGGCGCACTTGACGTCCTTCATGCCGGGTCGCACGGGCTGTCTGAGCTGTCTCTATCCGGAAAAACCGCCTTATTGGAAACGGGAGTTTCCGGTGTTTGGCGCGGTGTCTGGAACGGTCGGCTGCCTGGGCGCGATGGAGGCGATCAAGATCCTGACCGGCCTGGGCGAGCCTTTGTTCGACAGATTGTTAACTTGCGATCTTAGGACGATGTCGTTTAGGAAGGTGCGCATCGGCCGAATAAAGAATTGCCCCGTCTGCGCTGAATCGCCTGTGTGATAGATCCGCGACGGAGCCCCGCAGCCAAACATGAAATCTATATTCACAGCTTTGCGCGTTCTGATTGGAGCGGCCCTGCTTCTAGTTTTCTGCTGGCTGACGATCACCGGTGTCGACGCGGGTTTGGCGGGAGAAACGCCGCATGAGAAAATGGTCGCCTGGGGCATTGCCGGCGGGGCGGCGCTATTGGCGCTGCTCGTTTGGAAGCTGCTTCTCTATCGTGGCGCGGCGCGCGCATCGGGATTCTTCGGTTGGCTCACTGAGCCGCACGAAACGCCGCGCAAGCCGGGCAGCGCCCGCGTGACACCGCTTGTCGTCGAGAGTCGCGATTCAAAACCCAAGAAGCGAAAGGTCGTCATGCGTGAGATCGATCGCTTCGAGTATTGAATTGATTCGAATTTGTCCCGTTCAAACCCGTGGCTTGCGGAACATCGGCCGGATGCTCACCCGGCCGTCTCAGCTTCGACGAGCGCGGCAGGTTCCCGGGCTTCAGTCAGTCGCTCGCGAACGCGATCCGCGATCTGAGGCTCGGTGAGGCCGTAGCGCTCGCGCAGGGCGTTCACAGTGCTGCCATGTTCGATGAATTTGTCCGGCCAGGCGATACGAAGGACTTTCGCCGGCAACTCGCCTTCGGCGACAAATTCGAGAACCGCGGAGCCATAACCGCCGGTAAGGACGTGGTCCTCAAGGGTGACGATCAAATCCGCCGATTGCGCGTAGAACTCCGTCATGCCGCTGTCGATGGGAGCCGCGAAGCGCGCGTTGATGCGGGCGCAGTCAAAGCCCTCCTTGGTCAGGGCTTCGGCGACGGTCTTGGCCACGGGATTCATGTTGCCCAGGGCGAAGAAGGCGACTTTCATCCCGCCGTTGTTGGAGAAGTTTTCCAGCACCTCGGCTTTGCCGATCTCGATCTGCACGGGTTGTTCTTTGACCGGGACGCCTTCCGCAGAGCCGCGCGGGTAGCGGATGAAGGTCGGCATTTTTTCACGGGTCGCGGTGTACATCATGTCCTGCAGTTCATCCTCGTCCTTGGGCGCCATGGCGATGCAGTTGGGGATGCAGCGGATGTAGGAAATGTCGAACATGCCGTGATGCGTGGGGCCGTCCTGCGGCGAAAGCCCGGCTCGGTCCATGCAGAAAATGACCGGCAGTTCCTGAAGCGCGACATCGTGGACGATGCAATCGTAGCCGCGCTGGAGGAAGGTTGAGTAGATCGCGCAAACCGGGTGGAAGCCCATGGTCGCCATGCCTGCCGCGAAAAGCACGGCGTGTTCCTCGGCGATGCCGACATCGTAGTATTGACCGGGCAATTCTTCTTCGAGCTTCTTCAGGCCTGTGCCGCTGGGCATGGCGGCGGTGATGCCGACGACCGATTTGTCCTTGGCGCAAAGCTTGACCATCGTGTCGCCGAAAACGTCCTGCCACTTGGGCGCCGCGTTGGGCTTGGACTTGGGCGTTTCGCCCGTCTTGGCGTCGTAGGGGCCCAGGCCGTGAAATTTCTCCGGCTGATTGATGGCCGCGTCGAAGCCCTTGCCCTTCTTGGTCACCACGTGCAGCACGACCGGCTCGTCACAGGTCTTGGCGAATTCCAACGAGCTGATGAGCAGGGGCAGGTTGTGGCCGTCCATGGGGCCGATGTAGCGGACGCCCATTTCCTCAAAAATCAGGCTGTTGCCAAAGCCTCCGCCCTTGCCGTCGGATTCGAATTCGCTGTCGCCCTTTTCTCCCGGCTTGAGCGAGACGGTCGTGACCGCGCCTTTGATGGCTTCCTCGACCTTCTGGCCGAACCAGATCGCGTCCTTGCCCTTGGGTAGCTTCTTGATCCAGCGTTCGAAATCCTTGGAAAGCTTGTTGTAGGACGGGCTCTGAATGAGCTTGTTGAGATACTTGGAAATTGCGCCGACGTTCTTGGCAATGCTCCACTCGTTGTCGTTGAGAATGCCAATAAACTTCTTGGTCGTGCCGGCGATATTGTTCAGGGCTTCAAACGAAATGCCGTTGGTCAGGGCGGCGTCGCCAAAGATGGCGACCACATCCTCATCGCTGCCGCGAGCGTCGCGTGCGGCGGCAATGCCAAGCGCGGCCGAGAGGGCGGTGCCCGCGTGGGCGGCTCCGTAGCAGTCGTGCTCGCTCTCAGTGCGGAGCGCGAATCCGCAGAGGCCGTCGGTCTGGCGAATCGTGTGAAAGCGATCCTTGCGGCCGGTCAGCAGCTTGTGAACGTAGCTCTGATGGCTCACGTCCCAGACAAATTTGTCCTTGGGCGTCGAGAAAACGTAGTGGAGGGCGATGGTCAGCTCGACGACGCCGAGATTGGGGCCAAGGTGTCCGCCGTGTTTTGCCAGCTTGGAAATCAGCTCTTCGCGGATTTCCGCGCCCAGAGATTCCAGTTGTTCCAACGTCAGTTTTTTGACGTGATCAGGATTATCTACCATGTCGAAGTATCGACTCATATGTCAGTCGTTGTCGTCGGTCGGGGCCAATTCGGTCAGTTCGAATTCGCCCGCCGCGGTCTTTTCTAGTTTCTTGATCTTGGTTTCGGCTTCAGCCAGTTTGCTTTGGCAGGCTTTGGCCAGTTTTGCGCCGTCTTCATAACGCGTCAGCAGCGTTTCCAGCGGCAAATCGTCCTCCTCCATCGACTCAACGATGGATTCCAACTTCTCCAACGCCTCCTCAAAAGGCATCTCCGGACTGGAGGCCTTTGCGGAGGCGTTGTTTCCAGCCGGCTTGGACATGGCGGGACACTAGGGATAAGGCAATTCGGTGTCCAGCGCTTAGTCGGGGGGAGAAATTGGGCAATTTTTCCCAATCGCAGGCGCGCAATCTCACCCGTGGGAATCCACTCAGGACCATTGACGACGCCATTGGGTTGTTTGAGGACGGATCCGTTCGCAGATGGGACATGTGACGGCTTTCTTTAGCGGGTTTTCTCAAGGCTGCGCAAAGGTGAATTCCTGCTCAATGGTATTTGTGATTCACCAACGAACCCTTCAAACGCGATCTGCGGCATGCCGTCGGACCGGGTCCCATAGAACGCAATGAAAACAACCGTAAACAAAAACAGAACTTCGGTCTCGGGGCGACCGAACCGTCGATCGGGATTTACCCTCGTCGAAGTGATGGTGGCGTCGGGCATATTGGGCCTGGTTGTCGTCGCTTTGTTCGCGGGCATCACCATGTGCTTCAGCACGGTGCAGCTTTCTCGTGAGAATGTGCGAGCGACCCAGATCCTACAGGACAAGATGGAGTCGATTCGGCTCTATAATTGGGACCAGATCAATACTTCGGGGTTTATTCCAACCAGTTTCGTGGAGCCTCATTACCCGGGCGGTTCAACCAATTCGGGTGTTTTCTACTCGGGGACGATGGCGATCGAGCCAGCCCCAATTACTGAATCCTACAGCAACGATCTTCGTTCCGTGACTGTCGCCGTGTCCTGGACGTCCGACGGCGTGCCCCGCTTACGTGACATGCAAACCTACGTTTCCCGCTATGGACTTCAAAACTATATCTACTGATCGTCGCCGTCTGCGCCGTCGCGGCGCGTCGCTCGTCGAACTCCTCGTTTCCGTGGGCATCAGCGGCATGGTGCTCGCCGTGATCGCGGTATTCATGATGTACACGGCGCGGAGTTTCGCCTCGCTGGACAATTATCTCGATCTCGATGTGAAAAGCCGATTGGCGCTCGATCGCATGTCGAGGGAAATCCGGCAGGCTGACGGATTGACGTCATTTGCCACAAATCAGCTGGTCTTCGCATACACGGGCACGAATCTGACGTTTGCCCACGACGCCGTCGCGAAGACGCTGACGCGCTCGTTCATGGGAACTTCCGAAACCTTGTTGGAGGGCTGCGATGAGCTGACCTTCTCGATTTTTCAGAGAAACCCCATCAACGGCAGCTTTGAACAATATCCGACGGCTTCCGCGGATACGGCCAAACTCATTCAACTCGACTGGGTCTGCTCCCGTGAGATCATGGGGCAGACCGCCAATACCGAATCGGTCCAATCGGCCAAGATCGTCATCCGAAAATAGGAATAGCCTCATGAAAATTCAATCGAACAAAGAGCGCGGGAACGTGCTAATGGTGACGGTCTTCACGACGTCAATCATGGGAGTCATGCTGGCGGCATTCCTCACCCACACCAGCAATCAGAATCACCACACCATTCGATCGTTGGCGTGGAATTCAGCCCTCCCGGTAATGGAGGCCGGCGTTGAGGAGGCGTTGACCCACCTCTATCATCATCATAAAACGGGGCTCGGAGCGGAAGGATGGCACGCATTTGGCGACGTTTACTACAAATGGCGGTCCATGGGAACGTCGGTCGTCGTGGTGGGCATCTCAAACGCGAGTCCGCCGGTTGTCTATGCCTGGGCCAGGGTTCCGATTCCGGGCAAGACCGGTCAGTTTGCAAGGCGTTCCATTGTCGTCAACACCAGCAATGAGGGCTTGTTTGCGCGTGGCCTCGTCGCCAAGGAAGCGATTGTCTTGAACGGCAACAATGTCCTGGTTGACAGTTTTGATTCATCGGATCCCGGCCACAGCACGGGCGGTCAATACGATCCCGCCAAGCGGAAAGACAATGGGCATGTGGCGACGAACCTGGGCATTGTCAACGCATTGAGCGGGGGTAACGCGAGCATACTGGGAACGGTTGCGACGGGGCCGGGAGGCTCGGTTGGCATTGGCTCCAATGGCAGCGTGGGAGACGCCGCCTGGATTGCTTCGGGCGCCACGGGCGTTCAGCCGGGCAAATCGAATGACGATATGAACGTCTCGTTCCCGGATGTCCCGCTGCCGCCGTCGGGAACATTTCTGCCCTCACCCGGCGGCGGCGTGCCTTACACGATCAGTTCCAGCGGCAATTACAACCTGAGCGGGTTGAACGGAAGTTTGATCATCCAATCGAACGCAAACGTGAACCTGGTGGTCACCGGAAACATCAACATTACTGGGCAGGATAGAATAGAGATCGAGCCGGGTGGCAGTCTGAATCTCTACATGAGCGGCGCGGTTGCCAAGCTTGCTGGGAATGGGGTTGCCAATGCGGGAGGGAACGCCACCAATTTCGTTTATTGGGGATCGACCTCCAATAGCGAGATCAGCATTAACGGCAACGGGACGTTCTCCGGGATTGTCTACGCTCCGCAGGCCGACCTGACATTGAACGGGGGAGGTTCGGGCATCGACGATGTCTCCGGGGCGAGCGTTTCGAGGACCGCTCGATTGAACGGCAACTTCCAATTTCACTACGACGAGAATCTCGGGAACCTTTTCAAAAATCGCCCGTTTATCGTCACTTCGTGGAACGAGTTCTAGACCATCCAGGCTCAGGACTCCCATTGGCAGAAATCTCCGAGTTCGACGCGTTTGGGCACGAACTGATTGTCTCGATGTTCGGGATCGTAATAGCCCACGGCCATGCCGGCGACAATCGTGCGCTTTTCGCTCCACTGAAGGTGCTCGTGGACGATGGAGCTGTAACTGGCGACGCTGAATTGGGGGCAGTTTCCGAGTCCGTGCGCCACCAAACCCAGAATCACGTTCTGCATGAAACAACCCATATCCAGAAAATTGCCGGCCTCGGCGTTACGGGGAAGGTGGAAAATCAATTCGACCGGAGCGTCGAAGAACTGGAAATTTCGACGGCGATGGTTGCGCCGGGCCTGTTCGTCGTCGCGGTCGATTTCATGGTGCGTGAAAGTAGCCGCCCCGTAAGCGCTTTCGCGCTGCTTCAAGATCTCGTCCGGTTGTGCGGGACGATTGGCGTAGTCGGGCTCGGGAGCCACGCCGGTTTCAAATGCTTCGCAAAGCTTGCGTGAGAGTTCGTCGCGGGATTCGCCCATCAGGCCTGCCACGCTCCAGGACTGGGTATTTCTCGAGGATGGCGCGTTGGCTGCGGCGCGGATCACGTCTTCGAGCAGTTCACGCTCCACCGGCTGCGGAAGAAACGCGCGTTTACAGTGACGGTCGGAGATCAGGCTGAGGAAGGATTGGGCTGTCATGTGAGATTCAAGTCTGTGTATTGCGGGGAGATGGAATGAGTTGGATGTGGCTCGCTGTTCTGCCAGTCGTTCAAAATACGGCCAGTGAAAAACGCGATGTCGAGGCGGCTTCGTCTTAGATTCTCACCTTGAATTCCTCGCCCTTCTTCATGGATAGGGCGAATCCCGCGAATAGTTCGGGGATATATCCGAGGTCGGTGAGACTGATTACTTCGACCGGCGAATGCATGTAGCGGTTTGGGAGACTGACCAGCGCGCTGGCGATCCCGCCCCTCGTCCAGAAAATCACGTCGGTGTCCGTGCCGCTGGTGGCGGAATTTGCTTCGTGCTGTAGTGGGATTTTTTTGGTCTTTGCGACGCGTTCGAGACGCTCGACCACTTCCACGTGATTGTTCGTGCCGTGGGTGAGGGTCGGGCCTTTGCCGATTTTGATGTCCCCGTGGATCTGCTTGCTGATGGTTGGGTAGTCCGTCGCGTGGGTGACGTCGACAACCAACGCGACATCGGGATTGAGCGAGTAGGCGATCTGGCGCGCGCCGAGGCAGCCAATTTCCTCCATGGTGTTCGACACGAAACAGACCTCGCATTTGAGCTTGGATTTGTTGGCGCTCAGGAGGCGGAGGGTTTCGGCGACAGCGAAGGTTCCCACTCGATTGTCGAAGGCGCGGGCCACGACCTTGTCGCCGCGCAGGACTTCGAATTGAGCATTGAGCGTGATGGTGTCGCCGATGCGAACGAGCTTCTCCGCCTCTTTTTTGGAATCGACTCCGATGTCGATGAAGAGATCCGAAATCGTGGGAACTTCACGCTTTCCGCCGACCTTCGACAGGTGGGGCGCGACGTTGCCGACAACGCCGAGCACGGGGCCTTTGCGGGTGTGGACGGTGACCCTCTGCGCCTTGGTGATCGCGGCGTCAATGCCGCCCAGCTTGCGCACGTAGAGATAGCCGTTGGCGTCGACGTAGTTGAGATTCATCGCGATTTCGTCCGCGTGCGCGGCAATCATCAGCCGGGGACCGCCGCCCTTGTTGATCGTTGCGACGACGTTTCCGTAGGCGTCGCTGGACGTTTCGTCAGCGTATTGCTTGACGTAATCGAGCCAGACTCGTTGGCCGCGGGCTTCGCGGCCGGAAGGGCTGGGAGTGTTGACGAGTTCTTCGAGAAACTGGAGTGAGGCTTTGCGCATGGTGGGAGGTTACGTGCGAGACCTTGGAGATTTGAAGGTAAAAGAGTTGTGTTCCGCGCTAACCGAGCGGATTCCTGAATCTCTTCTCTTCCTACTCGTCCTCGATTTTGTATTTCCGTGAGTTTTTTCGAGTGTGAGTGTGAGTGCGGAGACGGCTTGTTCCTGGCTTTATTCGATTGCCGGTCGAAGTCGGGATTTCCGGTCCGTCGGATGTTTTGGCTTCAATTCCGAAGCGTCCGCCCCTTACCTTGCGGCGTGCGTCGCAAGTTGCTCAAAAATGTAAGTCGGATTGTCGTGAAGCTGGGGACGGGTCTGCTTACGGATAAACGCAATGGCCTGCATCGCGCACGGATGAGTCAGTTGGCCGACCAATTGGCCGCGCTCCGGAAGGCTGGCAAGGAGATTGTCATCGTCAGCTCGGGCGCCGTCGGCGCCGGCATGGGAGGACTGGATTTCAAGAAGCGACCGACCCGGTTGGCAGAACTCAAGGCTTGCGCGGCGGTCGGGCAATTGCGCCTGATGGCGACGTACGAGCGGCTGTTCGCAAGACATGGTCAGCGGGTCGCCCAGGTTCTGCTGACGCACGAAGACTTGCGTCATAAAGAGCGTCACTTGAACGCCCGCGACACCCTCAACAAGCTGCTGGAACTCGGGGTTATTCCCATCGTGAATGAGAACGACGCGGTCTCGGTCACCGAACTGCAATTCGGCGATAACGATCGTTTGTCGGCCCTCGTTGCGAGCCTTTTGCCGGCGGATCTTTTGGTGATTCTCACGACGGTCGACGGCGTTATCGAGAATTTCGGCGAGGCGAATTCGTGGATTATTTCCACGATTGAGAAGATTGACGATCGGATTGTGCGAATGGCCAAAGGCACCATGAGCGACACTGCGACCGGAGGAATGACAGCCAAGCTGGAAGCCGCGAGGATTGTGACGCGCTCGGGTATTCCGCTGATCATCGCCGGTGGCGGCAAGTTCAACGTGATGGAGCCCATCCTGAATGGCGAGAATGAGGGCACAATTTTTCTGCCAGACGAAAAAAAGTTGAAAAGCCGAAAGCGATGGATCGCCTTTTTTCATCACCCGAAGGGAGCGGTCTTGGTCGATGAGGGCGCGGTGAAGGCGTTGCGCGAGAATGGCAAGAGTCTCCTGCGACCGGGCATCGTCTCGGTGGAAGGCATGTTTGCGGACGGAGATGTCGTGCGTATCTGCGACGGACGAGGCACGGAGTTCGCGCGGGGCATCGCGGCCTTCGATTCAAAAACGCTGACAGCCGGCGGAGCGATCCGGGGCGCCGTTGTGCATCGGGACAATCTGGTGATTCTGTAAGCGCCGATTTCTAACCACAGATAGACACAGATGAACACAGATAGATATGGATTCGGCGCTGAACGCGTCGCGCGGGCGAACCGAAACGGTGGTCGGACTCCGCGATCATTTGCGTATTGCGGCTTGCTCCGAATCTGTGTGCATCCGTGCCCATCTGTGGTTAACGGTCCGTCCCGATTTAGATTTATTTCAATAATTTAAAACCATGGCCAGGAAAGCGGCGATTAAACAGTTGTTGGATGTGATGGCGAGATTGCGCGCGCCGGACGGTTGTCCCTGGGACCGTGAGCAGGACCATCAGACGCTGCGCATGCACGCAGTCGAGGAGGTCTATGAGTTGGTCGACGCGATCGACGCCGGCGACGATCACGAGATGATGGAGGAGCTGGGCGATGTGCTGCTGCAAGTCGTTTTTCATTGCCAGTTGGCCAATGAGCGCGGCGTCTTCGATTTCGAGCAGGTCGCGCAGTGCATCGTCGACAAGCTGATTCATCGTCATCCGCATGTGTTTGGTGATTGCAAGGTGAAGGACGTCGACGAAGTTTGGGCCAATTGGGAAAAGCTGAAGCAGGAGGAAAAGCAGGGCACGAAACATGAACGCTCCTCAATGCTCGATGGCATCCCCAAACATCTTCCGGCGCTGCAGCGGACAGAGAAACTCGTCAAGAAGGCAAAGCGCGCGAAGCTCACGGCCGCGGATGCGGCTCCCAAATTGAAGAAGACGAAATCCGCCGTGGCGAAGGAGTTGTTTGAACTGGCGCAATTCGCTCAGAGCAAGGGTTGGTCGGCCGAGTCGCTCCTTCGCGCGGAAAACAGGAAGCGCGAGCGAACCTGGCGCAAGGCCGAACGCGCACAAGCCGCTCGACAAAAGAAAGCCGGCAAGTAGCCTTCGATTTTCAACATATTATGACCGATCCTCGATACACCCAATTGGCCAAACTGCTGGTGGAGTATTCCACCAGCCTTCAGAAGGGCGAACGCATCCTGCTCGACATGATGGACGTTCCCGACGAATTCACGATCGAACTCATGCGTGCCGTGCGCAAAGTCAAGGCGGAGCCTTTCGTCGAAATCCGCCGCACGCGGCTCGTTCGTGAGATGCTGCGTGGCGCCACGGAATCGCAGGCGAAGACCGCCAGGAAGATCGAGCTGGCTCGCATGAAGCAGATGCACGCCTACATCGCGATTCGCGGCGCCGACAACATGAACGAGAACTCCGACGTTCCCGGGGAGAAGCTTTCGCTCTATTCCCGCATTCTCAGACCCGTTCAGAACTACCGTGTGAACGAGACCAAATGGTGCGTGTTGCGCTGGCCGACTCCCAGCATGGCGCAGGCTGCGGGGATGAGCACGGAGGCATTCGAAGATCTGTATTTCAAGGTCTGCACGATGAACTACGCCAAAATGGCCAAGGCGATGAAGCCGCTCCAGAAACGCATGGCCAAAGCGAACAAGGTGCACATCAAGGCGCCAGGAACGGATCTGCGATTCAGCATCAAGGGGCTAGGCGCGATCAGTTGCAGCGGGGATCGAAACGTCCCCGATGGCGAGGTTTTTTCCTGCCCGGTCAAGAAGTCGGTCAACGGCACAATCGCCTACAATACGCCTAGCGTTTATTCCGGCTCGAAGTTTGAAAACGTGGCCCTGGAATTCAAGGACGGCAAGATCATCAACGCGACTTCCAGCGACACGGCGCGGTTGAATCAGATTCTCGACACCGACGCAGGCGCGCGCTATGTCGGCGAGTTCGCGATCGGCTGCAACCCGCACATATTGAATCCGATGTGCGACATCCTCTTTGATGAAAAGATCGCCGGTTCGCTGCACTTCACGCCGGGGCAGGCCTACGACATTTGCGACAACGGCAACAAATCTGCAGTGCACTGGGACCTGGTCCTGATTCAGCGAAAGGAATGGGGAGGTGGAGAAATCTGGTTCGACGGGGAGCTGATCCGCAAGGACGGCCTCTTCGTGCCCCGGGATCTCAAGCCGCTGAATCCGGTGAATCTGCGCAAGGCATAGACGGCCGGTCCCTTGGGCGGCACGGTAGGGATGCGCTGCCGCGCGTCCGCGATATTGCCTTCGACGTCCATGTTTTGGTTGTCGTCGCGGCGTTTGGTTTAATGAAAGTCTGAAAGCAAAAGGAATAAAAAATGGGGCCGCGGCATTAG
>JBLHKZ010000166.1:0-12463 GCA_047618185.1 Limisphaerales bacterium
GAGAAACTGGAAACTACAATTTTTCCTGAAGCGATCACAGCGCTATGCGACGTAGGGGAGGGTTTCTCAGAAAAGGAAAAAATCGGACTACTCGACCCAAACTTTGATTCCCTTACGTATTGCTGGAGATTGATATATTTCGGACTGCGCCGAATAAGCGACGAGGATCGACGGTTCCGACTCCTAAGGGACGGAATTTCTGCATCTAACTGTGTGCGGCTGGCTGTAGATTTGGTTAGTCACGAAGAGCGTCGCGATAGTCGAGATGGACATCGATTCATCGTTTCGGAAATGCAAGTTGGCGAACTGAAACCAATTGCGTTGGAGCGGCTCCGCAGTGCGGCGGGAGATGGGCGCCTCAGGACCATGATCGGACTCTCCTCTCTGATTTATCGATGGTCAGATTGGGCAGGAGAAGAAGAAGTTCGGAATTGGGTGTTGGGTCAGTTGCGCGGGCCAGAAGACGCGCATTGGCTGGTACGTTTATTGCTGAGCAAAATGACCTCGAGTCGAGGCCGATACGGCACGATTACGCGATACATCACACCGAGTTCAGTGAAACGATTTGCGAATTTTAAGACGATTGACGACTTAACGCGCGAATTGAAATTGGACGATCTGCCGATCGACGATGCGCGTGCGCTTCGGGCGTTTCGGTTTGCGGCCCAGTGGGACACAGAGGGGAAGCCGGATAATTTCTTTGATCATTTGCCGGAAGATCACCCACTGGTCGAACAAGAGTGAGTTCTCGGGCGGCACGAAAGTCCCTCCATATCAGGATTTGACCCCGACCCCGGGTTCCCCTAAATTCGCCGCCTTTTACCCATGAAAATCCTAGTTTGCGATCCCATCTCATCGAAAGGCATTGAGCTCTTTCAGAATCAGTCGGAATTCAACGTTGTCGTGCTCGATTCCCGGCCCTCCGAGGATGAATTGATCACGCTGGCGGCGGACGCCTCGGCGATTGTGGTGCGGTCGGAGACCAAAGTGACGGCCAAAGTGATGGACGCCGCGAAGCAGTTGAAGGTGGTCGGTCGCGCCGGCGTGGGCGTGGATAACATCGATAGCGAGGCGGCGACGCAACGCGGCATCGTGGTGATGAACACCCCGGGCGGAAATACGATTTCCACGGCAGAATTGACGTTTTCGATGCTGATGGCGTTGGCTCGCCGGATTCCACAGGCGCACATGTCGATGAAGAATGGCGAGTGGAATCGGAAGGCCTTTAAGGGCGTGGAGCTTTACCAGAAGACACTGGGCGTGCTCGGCATGGGGCGCATTGGCGGCGAGGTCGCCAAGCGGGCGATCGCGTTTGGCATGAAAGTCGTGGCTTACGATCCTTACATGTCGAAGGCCAAGGCGCAGGAGCTGAATGTCGATCTGGTCGACAATTTGGAGGAAGTTTTTCCGCTGGCGGATTTTATCACGGTTCACATGCCGATGACGGATGAGACCCGGGGCATGCTGGACGCCGCGGCCTTTGGCAAGATGAAGAAGGGCGTCAAATTGTTGAATTGCGCGCGCGGCGGGATCATCGATGAGAACGATCTGGTCGCCGCGATTGAAAGCGGGCAGGTCGCGGGAGCCGCGTTGGACGTTTACGAGACCGAACCGTTGCCGGCCGATTCTCCGTTGCGAGGATCCGCGGAGATCGTGATGACGCCGCACCTGGGCGCGAGCACGACCGAGGCGCAGGAAAACGTTGGCATCGAAGTGGCGGAGACAATCACGGAATACCTGCTGACAGGGTCCGTCCGCAACGGGATCAACATGCCGAATCTGGACGAGAAGATTTACGCGCAGGTCAAACCCTACCTCAATCTGGGCGAGAAGCTTGGTCGTGTGCTGGCGCAGATCGCTCCCAAACGCAACGACCGACTGGTGGTCACACTGGGCGGTTTGGTCGCCGAACTGCCGGGAGATCCGATCACGCGCTACGTGTTGAAAGGCTTTCTTGAGGGGGCGGGCGGCAAGGATGTCAATCAGGTCAATGTCCGCGCTCTGGCGGGCGGACTTGGGTTGTTGGTGGAGGAGATCAAGTCGAACGAGAAAACCTATTTTAACGATTGGCTGCATGTCGCGGTTTATTCGGGCGAGCAGCGATTCTCGGTTTCAGGCTATTGCCACGGATCGCAGCGCGAGCCGCGAGTGGCGCGGATGAACAGCCTATGGCTGGAATTTGTGCCGGAGGGCGTGCTGCTGATCCTCGGAAATACTGATCGTCCCGGGCTGGTGGGGCATCTGGGGACTTTGCTGGGCAATCACGGCGTCAATATCGCCAACATGAGCCTCAGCCGCGACGAGGAGAGCGGCCGGGCGTTGACCGCGTTGAATCTGGACACCGTTCCGCCGCAGGAATTGCTCGACGAACTCGAGGCCGACCCCGATCTTTGCAATGTGCGAGTCGTTCAACTTTGAGCAAATCGAACGTTGTTGTCGTCATTAGAACTATGAAATTGCCAGTGTTAGTTATCTTGAGCGCCTGTTTGCTCGGAGCCGGGTCCGGCGACGTCCGGGCCGCGGCCGGCGCCAAAAAGGCGGACATCACCACCACTGCCGGCTTGTTTGCGGATCGTGTTCTCGTGCGAGGCAAGGGCTTCGAAGTCATGAATGCGGATGTCGACATGGCCGTGCTGGAGTACAAGGCCAACATGGC
The DNA here is from genome assembly GCA_047618185.1 of Limisphaerales bacterium. Lineage (GTDB taxonomy): Bacteria > Verrucomicrobiota > Verrucomicrobiia > Limisphaerales > JAYPEY01 > JAYPEY01. The sequence continues at coordinate 2,657 of JBLHKZ010000166.1, forward strand.
GGCGAGCGGGCAACGCATGCCTCCGGGGCAATCAAGTCGACTGCGGAATATGATCCGGGACCGGATCGTGGCGTTGAAGGTCGTGCTGGGACTGGCCAACGATGCCGATCGCGTGAAGGGCGCGGAGGTCGCGAAAAAATTCATCAAGGCGGCGCGTTCGGAATCCAAATCGACGCTGGAGTATGAGAGGAAGCTTATGACCCGGGGATTTACGGTCGAACGGTGGGAATCGCAGATCGTGGAAAAGGAGATTTCCAATGTCGTGCTGGAGCGTCTGTTGCGCTCGACATTCACGATCACCGACAAGGAGTTGCAGGTTTATTACGAAGCGAATCCGGATGAGTTTCACAAGGCGGAGCGCGTTCGCGCGGCGCACATTCTTCTGAGCACGATGGACATGGCGACGCGACGAGCCTTGCCGCCCTCGGAGAAGACCAGGAAGCTGAGGATCGCCGAGAAACTGCTGGAGCGGGCGCGCAAGGGGGAGGACTTCGCCAAGCTGGCCAAGGATTTTTCCGAGGATCCCGTCAGCAAGGAAAACGGCGGAGAATACACCTTTCCTCGCGGGCGAATGGCCAAGGAATTTGAAGAGGCGTCGTTTGGTCAGCGGGTCGGGACGGTGAGCGACGTGGTGGAGTCTCAGTACGGCTACCACATCATCAAGGTCTACCAACATTACCCGGCTTCGAAATACGCCCTTGCCGAAGTGGCTGAAAATCTTCGTGGCGGCCTGTTGCAAAAGAAATTTCAAGAGGCGTTGCCGGGCTTTCTGAAAAAGCACAAGGCGGCCGCGGGTGTGGAGATAGTCGAGGAATAGTCGGATCCGCGTCCTTGAGATTGGCGTGGCCGCTCAGAATTCGGGGAAAGGATCGTCAGTGTCCAGGAATTCAATGAGGCGATGCAAGCGATTTTCCAGGTCGCGAGTTTCCAAAATGGTTTGCCGCTGATCCGGACAGGAAAGGAGCGCGCAGGCCGCTAGATCAGCCGCTTTTTCAGGATTCGATTCGTTTTGGATGTGGCTGCTCAGTTGCTCCAGAGACTCCTTCAATTGGGCTTGAAGATTGGCCTGTTCGGCTTCGTCCAGCTGTTCCAGCGAGGAGGACGGCAACAATGCTCCCTCCTGGATGCGCGACGTGGCCAGATGCCGCATTCGATCGAGCAACGGCGGGATGACGGGGTTGTCGCCGGCCGGACGCTTTATGACGCGAATTCGGTGGACGCGGTAGGGGGTTCCCGGCACTTCGTCGCCCAGTTCGATGCGAGCCAGGCCGTGGAGGGTGAGGTGCGATGTGCCGTCGGGACTCTCCACGGACGCGCTGACGAGGCCGATGCCCGCCACCGTCTCGGGGGTTTCGTGGGGAGACGAGGGACGCCGGCGGGCGACCGAAAACATCCTGCCTCCTTCGAGCACATCGGACAGCATTTTGCGGTATCGCGGCTCAAAGATGTAAAGCGGGAGCGTTTCGCCGGGAAAAAGGACGGCGTCGGGCAGCGTCATGACGGGTATTTCGTTGGGCAATTCCACAGGGAGCAATCTAGAGCCACTTTTCGTGGATACAAGCGGCAGATGCGGACTTGCCAAAATCAGGGCCACGTATGCATTATGCCCGACCTTATGAAGACACCCCTTGTCATTTTTGCGATCGTTTTACTCGCGCTCGCCGCGATCTGGCTGAAACTTACCCTGGATAAAGAGACTGTGGCTGCGGCCGTAAAGCAAGAGGAGCAGACAGTTGAAATTAGCAGACTGGGCAACAGCCTGCAAAAGGCGGAGAACCAGCTGGGAGAATTAACGACAGTGAACGATGCCCTCAAAGGCTCGATCGTGAAGCTTGAAAAGGACGTGAACGTCAATTCTAACAAGTTTCATAAAGCTTCCATGGATCTGACCCTGGAGCGGAACAAGCTTGCGTCCAAGTCCGCCGAACTGGACAAGACCACCACCGAGCTCAGTAAGACAAAGGCTCAGCTGACGGCGACGACCCAGCGCGCCGTAACGGCGGAGCGGGAGATTGTCATGGCCAAGCAGGAGATCTCAAAACGCGACCAGAAGATCACACTTTTGCAGACCGAGGCCGGTAATCTGACCGAGCAGATCGGCGAGTTGCAGGGAAATATCCAGAAGCTTAGTCAGGACATTCAGACGAAGGAAAAAGAATTGGCCGATTCTATGGGCGACCGGGAGTTTCTGATCACCGAGCTCAAGCGGCTGCAGCAGGAGAAGGCCGAGCTGGAGAAGCAGCTCAACGACCTCGCGTTCCTGCGCGAACAGGTGAAGGATCTGAAGCAGCAGCTTTCGGTCAAGCGTCGCCTGGAACTGATCCGCAAGGGCATTTTCGGAGGCGGCCCGCCCAAGCGCGGCGGCCAGCGCCTGTGGGACAAGGACTTTGCGCCCATCACTCGCTCCGAGCCGAAGAGTTTCAGTCTTGAGGTGGAAGTGACGCGCGACGGCGAGGTCAAGGTGGCTCCTCCCAAGCCGCCTTCCCGTTAAGCCGCGAATTTCTGGAGCGGCTAAAGTCTCGCTACGGACTGGAAGCGGTCGCTCCGACCAACCTGGCCGAGATCGCAACGCGATGGAGATTTCCCGGAGGGCGCGGCGAGATTGGCGTCATAGCCCCGGTGACGGAGCCGTTTTGCGGCCACTGCAATCGATTGCGTCTGACCGCGGGTGTGAATTTTTGATGGTGGCGAATTACTTCCAGATTTCCTCCCATTGCTCGTTTGCCCGCAATACTCGCAACTGGGCCATGTCGGCGGCGTTTTTCTTGAGCCACGCACAGCCAGCGAGTTTGAGGCGCGCTTGCAACACATGCTTGTGTCCGGATTCGATCAAGCCAGAACCGATGGGTAGTTTTTTGGACAACGCTTTTGGGTAATCCAACTATTCGGTGCGATTGCTCAGGTAGCGATGTGCGGACCTGACCGGCGCTTGATCTTCGGCCAACTCCGGAGGTTCGAGGTGGTCGGCCAGTTCCTGGATCGTGAGTTGGCGCGCCCCGCGCTTGAGACGCTTGTGCTGTGTCTTTCGCCAGGGATCGCAGGCATTGGGACGACACCTCGGCGCGGCGGCGGCCAAGTATTCGCTGACGTGAAAGAAGTCGCCCAAGTAGCTGCCTTGATCCCCGAAGACCTCTCTGCGCTGGCGGTCAATCCATTCGGCTCCGTCGCCCACGCAGTGAACCGAACTGGTTTTCACCGTGCAAATCATTGAACCGTCGGCTTCGGCAATAATGTTTGCTGGGTAACCGCCGGTAGTCCTGGGCGCATTGTTGCTCGTGACGCCGCGCGGCTTTGGCCGCGCTCTCAAGGGTCGCCTTGGGCACGGCGACCGCAGTGACCCCAAAGCCGTAGTGCTCCTGCATCTTCTTGGCCGCCTTGGCGAAAGACTCGTCGATTCCGAAATCGCTCAGGACTCTGCGTAACTTTCTTGAAGGGCTTCTTGAACGAACGCCGATGCGTTTGGCCAAGGGCGCTGTCCGCGCCGGTTTTGTCGATCGGCAGATAGCCCAGCTCGTCGAGGATTAACAGGCTCGGGCTCAGGTAGCGCTTGAGTTCGATTTTGAGCCTCCCGGCGGCCTGAGCGGCCACGAGTGTGTTGATGATGTCCACGGCCGTGCTGTAGAGCACGCTGACACCTTGCTGGCAGGCCGCGTAGCCAAGGGCTGTGGCCAGGCGGGTCTTGCCCAACCCCACGCCTCCCATAAAGATCACATTGGCATGAGGGTTGAGGAACTGGAGGCGAAAGAGATCCAGGACGTGTTGCCGGTTGATTTTTTTGGGCCAGCTCCAATCAAATTGTTCGAGCGTTTTGATCACCGGGAACTTTGCGCTTTTGATCCGCCGTTGGACCTGATTTCCCCGGCGCCTGCCGACCTCGCCTTCCAGGAGATGAATCAGGTATTCCTGCGGGCTCCACTGGTGTTGAGCCGCTCGCTGTGTGTAGTCCTCGTGGTTTTCCATCAGGAAACCCAGCTTCAGATAGCTTGCGTGTTCTTCGAGTTGTTGGCCTTGGGGTTCTTTCTTCATGATGTCCCGTTCGCCTTCGAAGCGCTCAAGGGGCGTTTGGCCGGTTTCCCCGTGTTTGCGGACGTTGGCCACCTCCTCCAGCCATTGAAGGGCCGCGGGATTGATCTGGGAGTAGTCGGTGAATGTGTGGCCGGCCAGGAAGTTCTTTCTGACGTAGCCCACGCCGCAGGCGACGATCTTAAAGCCGTAGTGTTGGGCGAAATCCACGTAATGCGCATTGAACGCGGGTTCCTGATGAGGGCGGTTGTGCAGGACGGCGACCTTGCAGTTGTCGACCATGACTCGGGCGGGAACCGCCCCGAAGTATTCGAAGGCCCGCCGATGGCAGTCCAGGAACTGCTCCTGCGACTCGCCCAGTGTGAAATGGACAAAGATCCGGCGGCTGTAGGAGAGAACCATCACGAAGAAGGAGAGGCGACGAGTGGTGGAGCCAACCGAGATGCTCCGGTAAGTTCCCCAATCGACCTGGGCGCAATCGCCCGGCTCAAAGTGGAGCTTGAGGAAGGCGGGTTTACGCCGGGGACGAACCCGCCGCAGGTAATCGGTGAGGATCGTGTAGCCGCCCTGATAGCCTTCCTGACGAAGACGGATGAAGATCTGGCTGCCGGTGTAGGCATGGAGTTCAATCAGGCGCAGGATCAATGGTTTGAAGGAGTCCAGCTTGCTTTTAGCCGCCGGAGCGCGGCGCTGCTGGAAGCTCTCGCGATCCATCCAGGCGATCACTGTTTTGGGATCGAGCTTCAACTTGCGGGCGATGGCCGCGGGCGCCAATTCCTCCTGTTTCAAATCCCGGATCTGTAGCCACGTCTGATAGTCGATCACTTCTCAGCGCCTTCCTGTTCCAGCGCCCGTTGGAAGAGTTCCTTGAGGCTCAAGCAGCCTCCGCGAGGGGCTTGGGCCTGCGGTTCTGGCGACAGATCCAGAACTTGATAAAGGGGTTTTCGGTGGGCGATCAGGTCGGCCTGGATCAGTTGTCGGCGAGCCAGGGCCAGAGACTGCGGCGCCAGATTCAAATGTTGGCCAACCGTTTTGTCGCCGTAGTAGCTGAGACCCTGGGCGTCACAGACACAGACCAGAAACAAATACAGGGCTGCGGCCTCAGGATCGCAGGGTCGCAGACGATTATCCCGGACCAGTCGATGGGCCAGCCAGCTAAAGCGCTCGGGAACGCGGCGGAGGAGCTCGGGGCGAAGGAGCTGTTTTTCGATCATTGGATATGGATGGGGTTGATGGATCGGGAGCCCAAGACGACTGGCGCATCCCATGAATATCGCGCCCTTGATCTATCAAACGACGGATGAAGGAATCGATGTCGTCTTGTAACGTGCTGCCGCTTAAGAGGGCGATAAGCCCCGTCAACAGAACGTGTTGGGTCGATAAGGCGTCTCGTAACGCGAGGTTCGTTAAAGACAACTTAAGAGGCTCATCTTCAACGGGTTGGCTCACTGAGGGGTCTTGTAACACCGGAGCGCCCTTTGCGGGCGCCCTCGAAGGCCGGTGGTTTGGGTTCTTGCGGCGCCATGCCTGAACGCGCCGAACATGCTCGGGTCCCCGGAAGTAATCCCGGTTCTCGGGCTTGCTCAACCAACGCCGTTGGCTCAAGGCCTTGCGGGCCTTTTGGCAGGCGGGCAACGAACAGGCTTTCTGGCGTCCGACGTTTCGAGGGTCGGGGTGAAGTAACTCTTTGCAGACAATACAATTGCGCCTACGGCGTCTTGGTGCGACCCGCTCAATATCCATGACCGGTAAAAGCCGGAAAACGACGCGGGAACAAAGAAGAAAATGAGGCGGAAGAAGACCCGGATAAGAAGACGGTGAAGAAGAGGATTTGCGTGAAACGTTTGGAAGAAAACCCAGAATCAGATCCCGAAGAAAACAGGAATTTCAAACCGGCAGAAAACCGCCAGTTTCATCCCGGCGCTGACAAGCAGGTTGCCAATCTTCGGCGAATTGCCAACCGCGACACGAATAGGCTCACAGTTCTACGAGGGAAATGAGAAACACACATTGACATCATATGTGGTGGCATATACGATACCAAAGTGATCCGTGCTGTGATCGATACAAATGTCCTTATTGCCGCGCTACGTTCATCATCCGGCGCTAGCCACCAGATACTACTGGCTGCGGATAGGGGTGATTTCGAGGTTGCCCTCTCGGTGCCGCTTCTTGCTGAATATGATGATGTGTCTGCGAGGCAAGATGTCGGAATCACGATTCCGTCAGCATCGGTGGACGCGATCATTGGACGAATCGCGCAGATTGCCCACAAACAGCAGATCTATTATCTTTGGAGGGCGATTCTTCCTGACCCGAAAGACGACATGGTTCTCGAACTGGGTATCGCAGCGGGAGCGTCTCACATTGTCACATTTAACCGTAGAGATTTTAGGCCGGCCTCAGAATTTGGAATTTCAGTTGTAGCGCCATCAGACTTCCTAGCATTACTACCATGAGCACTCTTAGCCTCAGACTCCCAGATTCCTTGCACAAAAATCTCAAGCGAGCAGCGGACGAAGATGGGATCTCCATCAATCAGTTCGTCAGTCTCGCTGTGGCCGAGAAACTCTCAGCGTTGCAGACCTACGACATCATCGTGGAACGCGCGAAAGGCGCATCTCGTGAGAGCTTTCTCGAAGCGATGGCTTTGGTTCCGAAGGGCGAGGTCGTCGAGGGCGACGAGTTGCCAGCCACAACAAACGGAGAATAGCTGTCCCCGGCGACGACACCTGTGGTTGGCGAATTCTGATTCATCGCCTTTTCCCGGCCAAAACTCTCGGTTTTGCCTCAAAAAGGCGGAGACGGTCTCTACCGAATGACGGGCATGTCGCGAGAGGAAACCGTCTGAGAGGAAAACCGCTCGTTGGTCGATTGGTCAGGGGCAACAGCACTCATCTCGACTACAACGCCGCCTACGCTCTGAGTTTCGTTGACCCACTGCCCGATGGAATAGTTCAAGAGCTTTCGAGCCTACTGCGTGATGGGGATAAGTATCGGTCAAGGAACGCGGCGGTTGCGCTATCGTTCATGGGAGCGGACGGAACTTACGTTTTGGAAGAAGCATTGTTTGATGGAGAGCAGAGGGTTCGATTTCGGGCTATCTTGCAGCTTACTTTTCGGGAAAGTCAGCGGACTTTCCGTGACGAAACCGTTCCTCGCTTAGTGAGCCTTCTGGAGTCCAAAGACAAGAGCGAACGGGATATGGTGTTGAACTTGCTCACGAGAATGGGAAGCAGAGCAAAGCCCGCAGTTCCAAAATTGTTGCCTCAGCTCGATGGCCCGAACAGCAATCGTGTTTGGATTGCCATTCACTTCATTGACTCTGACGCGCTTCCAAAAGCTGAAGATGCCCCAGCCCCAACCCGTTTCAAAAACATCAGTTTCTGAAACACGTTTCAACCTCGCCGAAAACCCCTTGTTTTACGCCCCTTTTGAATCGCGATTTCAGGGGATGTTTTTGAATCACCTTTTCGTGTCTGCGCCGCTTCGCCGCTTCGGCGTTTGATGGGGCCGCTCCCTATTTCGAGCCGGCCGAATCTTCTGATTTCTCAGGCTTCGGCTTTTCGCGGTCGTCCTTGAACAGGGCGAGGAAGATCAGCATGACGATGCCGGCGAAAATGGCGGGTTTGGCCCAGAGGGGTTTCCAGTCGATGGCTTGCAGTTCCTGTTTGCGCAGGGCCTTTTTCTCGTCGGTAAGCCACTCTTTCTGGGTCTGTAGCGCGTCCCGACCAGCGGCCGGGGCGGCTTCGATCAACTTGTCGACTGCCGCGATTTCCTCGCCCTTGGCCTGAACCTGAACGGCAAAGGCCTTGGATTCGTCGGTTGTGTGTTGCGCCTCGATTTTGCCGGCGACCTGTGCGCCGATAAACATTCCGAGCCCGAGCGTGAACAGCACCAGCATGCCCTGGGCCTGGCCGCGAATTTTCTTGGGCGCCATTTGATCGGTGTAGATTTGGCCGGTGACGAAGAAGAAGTCGTAGCAGATGCCGTGGAGCACGATGCCGACGAGGATCATCCAGCGCACGCTCTCGGGAGCGCCGAATGCGAAGAGTCCGTAGCGAATAACCCAGGCGAGCATACCGACGGCCAGCATCTTCTTGACGCCGAGTCGCGCGAAGAAGAAGGGCATCACGAGCATGAAAACAATCTCAGAGACCTGGCCCAGCGCCATTGTGGCGCCGATGACGTCATCGCCCATCTGCAACATGTTTTTGATGCCTTGAACGACTCCGAATTCGCCGAAGTCGGCCATCTCCACGACCCGGCTGGCGATCTGGTAGTAGAACGCGAGCGGGATGCAGATCAACATGGATGAGACCATGAAGATCAGGTAGGAGCGGTTCTTTAGCAGCACCAGCGCGTCGAGTCCGAGGATTTCTCGCATGGAGACGTTTCTGTCTCCGGAGGGCGGCGTGTTGGGCAGCATGAAACTAAAGACGCCCAGGGCGATGCCCGCGCCGCCGGCGAGGTAGAACATGTTTAGCTTCGTGCTCCATCCCAATACTGAAAGTGTGACGCCAGCGGCGATCCAGCCGATTGTGCCAAGAACGCGAATGGCCGGAAATTCCTTCTCGGAGTTCGACATGTTGCGCATGGCGATCGTGTTCGTCAGGGAGAGCGTCGGGAAATAGGTGAGCATGTAGAGCAGGAACACCATATTGATGGCGTTGGGTGATTGTCCGCCTTTCATCATGAGGGCCGCGCCGAACATGACCACGCCGCCAGTGATGTGCATGAGCCCGAGCACGCGCTGCGCGGCGAAGAAGCGGTCGGCGATCATCCCGACAAAGAAGGGCGACAGCATGCCCGCGATCGGGCCGACGGAGTAGGTCCAGCCGAAATCGCCGGCTCCGAAGCCGATGGTTCCGAGGTAGTTTGGCGCGGTGACATACCAGGCTCCCCAGATGAAGAACTGGAGGAACATCATGATCGAGAGTTGGATGCGAACGTTGGTATTCATAGGCTGGATCGGACTGGAATGGTCGCGACGTTAAGGGAACCGTTAGGCAGTGGCAAGCGCGGAGAAGTCCGCAAACGGCGTGGCTTTCGGAGCCCGTCGATACCGGCGTTGCCGTCTCGACTTGAGAAGGGCGGACGCCTATTTTTGCGGGATGCGAACGGCATTTAAAGAGTGGGCAGTGGTGGTCGACACGCTGGTCCGGGGCGAGCAGATTGTCATTCTCCGCAAGGGCGGCATCCATGAGGGCCGCGGTGGATTTCAGGTCGGGCACGAGCGCTTTCTGCTGTTTCCCACGCGCTTTCACCAGCAAGCCGATTCCGTTGTGCCCGAGGCGCGGGCGCGCTCGGGGGACGTGATGGATTGTCTGCCGGACGAGGACACTCTTCGGTTGGAGTATTACGCCGAGATCGCCGAATGGCGCGAGCTCGATTCACTGGAGGCGGCTCATCGTTTGCGGGGGCAGCACGTGTGGAAAGACGCCGTGATCGAGCAGCGTTTCGAATGGGGCCGCAGCCAGGGAGTCTACGCGCTGGCGGTGCGCGTTCATCGCCTTGCCGAGCCGGTGGAGCTGCCCATGCTCAAGGAATATGGCGGCTGCAAGTCGTGGATCGAAGTGGCTCAGGAGATCTCCGCCGAGGGCGCCGAGCCGGTGTTGTCCGATGACGCATTTCGGGCGAAGCTGGAGGCGTTCACCGGGGCGTTGAACCCGGCTCCGGCGTAGGCTCGTCCATTCTCCCAATGAAACTTCCTTCGCTCATTCTGGCTTCCGCGTCGCCCCGGCGGGCGGAGTTGCTCGGTTATCTGGGCGTCGATTTTACCGT
>JBLHKZ010000167.1:0-12361 GCA_047618185.1 Limisphaerales bacterium
TTGACGCCGTTTGCCCACAGTTGTAGTCATACTGTCCATTGACTACAACTGTGGGCAAAGAATATGAAAAAGTTTCCAAGGATTACCGAGACGGAATGGCAGGTGATGCGCGTGATTTGGGAGAAGCATCCGGCAACCGCCGCCGAGATCATCAAACAACTCAGCGAACAAGATTCCAAATGGCACCCAAAAACCGTGCGGACCTTGTTGGCGCGGCTCGTTGAGAAAGGCGCCCTGGGCTATGAAACGATGGGCCGCAGTTATGTCTATGAGCCATTGGTAAATGAAAAGGAGGCCATCGCTGAGGCCAGCGACTCGTTCTTCGACCGCGTGCTCGGAAGTTCGCTGAAACCCATGCTGGCCCACTTCGTGGAGCAGGACCGACTCAGCAAGACTGAAGTCGAGGAACTGCGAACACTGTTGAACGAAGCGGCGGCCAAATCGACGAGCGGCTCAAAACGAAAGGGCAAAAAGTCATGAACTCCGCCGAATTCCTCAACATCCTGGGCCGCTCCTCCGTGCAGGCGGGGGCGTTGGTGGCGCTGGTTCTGCTCGCGCAGGCGCTTTGGGGCGCGCGAATTTCACCGCGTTGGCGAAGCGCCATGTGGCTGTTGGTTGTTCTTCGCCTGCTGCTGCCCGTTTCCATCAGCAGCACGATCAGCATCTTCAATCTCCTGCCGCGCTGGAGCGCATCCATGTCCACGTCGCCGATTCCGACGGAACCTCCGACGCTGGCCACGCCAGGCGACCAACCCCTTCTCGACGTCGATCCAGCCCCGGAATTCGCCGCCATTCATGCAGAGTCCGCCCCGCCATTTCCGGAACTGGAATCCTTCGCTCCGCCGATCGAAACTTTTCCAATGGACGCCAGGGAACCCGAGGGGATGGAAATGTCGGCGGGCGCGCCGATCGGGATTATCCCGTCGCCGCCCGTCGCCGCCCCGATGCCGACGCCAGTCGAAACTCGCTCCATTTCTTTGTCCGCCGGCCTTTTCGCCCTGTGGCTTTCCATCGTTCTCCTGTTGGCCGCGCGAACTGCTTTGGGCGCGCTTCGGATGCGGACGGAAATTCGCAAATCTCGGGAGCTACACGATCCTGATGTTCTTGCGATCCTCGACGATTGCCGGCGGCGTCTGGGCGTTCGGAGCAGTCCGATCGTCGCCGAGAGCGAGCTCCGCTCCAGCCCCGCAATCTACGGGTTATTCCGCCCGCAAATTCTTTTACCGTGCGATTTCATCCGACACTTTTCCACCGAGGAGTTGCGTTTCGTTTTACTCCATGAGCTGGCGCACGTGAAACGCCGCGACCTGCTCGTAAACTGGATCACGCTGATCCTGCAATGTGTGCATTGGTTCAACCCGCTCGTCTGGCTGGCCTTCCATCGCTGGCGCACGGATCGGGAACTGGCCTGCGACGAGATGGCGTTGGAAGCCGCCGGCGAGGGACAAAACCTGCCCTATGGTGAAACGATTCTGAGGTTGTTGGAGAAGGCGACCGACTGCCCCGCCTCGCCGGGAATGGTCGGAATCCTCGAAGACAAGCGACAACTGAAAAAGCGTCTCCAAATGATCGGCGCATTTGTTCCCGCAAAGAGAGCTTCGCTCACCGCTTTGATTCTGCTGACGGCCATCGGCGCCGTCAGCCTGACCGACGCGCGAAACCAGGCGGAAAGCCAGCCCAGTCCCTCGGCCAGCAACATCGCGACGCCCGGCGGTGCGCAAGTTTCCGTCGATGCGACAGCGACGGCGGCGCCGCAATTAGAAACCGGCTACGTTCTCCACCAGGCCCCCACTCCGACGCGCCGGGTGATTACGAACGGTCCGACATTGAAAGTGACGGTCCTCGACGACGCCAGCGACCGCCCCATCGAGAACGCGGAAATCCTGACATGGATTCCCACCCCCCCCCGCCGCCACCAGCGGCGCGAGCGCCCCCCGATGGACGACCGACGCGGAAGGCGCGGCGTTAATTCACCTGGGTCAACCGTCCTTCGATCCCCTCACCCAACAAACGGATTTTAGACTGGCCACCCTCGCTCCGGGCTATTCGAGCCAGTTCACCCTTTGGGTGCAGCGTTATTCCGACGTCCGTAACGCCATTCAGGATGAACTGACCGTGCGACTGCAACCGGGAATCACAATTGGCGGGGTTGTCCGGGACGAAGCGGGAATCCCACAGTCCGGCATTCACGTCCGCGTGTCGGGCATCGAAAGTTATTCCTTTGCCATGAACACAAGCGGCCAGGAGAAAGTGAAGGCAACTCAATACGCGTCGCACTTCAACCCGACCTCCGCCCCCGACGCCGTGACCGATGATTCCGGACAATGGGAGGTTCGCAACTTTCCAGCGAACGTAACCGGCGCAACTGTCGAATTACTCCGGCCAAACGGCTCCATCACGCGTTACCGCCCGACAACTGCGCCAATTCCCGGTCGCTATCCTGGTTTTAGTTTCAATCGGCCTGGCTACGCCAATCTGGATTTCGGACGCCTTCGTGCGCGGACCGCCGAGTTTGCGCTCCCGCCCGGAATCACCATTCGCGGAAAGGTCGTGGGGCCAGATGGAGCGCCCCTGGCCAACGTGTTGGTGAAAGAAGGCTATGGCCTCGGGTATGGCTCCAGCCCCAGAAAGCAATTTGGCAGTTTTCGCACTGATACTGCGGGACGATTTACCCTGAGGAATCGTCGCGCCAGCCAGATTATTCTGACGGCGGAGGCGGACGGCTTCGCGATCATCAGCGCAGTTATTGACGCAAAAGAGAACACGCCCGAAGCGATCATTCGGATGCAACCCCGGCAACCGCTTCACATAAAAATCCTCGATAGGGAGGGCCGCGGAATCGCCGGCGCCATCGTGCGAACCGTTCCTTCAACGGAGAAGGCCGAGTTGCTGGATTGGGAAGCCACAACCGACGCGCAGGGCGAGATCGTCTGGACGAACGCGCCTCGAAGCGACCTCGCGTTGGCCGCACTCGCGCCCGACTCGTCGCGAAGCGGACCACTCGCCATGGATCAGAAGATCTTTGCCGGCGCGTCTGAGCGTGACTTGACCTTCCGGCTCGGGAAGGAGGTAGACCGGGAACTGCTTATTCGTGGACGCGCCATTGACGCCGACACCGGCAAGCCCGTTCTGATTCGAAAGGTATTCTTCAGCGCCGGCTACGGCGACCCCTTCACCGAGGTAAGGACGCCGGACGCTTCCACCTTCGAGCTGCCGGTCACATCTGACAAATTTCGCCCGGCATCCAGCGGCGCTTACAACCTGAAAATCATTGCGGACGAGCAGTACGAAACCCACTTCACGCCGGCCCGAAATTTCTACCAAAGCGACTGGACCGCGGAATTTGCGATGAAACGCGGTCCGAACGGTCGAGGCCGCCCCGGAGGAACCGTCGTTGACGCGGACGGCCAGCCTCTCGCCAAAGCGAGCGTCAGCGTAGCCAATCGCAAGTATGTGTCTCTCAAAATGACTCACCCTGGCGACGCGACGAGCAGACTCGCGAAAATCATGGTCACCGACAGCAAAGGAGAATTCGAATTCAACGATACAGGCGAGGACACCGTGACGCTCATCACCCATGAATACGGCTTTCTGGCGACGAGAGCCGACCATTTCAAAAGGCATCCGCGTGTCGTCCTTCAACCTTGGGGCCGCGTCGAGGGGCAGTTACTGAAGGGCGTAAAACCCGCCCCAGAAGCCCGCATCGGCCTGAAAGGCGGAAACTCAAGAGGAGACCGATGGAGCTTCGACTACGCAACCACCACGGACCACGAAGGCCGCTTCGTATTCGAGAAGGTTCCGCCGGGCGCCTGCCGTCTCTATCGCCCCCAGTTGCCAAAACGAGCCGGAGTGGCCGCCGAATCCTGGCAAAGAACTGTCACCGTCGATGCCGGCAGAACCGCCGTCATCGTTTACGGGGGCAAGGGACGCCCCATCACGGGGCGAGTGACTGGCGACGCGGACCTGACCGTCGATGTCCATTTGTTGTCATTAAAACTTGCCGGTTCCGCGCCCGAGTTTCCGAACGCCGACGACTTTGCGACCCGGAGCGACCGCACCAAAGGCATCGAAGATTTCTTCCGTCGCCCCTGGGCGGAACACGAATCGGCGCGACGAGACTATCGTCTCAATTTCGAAGCCGACGGTTCGTTCCGCATAGACGACGTGCCCGCCGGAGACTATGAGCTCCACATCGCTGTCACGGAACCGAAGAACGGCAAGGCCGGCTACAATCCCTACGCCCAACTCACGGCCATTGCCTGGCTGAACCAGGACGTCGTCGTGCCGGAAATGCCAGGCGGACGATCGGATGAACCGCTCGACCTTGGGACACTGAAACTTCAGTGGAAGAACCCGCCAAAAAAGCCCGTTTCCACGGCGCCCAAACAAGCGAAGATTCCAGAACGGGGCGTGATTTCAATTCCGAAGGCCGGGGCTCCAACTCCGAACCTCGCCGCCATTCAGAACGGCTCTGCGGACCAACCGCCCACGGAGCCGAGAAAGGAGGCCGGCCACCAAATGAAACTCACCGTCACCGACTCGCAAACCAGCTGGGGCGTGGCCGGCGCTGAAATTCGATTTGAAGTCTCATCTACCGAGGGAGAGAGGAAAGTGTGGGAGGGCAAGACTGACGCCAACGGTCAATGCGACATCCCCCTGCCCGACTTTCCATTCAACGCATTCCTCATCAATGGCGCCAGGACCAACTACGCAAATTTTTATAATTTCTATCCTGCTGGCGGCGGCGCGAAAAACTACAAACGTTTTTCCATCAAATTGAATCCGGGCGCGCGTCTCGGGGGAATCGTTCAAGACGACAAAGGCGCGCCGATACCGGGAGCCGACGTCACCGTCAATCTGCCTCAATCTCGGTTGATCGGCGAGATGATGACCCTCAACGTAGCCGACTTCAAAAGGAGAACGGACGCCGACGGAACGTGGCGTTGGAATGAGGCGCCTCCGAACTTGCCGGCCTTGAGCTTTACCGCTTCCCATCCCGACTACGCCGCCGTTCGCGTTCCTTTGAGCGCTTCCCCCGCCGGCACGAATTTCGTCACTGCGCTGAAATCGGGATTCACGTTTCACCGGCAGATCGCAAATTCCCAGGGCCTGCCAATCCCCAACGCCACCGTCCTGATCAAGCAACTACATGAGGTCATCCACGTCACGAAGATCGCCGCCGACAGCGACGGACGCTTTAAGCTCACGCTTCCGTCAAATCATGTCATTCAGGTCACGATCGACGCCGAAGGATACTCTCCACGCAGCGCGCGTCTGGAACATCGCGGCGAACTCGAAGGAGATCTCCAGTATCAGCTCGACAAAGGGAATCCCATTCGCGCACGGGTTGTCGATCCTGACGGCAATCCTGTCATCGGCGCCAATATCTTTTTGAAGCCCCAAGGTCCCAATGACTTCCCGCCTCCGATCTGGAATGGAAAAACGGACAAAGACGGTCGGTTTATCTGGAACAACGCCCCGACCAACGGAGCTTCTTTCGACTTCTATCAGCAAGAATATAAACACCTGAGAAAAGTGTTTCTTACCCCGGGGCCGGACGAAGTCGCGCTTACCATGCTCCCGAGCGTCCCGATTCGCGGCAAAGCGATCAACGCAAACACAGGCAGTCCAATCACCTTTGTCTCCGTCCATATCGGCGAAAAGCCCGAACTTACAAATGCTCCCGTAAAGTGGCTCGGACCGTGGCACAAGAACAGCCGGGACGGGACCTTCACCTACTCCCTCCGCGACCCCGACGCAACCTACCTGATGAAGGTGACCGCCCGCGGCTTCGAAGACAGCGTTTCAGAACCGTTCACCCCTCCCCCTGACCATCCGATAGAGTTCCGGCTGAAACCTACCGTCAGAACGAACGCCCTGCGGTAACCTGCCGCCGACAAGGAGGATTCGCCGATCGACAAAGCCACTTCTGCGCCAGTCGGCGCCTCACGCCGAGAACGCCAGTCTCCCTCGCGTCGAGGAACAACCTCTGCGCGGCCTGGGTTAAGTCAACCACGCGCCCTCTCTCGCCGGCGGCCTCACCCCAATCCCAGCGAATCATCTGGTTCGCCAAAGAATGGATTCTATGGATGGAATCCCAGTGTCGTGACATACTCCATTTCCCAGTTGAAGCCGTCTCGGCCGCTGGCTGGCCTCATCTGTCTGGCCGGCATCCTCGTTGGCCTCGCTGGATTCCCCTCAGGCATCGTGGCCGCCGAACTCGACATCACCGATTTCGGAGCCACGTCCAACGACACGACCGACGACACTTCCTCGATCGAGGCCGCGTTGACCGCCTGCGGGAAAGCCAACGGCGGAACGGTGTTAATCCCCGCCGGAACATTCATCCTCTCCCGCCGCGGCGCGGAATCTCCCATCCTCGAAGTCCCGTCGAACACCACTGTTCGCGGCGAGGGCGCAGCTTCCATTCTAAAATACGACCCCAAGGTCAATCAGGGCAATTTCTGGCGGATGATTGGAGCGCCCGTCGCGACGGGGACAACCAACGTCGTGATTCGCGATCTGCATCTCGATGGCTCCAATTCTCACCCCTTCTATGACAAGGGAAAAACGCCCGAACACAACGCTGGCCTCTGGTTCTACAACAAGAAGCACGTCATCGAGAATGTCACCGTGCTCAACGTCTTTGCCGAAAACTTCTCCGGCGACTGCATGGCCTTCTCCTACAACTGCCGCGGCATCACCATTCGCGACTGCACGCTGCGCAGGAAATCGCCATCTCGCTAAACGGCGCCAGGAACGTCCGCATCCACGGCAACATCCTCAACGCGCCAAAGGCTCTGAAGCATACACACTCGGAGCAGGTTGAAACGGATTTCGAGAAGTAATTGGGGCAGTTCAATTTCTGGAAGCCATCTTGGAGAGGCCGTCAACGGCCGTAGTTGGGGACCATCGCAACTTTTTGAGAGAGCCTGTTTGACCGAAGGAATCCAAAAGGTGGTGGGGCGAGAGTCCTCGCGAGCCCATTTCAGTATTCCGAAGGAATTAGAGACTCTTGCGCTCTTTCAGAGCGTTGAGATGGGCTCGCGGGGACTCTCACCCCACCGGTTGTTGGCTTCCTTCGGTAACCGGACGTTCTCCCGTTCGCCGGTCGTTCTGGAATTTGAACTGAGCCCGAAGTAATTTAGGTTCGCCAACAACCCGCGTTCTCGGATATATCCCGGATCATGATTCGATGCATTTCACGCGCTTTTGCGGCCATTCTGTTATCCGCCCTTATTCCCGCCGTCGCAATGGCGGCCGACGACTCCGGCTTCGAGCCGATCTTCGACGGCAAGACGCTCAAGGGCTGGCACAAGAACCCGCAAAAGATCGGCCACGGAACCGGCGGCTTATGGACGGTCGAAGACGGCGCCATCACCGGCGAACAGGATCCGCCCGGCAGCGGCAACGGCGGCATCCTGCTGACCGACGAGAAGTTCGGGAACTTCGAACTACTCATCGACCTGAAGCCCGACTGGGGCGTGTGCAGCGGGCTCTTCCTCCGCTCGAACGACAAGGGCCAGTGCATTCAGATGATGGTCGACTACCACGACAACGGAAACGTCGGCCACATCTACGGCGAAGGCTCCGGCGCCTTTAACAATCGCCCCTTCGACATCAACGGCGTCTACGACGACAACAAGAAACTCCTCCGCCTCAAGACCGACCCTAACAAGAACGCGCCCGAGCCTCAGGGCCACTCCATCACCGGCGACGCCTGGGTCAAGGCCTGGAAGGTCGGCGACTGGAACACAGCCCGCGTGCGCGTCATCGGCAATCCCGCGAAGATCACCACCTGGCTCAACGGTGTGAAAGTTTCCGAACTGGATGGGAACACCTTCAAGCACGAGCGCTACGACAAGAAGAAGGTCAGCGCGCTGCTCGGCCACGAAGGCCGCGTCGCGGTGCAGGTTCACGGCGGAAAGAGCTGGCCTGTCGGATCCAAATGCCGATGGAAGAACATCAAGGTGAAGCGCCTGCCCACCCTTCGCGTCGGCTACGCATCGAAGCCCGAAGCCGCCGTGGCCGAGTTGGCCGACTTTCGCAAGGACGCCCCCACCCTCGCCGCGTGGAAGATCCGCAAGGCCCGCGTCAAAGCCGGCATTCTCAAGGGCGCGGGACTCACCACCCTGCCCGATCGCACGCCGCTCAATCCCGTCTATCGCAAGAAGCGCGTCTACGACGGCTACCAGATTGAAAACGTCGCCATCGAAAGCTCACCCGGCTTCTACGTCACCGGCTCGCTTTATCGCCCCACCAATTTCAAAGGAAAACTCGCTGGCATCCTTTGCCCGCACGGCCATGGCGGCCGCTTCAATCTCAATCGCCAAAAGCGCTGCGCCGTCCTCGCCAAAATGGGAGCCGCTGTTTTCCAGTACGACATGATGGGCTACGGCGATTCCAAGGAAGTTGGCTGGAACCACCAAAAGACGCCCGAGATCCTTCGCCTGCAAACTTGGAACAGCATGCGCGCCCTCGACTTCGTGCTCTCACTGCCGGGCGTCGAATCCGAGCGCATCGGCATGACCGGCTGTTCAGGCGGCGGCACGCAGACCTTCGTGCTGTCAGCGGTCGACGAACGCGTAAAAGTCTCTGTCCCGGTGTGTCAGGTCTCCGCTCATTTCTTTGGAGGCTGCCACTGCGAGAGCGGGATGCCGATTCACTGGAGCCCGACCCACAAGAGCAACAACGCCGAGATCGCCGCCCTCACCGCGCCACGCCCACAGCTCATTCTCTCCAACGGCAAGGACTGGACGCAGAATTCACCCGACGTCGAATTCCCCTACATCCGCAGCATCTACGCCCTCTACGGCGCCATGGACAAAGTCGCCGGCGCGCATTTTTATGGAGAAGGCCATGACTACGGCGAATCCAAACGAATGGCCGCCTACCCCTTCCTCGCCAAGCACCTCAAGCTGAACATCAAGCGCGTCACCGACAAAGACGGCATCATCGACGAGTCGTTTGTTAAGGAAGAAACGCAGGAGCAAATGATGGTCTTCAACGGCAAGTATCCTGCCAACGCCGTGAAGCCGAATTCGAAGCTGCCGTGAGACGAAGGACGCGCCCGCAAGTTTCACCAGGCACGGCAGGGATGCGCTGCCGCGCGTCCGAGCCGGGCATGGCGCATGTCGTACGTTCATCGCGCGTCGACCAAAACCGGACTCGCGGGCTGAACGTCCGTCCGCGCAAAGCCCAGGCCTTCAGGCCTAGGTTTGTCAACAAAAGCGCGTCGCGGGCTGAACGTCCGCCAGCAACTCTAATTCGACAATCGCTGCCGACCTTTCAGGCCGAATTACCTCGAACATTCCAACACAGGGGTGAACCCCTGTGCTTTGCGCTGTCGGGCTTTCAGCCCGGATGCGGAAGTCGAATCCGGCGGTTCATGAACGCTTTAACGGGATGGGCAGGCGCTCTGGCGCTGGCGATTACATGCCTGTTTTCGCCTTCCGCGTTGTCCGCCTCTTCCTTCGAAACCGAAATCAAACCCTTCCTCGCGACGTACTGCCTCGAATGCCACGGCGGCGGGAAGAAAGTAAAGGGCAAGGTCGACTTCACGAAGATCAAGACCCAGGCCGATCTCGACGCTCATTTCGAAACCTGGGAAACGGCGATTGAACTCCTTCGCGAGGGCGAGATGCCGCCCGACGCCGCCAAGCAACCCAACGCCGATGAGCTCGCTAAGATCTACGGCTGGTATCAGAAGCGATTCGTTGAATCTGTCGAGGCCCATCCCGGGACCTTCAAACCCCGCCGCTTGTCCGCCCACGAGTATCGCAACACCCTGCGTTCCGTGCTCGGCTTCGATCTGGAGGTTGCCATTATTGAAGCGGAGCAGACCGTCATCCAGAAATCGCTTGTCCTGAAATTGCTGCCCACCGACCCGCCCGGCAAAAGCGGATTCAAGAACGACACCTCCGGGAATCCCCTAACCACGGTCATTTGGGACCAATACTCCTACCTCGCTGACTCCGCGCTCGAAGAGCTCTTTTCGACCAAACGCCGAAAGGAGCTGGCAGTTCTTGCAGGCCCCATTTCCGATGATGGATTTTCGCCCGCCAACGCCGAGAAGCTCATCCGCAGCTTCGTGCCGCGAGCCCTGCGCCGCACCGCGCCCGAAGAGAAGTTCGCCGGCATGCTTTCAAAGCTTTCGCCGGGCAAAGATCTCGTCGCCGCGCTCAAGGTCGAATTAAAAACCATCCTCATGTCGCCTGGCTTTATCTATCGCGGCCTACTGATGAACGGAGCGCCCGGCAAGATTCAGCCCGTCGACGATTTCGAACTCGCCGAACGCCTCTCCTACTTCCTCTGGGCCGACATGCCCGACGCCGAGTTGTTCAAGCTCGCCGCAGCCAAACAACTCAGCCAACCCGCGACCTTCAAAGGGCAAGTCACCCGCATGCTCGACTCACCCAGATCGCGCAACCTCGCCGAGGACTTCGCCGTGCAATGGCTGTCGCTCACAGAGATCGAACAATTTCGCAAACGGCAGTTTCCTTTCGCCGAAGCCCTGAAGAACCAGCCCATCGAATTCATGGATCACCTGTTTCGCGAGGACCGCCCGCTGATGGAGCTGATCGATTCCAAAACCACCTTCATCAATCACCACATCGCGAAATTCTATCCAGGGGATCGCCGCCAAATGACGGCCTACCGGAGGCCCAAAGGCATCGAGCAACAAAACGTTCCCGTCCAGCGCATCACGCTCAAGCAGACCGAAGGTCGCGGAGGCCTGCTCACCATGCCCGGCGTCGTCGCGATGAACAAAGGTCCCGTGCTCCGCGGAACCTGGATGCTCGAGCGCATCCTCGGCGAACACCTGCCCGATCCGCCGGCCGATGTCGGTCAGGTGCAGCCCAACAGGCGCGGCGAAAAACTGACCTTCCGCCAACGCTTCGAACAACACCGCTCCAATCCCACCTGCGCGGTTTGCCACGACAAGATCGACCCCCTCGGCTTCGCGCTTCAGGCCTACGACGCGGAAGGCGCCTTTATCGCTTCTGCCGATTACAAGCCGAGCAAGAAGCTCAAGAAGAACGCGAAAGCCGACGATCCTCGTTCCGTCGACACTTCCGGCAAGCTCCCCTCGGGCGAGACATTCGGGAATTTCGAGGAACTGAAGCAAATCCTGATGACCACCGAGAAGGAGCGAATCATCCGGAACATCGTGAAACAAACCATGTCCTACGCGCTTTGCCGCAAACTTGAGATCCACGATCAACCCACGGTCGAGAAGATCGTGAAAGAACTGCACGAGACTGACGGAACCTGGCGGGATCTGATCCAACAAGTCGTCAACAGCCTCCCCTTCCGCCAGACCCATGTCAGCGGCGACTAGGCGCGACGGTCCCCAAGGGATCGACGATCCCGCGACTATGTTTCAAAAGCGGCAGAGGACAGCCGCACTCCAAGACGCTACCGCGAAATCCCAGGCCCGTTCGGGTTCCGACAGGTCTTGGAGTGCGGCTGTCCTCTGCCGCTTTCGTCGCCGGTACTGCAACAACAGACTCCGGCGAAGGGAACAGGTCGGTGAAATCCAGCCCTTTCGCCGTAAGTTGACGCCCATGCGCAGTCGCGAGATCGCCGCTCCTTGGTTCGACCCGCTTTTTGAACTTTGACCATCCATTAGAAATCCCCCATCTTCGCAACCACTCGTTGATCGAATCATGAGCCTGAAACTCAATCGCAGAGCCTTCCTACGCGGCGCCGCCGGAGCCGCGCTCCCGCTGCCATTCCTCAATCTGATGGAGGCCTCGGCGAAGTCGACCAACGACGGCAAGCCGCCCGTCCGGTTCATGACGCTCTTCAAACCCAATGGCGTGCATCCTCCGTCGTGGAACATCAACGGCGGATCGGAATTCGATTTCCGCATGTCCCCATTGATGAAGCCCTTTGCTCATCACAAGAAAGATCTGCTGATTCTCGACAACATGGGCGACTTCGGTTTCTCGTCCCACGCCAACTCGACAAGACGCTTTCTCTCAGGCCACCACCAGAACACCAAGGCCGCTTCAGTCGATCAGCTCATCGCCGACAAGATCGGCGGCGACACCCCGCATCGTTCGCTGGAGCTCACCACCGAGGGCCTGTTCACTAATCAAATCGGCTGCAGCTACATTTCCTACGACAAGAATGGCGATCCCATTCCCCGCGAAAGCGACCCTCAACTCATCTTCGATCGGCTGTTCCGCAATCCGCTCAGCCATCCCCGGAAGCGCAAGGAAATGGCCAGTCTGCTCGACGCGGTTAGGGACGACGCGAAATCACTTGCCCGCAACGCCGGCAAGGAAGACCAACAGACGCTGGACGAATATCTGACCGTCGTCCGGCAAACCGAGCAGCGCCTTGAGAATCTGAA
>JBLHKZ010000168.1:0-12359 GCA_047618185.1 Limisphaerales bacterium
TCGATGAATTGGACGCCCTGGACGCGCGGCTGCCGGGATTTGGTCGAAACCGATTCAACGCCTACGGATTTTACGATCGGGATCACCTCTCTCAGTCCGGCGAATCGACCAAGTGCAATATTCAGACTTGGATGCGGCGCCGGGGCGTTGATGCGCGGGAGGACGATCGCATCATGCTGTTGACCTTTCCGCGGGTTCTCGGCTATGTGTTTAATCCCGTTTCCTTCTATTTCTGTTTTCGCAAAACGGGAGAAGCTGTGTGCGCTGTCGTGGAGGTGGGCAATACCTTCCGAGAGATGAAACGCTTCCTGCTACCGGGGCCGCCGGTCGGCCAAGACGGCCTGTTTGAGCTGACGGCGCCCAAGCATTTCTACGTGTCCCCGTTCTTCGATCTGGACGTGAAATTCAATTTCCGGCTGCGGATTCCCGACGATCGGTTGGCGCTGTTTGTTGACGACTACGATGGCGCCGATCAGGTATTGCGGACGAGCCTGACGGGCCGTCGGTTTGAACTGACCGGCGCGCGGTTGGGCTGGTTTTCGATCAAGTATCCGCTGATCACGTTGAAGGTCATCCTCCTCATCCATTGGCACGCTTTGCTCCTCTATTGGAAGAAAGTCCCATTCTTTCGCAAAGCGGCCCAGCCCGAGCGGCAGCGCGATGTAATGCGCCCGCATGAATCCTAGCTCCCGAATACGAAATGAACACTCCGACCACGCTTAAACCTGTTTCGAAAAAAGCCCTTCAGGAAACCGCCATCGCAGTCGGCACGCCAAGGCGTCGCGGCGGCTCGCGCGGTTTGTTCGAAACCATCGTGCTGAAAGCCTTGAGTCGAATGCGGCGCGGAAAGCTGCGGGTGACGCTGCCCGATGGGCGGGAGGTCTTTCTGGGCGATCCCGCTGCCGGCGAATCGGCGACTTTGCGCATCATGGATCCCGCGTTTTTCAAGAAGTGCGTTCTATTCGGCGATGTCGGTTTCGGGGAAGCCTACGTCGACGGGGATTGGGAAACCGATGACATCGCGGCGGTAATCCGTTGGCTGATCGTGAATCTGGAGGATGCGCCCGGGCTGTCCGGTTCGAAGGCGGGCGCGGGGCTGACCAATCTGCTGATCGCGTTCAATCGGGTTGTTCATCTCCTGCGTCCCAACAGCGTTCGTAAGAGTCGTTCGAACATCCACGAACATTACGACCTGGGAAACGATTTTTATCAGCTCTTTCTCGACGAAACGATGACCTATTCCAGCGGGCTGTTTCGGAGCGGCGATGAAAGGCTGGCCGAGGCTCAAGAGGCGAAATATAAGCGGCTCTGCGATCAGTTGCGGCTCAAGCAGAGCGACCATGTCCTGGAAATAGGTTGTGGCTGGGGCGGGTTCTGCACTTACGCCGCGAAGCATTATGGATGTCGCGTCACCGCGATCACCATTTCAGAGGAGCAGTTGAAATACGCCCGGGAGCGCGTGGCGCGCGAGGGACTTGCCGGCCGTGTCGATATTGTGTTGCGGGACTACCGCCATGTGATCGGCGAGTTCGACAAGATCGTTTCGATCGAGATGCTGGAGGCCGTAGGGGACGGCTATCTGGAAACCTACTTCGCCAAGTGCTTCGAAGTTTTGAAAAAGGACGGACTGCTGGGGGTTCAGATGATCACCTGCCCGGACAGCCGTTTTGACCAACTGCGCAAGGGAGTGGATTGGATCCAGAAACACATTTTTCCGGGTTCGCTCCTGCTGTCCGTCGGCCGCGTCAATCGAGCCTTGAATCGCACGGGAGACTTGTTTCTGCACGACCTTAAGGACATGGGCGATTCCTACATGCGGACCCTGGGGATTTGGCGCGAGCGTTTCAATGCGGAGCTCCCCGCTGTGCGCAAGTTGGGCTTCGACGAATCGTTTGTGCGCAAGTGGAACTACTACCTGAGCTATTGCGAGGCCGCCTTCGACATGCGCAATATCAGCGTCGTGCAGGCGATATACACACGACCCAATAACCTTGCCCTGGCGGAGGCGCGGCAAGCCCTCTCGTGAGATGATCTGGTTTCTGCGAATTGCCTTTGCGCTCGTGTTGGCGTCGATGTTGGCCGTCACGACCTGGGCCAGCCTGGATACGCCGATTTGGGCGATTCCCGCGCAGGTGGCGTCTCACCCGTGGTTCATTGCCTCGCTGTTCGACGCCTATTTTGGCTTTCTCACCTTCTTTGTCTGGGTGGCTTACAAGGAGAGCTCGAATGTGAGGCGCGGTCTCTGGCTGGTTGCCATCTTGTTGTTGGGAAATATCGCCATGGCAGTTTACGCGCTGGTTCAACTCTTCAAGCTTCCGGCGGACGCAACCGTGGAAGAGTTGCTTGCCGGGAGAAAGGCGGGCGCATGAGGGCTGAAATGGGAGATGCTCATAAAGCGCGGGGCGGAGACGGGCGTGTGAAGGAGTCCTTCTGGCGACGTCGCTTTGTCCGTCCGATCGTGGAGCAACTGACTCAGGGGGGATCGCCGCAGAAGATCGCGCTGACCCTGGCGGCGGGTTTTGCTCTGGGGGTCTTTCCGATCATTGGGGCGACCACCTTGCTGTGCGTCGTCGTTGGCGCCGCCATGAAGCTCAATCAGCCGGTGATTCAGGCGGCGAACTGGGCGGCCGCCGGCGCGCAACTGCCGTTGATTCTCCTTTTCGTTCGCGTTGGCGAGGGTGTTGTCGGCGCGGAGCCAATGCCGATGAATCCGAGCGAATTGGTCTCGGAGTTCAATGTCTCGCCGTCGGCGTTCATCGGGCGATTTGGACTGACGGGACTGCATGGAATTCTCGGTTGGACTCTGCTGGTTCCGGTCACCTTTGCGGGCGCTTTCGCGTGCGCGTCCCCAATCGCAAATCGACTCCATCGCAAGCTTCAAACTCGGGAGAAACAGTGAATTCAATCCTGCTATCTCTCGTTGCCGCGACAGCTGCCGCCATTGCGTTGATGTGCGTGATTTTTTGGATCGGGCGACGGATGAACAACTTCGGCATCGTGGATATTGCCTGGTCGTGGGGATTTGCTTTCCTCCTGACAATTTATCTGATTATGGCCGATGGCGACCCGACGCGTGACCTCCTGCTGGCCTTGCCCGTCATTGCCTGGAGCGGTCGCCTGGGTTGGCATCTGTATCGTCGGGTGATGGGGCATCATCCTGTGGAAGACGGCCGCTATCGCCAGCTCCGGGCGGAATGGGGAAATCGTGTGGGCGTCCGGATGTTCTGGTTCTATCAGCTTCAAGCCATCGTTCTGGTCGCGCTCTCCTTGCCGTTCCTGCTGGTCGCGCGAAATCCAGAGCCCCGGATCGCCTTCGTCGAATGGATCGGGGCGGCGCTGGCGATGGTCGCGCTTTTGGGCGAGTCCTTGGCGGATGCGCAGCTCGCTCGTTTCAAGGGCATTCCTGCCAATCACGGAAAAACCTGCCGGGCCGGGCTATGGAGATTTTCCCGCCATCCGAACTACTTCTTCGAATGGCTGATCTGGGTCGGATTCTTCCTGATCGCGCTAGGTTCGCCCGGCGGCGCGGTTGCGGTATATTGCCCGATGATCATGCTGTATTTTCTGCTCAGGCAAACCGGCATTCCCGCCACCGAAGAACAAGCGCTGAGAACCAAAGGGGACGACTATCGGCGCTACCAGAAAACCACCAACGCATTCGTCCCCTGGTTTCCGAAAAAAATGCCATGAAGCTGATGGATAAATTGCTCATCCGAGATCGGTTGCCCGACTGGTTGATTCGCATCGGGATCCGACGCCTTTTGCGACAGCGTCTGGACGAGGAGAAGGCGCCCAACGCCGAGGCGCAACGCGCGCGCCTGCTTTCCCTGGTGGAGGAATTGAAAGCAAGCCCGATCGCGATCGAGACTGCGGCCGCCAACGAGCAGCATTACGAAGTCCCGACCCGATTTTACCAACTGTGTCTGGGCGCCAGGTTGAAGTACAGCAGCGGCTATTGGGACGACGGTCTTGGCGGGTTGGATGAGGCCGAGGAGCGCATGTTGCGCCTGACCTGTGAGCGGGCGGAGCTGGCCGATGGGCAGGCGATCCTGGAGTTGGGCTGTGGTTGGGGCGCGATCTCGATCTGGATGGCGGAGCGGTATCCGCGAGCAAAGATCACGGCGGTGTCCAATTCGGCGACGCAGAAAGACCATATCGACGCGGAATCGGCGCGGCGCGGCTTGACGAACTTGCAGGTCATCACTTGCGATATGAATCGCTTCGACACGGAACAGGAATTCGATCGCGTGATTTCAGTCGAGATGTTTGAACACATGAAGAACTATCAGCGGCTGATGGGGAATATCAGCCGGTGGCTCAAGCCGGACGGCAAGCTGTTCGTTCACATCTTTACGCATCGCGAGATGGCCTATCACTTTGTTGCGCGCGATGCGTCCGACTGGATGTCGCGGCATTTCTTTACCGGGGGCATCATGCCGTCCGACGATCTGTTGCTGTATTTTCAGCAGAAGCTCAGCCTGGTCGGTCATTGGCGGGTGAATGGGATACACTATGCGAAGACTGCGGAAGCTTGGCTGGAGCGTATGGATGCCCATGAGCCGGAAATCATCCGCATCTTTGCGGAGGTCTACGGCCCGGACGAGGCGGTCAAATGGCGAGTTTACTGGCGCGTGTTTTTCATGGCTTGCGCCGAGCTTTGGGCGTTTCGGCAAGGCGACGAGTGGATGGTCTCACATTATCTTTTCGAGAATGCCGGTAAACCTGAGGTGGCTCCGCCTGCGCGTCTGAGAACGGAAGAGAAGGAACTTTGCGCGCCGGGGGTATGACGAGGCTCGGCGTCGTTGCCGAAGTGAGATTGCAGAGGCAGATCGCTTAAGGGCGGCTCAGCCGGAGTGACGTGAGCACGGATTCCAGCTCCGCGGTCGAACTCATGACACGCGCGCCGATCGAATCCAAGGTGTCGCGATAGTCGTCGGCCGAGCGGCCGCCCACGAGGATCTCGAGCTGGTCGGGGAGATATTCCCGGAGTTGCAAGAGTTCTCCGGGGAGAGCCTCGTCGTCCGGGGGGTAGACGAGGCTTAGCGCAACGGCCAGGGATTTGTTTTGTCGGGCGGCGCCGGCGATTTCCGTCGCGGGCAGGCCGGCCCCAAGGTAGGTCGCTCGCCAGCCGATCTGCGTGGCGGTCGCGGCGACGATCACCGCCCCCAATTCATGCAACTGCCCGGCGGGCGTTGCCACGATAAGATTGGGCGCGCTTTCAGGGGCAAGAAACGATTTGGCCGCGTTTCCGACGAATATCTTGATCGCCGAAGTGGCGAAATGTTCGTGCGCGGCCGTGATCTCGCCGTCCCGCCAAAGCTCTCCGATTTCTTTCGCCAATGGACCGATGAGTTTCTGAAGAAAACCTCGGTTGCCCTGTTCCATCAGAGCGGCGCGCAGCGAGTTTTCAAGTTCGGATTCTTCCAGTTGGCGAACGGCTGCAAGAGTTCGATTCAGGTGATGCTTCGCGCGTGTTTCGCTTGATTTCTGTAGGGCTCCAGAAGCGGCAGGCTCGGTCGGTAATTGCGTGGCCATCGCCTGGAGCTCCTCAAGCGGAAGCCCTGCCACCGCCCCGATGCTGTGCCCGTGGCGCGTCAAGTCGGCCAGGATGCTCAGACGTTCGATATCGCTCTCCGCATAGAGTCTTCGGTTCGTTGCCGTGCGTTGCGGCTCCACCGCCCCATAGCGCTTCTCCCAAATACGGATCACGTGCGGCGTCAGGCCGGTCCGATTGGCCACAACCCTTATTGAATGTGCTGCTGATACCATCATTTTGGAAAAAATAGGCACAAACTAGACAAGCGCAAGTCCTTGATTTGCAGTTTTTTCGGCGAGTGGGCCTGTTGTGGTTCAGTATAAAGCTACACAAAAGTTTGACAGATGTTTAAAGATGAACAAAAGTTAGACAAATCAGAAACAAAACCACTGCACTTCTTATGAAAGCCACACTTGAGAATCCCGTAAAAAACCGAGTATCTGACCGTCACGACATCGCTGAGCAAAAGCCGTCAAATCGAACGAAGCCACACGGTGTCCGCCTTGAAGTATCCTTCGACGACGCGGATCTGGTGGCCCAACCGGTCGAGTTGACGGAGACGCCCCGTGAGAAGAATCCCGAACGTCAGGGAACCTTGGGCCTCTACCTCCGGGAAATTGGTCGGATGGAAAGGGTGACCGTGGAGGAGGAAATTGAGTTGGCGGCGCGCATCGCGCAGGGCGATGAGGCGGCTCGCGAGAAACTCATCCAAGCCAATCTTCGTTTGGTCGTAAAGATCGCCCGGGATTACGAGCATGTCGGGCTCCCTTTGCTGGATCTGATCAATGAGGGAAACATCGGGCTGATGAAGGCCGTCGAGAGATTCGACCCGGCCAAAGGCGCCAAGTTTTCGACCTACGGCGCCTTCTGGATCAAGCAGGGCATCAAGCGCGCCCTGGCCAATCAGACCCGGACGATTCGTGTGCCGGTTCACATGGTCGACAAGATCTACCACATGCGCATCGCGGCGCATCGACTTCGAGAGCTGTTTGGTCGCGAGCCGACCGATGAGGAACTGGGTGAGGAAATGGGACTGTCGACGCGGAAGATTGGCCGCATGCGTCGCGCCGCTCGCCGCCCGGTTTCCCTCGACGCTCCACTGGGAGACAAGGACACCAATACCCTCAGTGATGTCGTGGAGGATGAGCGCATCCAGAGTCCAATCGACAAGATGCAGGGCGAGAGCAGCATCAGCGCGATTCGCAAGTTGGTCGACAAATTGCCGGAGCGTGAGGCTGAGATCTTGCGGCAGCGATTTGGCCTCGACGAACAAAGCCGGATGACGCTGGAACAAATCGGAGACCAACAAAAGGTCACTCGCGAGAGAATTCGTCAGTTGCAAAACCGCGCTTTGGCCCGCCTGCGCGCCATGCTGGAATCCCTCGAAGCTAACGGAGCCGCCGTCGCCTGAACCGTCATCTCTTTCCGTCCTTTTCAACCAAACGTACGATGAAAAAATATCTTCTCACTTCGCTCGTTCTTGCCTCCGCGATCCCATTGACAATGGGAGGCTCGATAACCCAACCGGAAACATGGCCCCAGTGGCGCGGGCCCACGCGAGACGGCGTTTTTCAGGGACCTGAATGGCCCGACTCACTCGGCGAAAAGCGCTTGAAGCAAACCTGGCGCAAAGAGTTATCGCCCGGATACTCCAGTCCCATCGTCGCCGAGGACCGCGTCTTCACCGTGGAAACCAAAGATCAAAAGCACGAGATCGTGCGGGCCTTTGACCAGGCGACTGGCGAGCAGATCTGGGAGGCGCAATGGGAAGGCGCGATGAGCGTTCCTTTCTTTGCGAAGGCCAACGGGAGTTGGGCCCGGTGCACGCCGGCCTACTCCGATGGCAAGCTTTACGTCGGGGGCATGCGCGATGTGCTCGTCTGTTTGGACGCGGCCACTGGCCGGCGCCTTTGGCTCGTGGATTTCGCGGAGAGGAACAAAACGCCGGTTCCGAGTTTTGGGTTTGTCAGTTCTCCGTTGGTCCATGGCGACTCTGTCTATGTCCAAGCGGGCGCCGCCTTTGTCAGGCTCGACAAGGCAACCGGCAAAACAATCTGGCGTTCTCTAAGCGACGGCGGGGGGATGAACGGCAGCGCGTTCTCTTCGCCCGTGTTCGCGGAGATCGGCGGCATGCCTCAGTTGATCGTGCAGACTCGTCTTGAGCTGACGGGGGTTGCCCCGGCCACAGGCAAGCCGCTCTGGCGGCAGCCCGTGAAGGCTTTTCGCGGAATGAATATTCTCACCCCGGTGGTTCATGAGGACGGGTTCTTCACCAGCACGTATGGCGGGCGCACGTCGTTGTTCAAAGCCAACACCGGCGGAGAGGGAGGCGATCTGACGCTCGCCTGGGACAACAAGCTTCAGGGCTACATGTCGACGCCCGTAGTGATCGATGGGCACGCCTATCTACACTTGCGCAACACGCGGTTCGCCTGCGTCGACCTTGCGAGCGGGGAAGTCACCTGGACCACAACCGACCGCTTTGGGAAATACATGTCGATGGTCGTCCAGGGAGACAAGATTCTGGCTTTGGATCAGAAGGGGGAGCTATTTCTGTTTCGCGCCAATCCCGCCAAGTTTGAAAAACTCGATGAGCGAAAGCTCACGGACAATGAAACTTGGGCGCACCTTGCGGTCGTAGGGCATGAACTTTTTGTTCGAGAGCTGAACGCGATCGCCGCTTACGAGTGGCGTTGAGATTCGTGCGAGCCAGTATCCATCCCTCGACACGCTTATGAAGGAATCGCCCGTCATCGTCTGGTTTCGCCAGGATCTTCGACTGAACGACAATGACGCGTTTCTGGCGGCGGTGGAGACCGGCGAGCCGATCATTCCGTGTTACATCTGGGCGCCGGAAGAAGAGGGGGACTGGGCGCCCGGAGCCGCGAGCCGGGTGTGGCTTCGGCATTCGCTGGCGGCGCTGCGCGAGAGTCTGGAGAAACGAGGGCTGAAACTGATCGTTCGACGGGGTCCGACGGAGGTTTCCCTGCGCCAGCTGATTCAGAGGAGCGGAGCGGGAAGGATGTTCTGGAATCGACGATTCGAGCCGGAGGTTGCGCTTCGAGATGCGCGAATCGAGAAAGATCTGCGACGTGACGACATCGAAGCGCGAAGCTGGAACGCGTCGTTGCTGGTCGAGCCGGAGTCGTTGTTGAATCTTTCGGGAAAGCCCTATCAGGTCTTCACCCCGTTCTGGAAAGCCTGTCTGAAGCGAGGATTCGAGCAGCCGAAGCCGAAGCGACTGCCAGCGGGGCGCTTGTCGGCGCCGGAGAAATGGCCCGCCAGTCTGGAGCTGGACGAGCTTGAGTTGCTGCCTCGGCGCGATTGGCACAAAGGTCTGGCGGCCTATTGGACGGGCGGAGAGGAGGAGGCTCGGCGCGTTGTGAAGCGCTTCGTCGTCAATAAAGCCGCCGCCTATGCCAACGATCGAAACACCCCGTCGATTGCCGGCACATCCTCACTTTCGCCCCATCTTCACTTTGGCGAAATTGGTCCGCGAGAAGTGTATTCGCGCCTCATGGCGGTGGATCCAGACTCCATCGGCTCAAGAGTCTTCTTAAGCGAAATCGGCTGGCGGGAGTTTGCGCACTATCTCCTCTTTCATTTTCCTGAAACCGTTCACCGACCATTGAAACCGGATTTCGAGCGCTTTCCCTGGGAGCCCAACGACGAGGCGCTGCGCCGTTGGCAAAAAGGCGAAACCGGCTATCCGATTGTCGACGCGGGCATGCGGCAACTCTGGCAAACAGGATGGATGCATAATCGTGTGCGTATGATCGTGGCGTCCTTTCTCGTGAAGCATCTTCTCCAGCCCTGGCAGCGCGGCGCCGAGTGGTTCTGGGACACGCTGGTCGACGCGGACCTCGCGAGTAACACCATGGGCTGGCAATGGACGGCGGGCTGCGGAGCCGACGCCGCGCCATTCTTCCGCGTCTTCAATCCCATTGCGCAGGGCGAAAAATTCGATCCGGATGGCGCCTATGTGAAGAAGTGGCTGCCGGAGCTGAACGGCCTTCCCGATCAGTTCGTTCACGAGCCCTGGGGCGCGCCCGCCGACGCTTTGGAGCAAGCCGGGGTGAAGATCGGTTCGACGTATCCGGCTCCCATTGTCGACCACAAGACAGCGCGCGCCCGGGCGCTCATGGCTTATGAACGGATGAAGCTGTAGGCGGGCTTATCGTGAAGGGGGCGGCGCCACAATTACGAATCTGCATTGCGCTTTTCTTCGTTTATCGGACCGACCCTTTCACGAGTTGGTGGACCATCCAGTGGGCGAGGACGAGGCGTTGTTTGATCTGGGACATCGATTGTTAGGAAAAGGGGTTTGGGAAGGAATGAAATTCAGGAGCCGGGGCGACCTTTGAGCTTGTTCTCAAGCGCCTTGAGCTCGGCTTCGTCTTCGAGGTCGGCGGCATGGGCTTCCTCCTCATTACGGCGTTGGTCAAATTTCAGATAGAGACCGGAAGTCGATTCCTCCATCTGCCGGTGGCTGATCTTGCCCGCGTGATCGAGGAGCGGAAACCCGTTGGAGGTGATGATCTGATCCACGTTCTCCCGCCAGAAGCTCATGCGGGTTTCGCTGCGGTTCTTGGCGCGGAGTTCGGCGGTTTCCAAAAAGATGGTGACGAGACGATTGAGCGTGTCGATCTCATCTTCGGTTAGATAGTTTTTGGCGATCAGAATGTCCTGTTTGCGGACTTTCGCGCCTTTCCAAGTGAGCAGTCCGAAATTGGCATCTTTAGGATCGGCACGCGCGGTGACAAGCTCGGCGGCCGTCTTTCGATTGACGGCGTAGAGGAGAATGTTCTGGACGATGGCGAAGAACTTTTGCGTTTCTTTATCGCTCTTGTCGTAGTCGGAGCTGAGGGCGAAGAGATCCCGAACCTTTTGGTAAAACCGTTTTTCCGAGGCGCGGATATCGCGGATGCGCTCCAGCATCTCGTCGAAGTAATCCGGGCGGCCATCAGGGTTCTTGAGGCGCTCGTCATCCATCGCGAAGCCCTTGATTAGGTATTCCTTGAGGACGGTGCTCGCCCAGCGGCGGAACTGGACGCCGCGCGGGGAACGGACTCGGTAGCCGACGGCAAGAATGGCGTCGAGCTTGTAGAGCTTCAGCGGACGGCGCACTTCCCGGTTTCCCTCGATTTGAACTACCGAGGATTCCTCGGTGGTTGCCTCCTCGCGCAGTTCCCCATCACCATAGATGTTCTTGAGATGGAGGCTGATATTGTCCTGGCTGACATTGAAAAGCTCCGCCATTTGCCGCTGGCTGAGCCACACGGTCTCATTGACGATGCGGAGACGGACGGTCTCCCGGCCGTCCTCGGTCTCGTAAAGAATGATGTCTGCGGGCGTTTCCATGGCGCTCAATCCTCCGGGTTCCCCGTGTTGGCGAACATGCGTTCGTAGAAGACTTCCTCGATGCCGTGGATCTTGGAGTTCGGGTCGGCCAGGGTGTGGTCGCCGTTGATGTAGATGGCGTGGAATTCGGTATCGGCAGGGTTGAGGCCGCGGGCTGTGCCGCGATTGGTGTCGGCAAAGGCTTTCAGATCCTTGTTGTCGGTCACGGGCCAGTCGATCTTGTGGCGCTCCTCGACATCGGGGTTGGCTTCGAGGCGGCGCCAGATGATGAGGATGCGCCGTTTTTTTTCCGCCCACAACTGGCAGAGGATGAGCCCGGCCTCGATGGTTTTCCCCAGACCGACTTCGTCGGCGAGAATGACGCCTTTAGAAAGCGGCGACTGGAGGGCGAACAGAGCGGCTTCGATCTGGTGAGGATTCAGATCGACCTGGGCGTCGAAAAGCGATTGAGACAGACGCCCGATCCCCTCGGGATCCTGCAGAGAGAGGGCATGGGCAAAGTATTTGGCCTGGTGGTGGGTGAGTGGCATTCGGCTGCGCTGAAGATGGAATGTTTATGCAGCGATTGCAGTGAAGTTTTTTTCCGGGGTGCGATAGTCGCGTTCGCTGTCGGCCTTGAGGTCGGGGTGTTGGTCCTTGAAGAAGGTATCGGCGGGGACTTCGCCGAGGTTGGCCGAGAGCCCGCGCACGGCGAGGTTCATCTTGGCCAGCTTGTAGGTGGTGGCGGTGAACTGATTTGGCAAGGCGCCCTTGAGCGAGGCATTACTCGCCTCCACCGCGGTGAGGGCAGAGTCGATCTTGATCGCGATGTCGCCCTGCTTGGCATGCTGCCGGATGTAGGACCAGCGGGAGGTCTCCGGCAGGTAGAAGACATTCTGCATGGTGTAGAACTCGACCATGTCGAGGTATTTCTCCTTCCCGTCCGCAATCAGCTCGGCGCGGCGCTCCTCGAACTTGTCGGAGACGAACTTGAGGAAGATCAGCGAGAGGACGACGTGCTTGTATTCGGAGGACTCGACGGAGCCGCGCAGCTTGGTGGCGGTGTCCCAGAGAGATTCCTCGAAGGATTTGGAGGGTTTCTTGGCGGTTTCTTTCGCAGATTTCTTTTTGGCGGGCATGTGGTCAGGGAATTCAGTGGGAATTGAGGTGGGGCGTGGAGCCACTGGGGGCCCGTAGGAAAAGGCGACACTCGAGGCGGTTGATGTCGGTAGCCGTGGAGAAGCCACGGCTGGCGACGGCAGGCTGCGCAGCGAGATTCAGCTTGGCAGGTTCCTGGATCTGCCAGCCTGCGGTTCCGAGTCGCTGGTCGATTTGTTGTCGTGCTTCTTCTTCAGGCATCAAAGGCTCTCCTCCACTGACTGGGGGAGACTACGACAAGTCGCGGGGAAATGGCTACGCGGAAATTATCGCGATGGGGCAAAAGGGTCTCAGGGAACAAGGGCAAACAGGGAGCAGGGGTGGG
>JBLHKZ010000169.1:0-12324 GCA_047618185.1 Limisphaerales bacterium
TACACCTTCTTCTGTGAGAGAACCGGCGCGGCCCAGCAGGGATGGTGAAACTTGGGAACCTGCCAACGCGAAATCTCTTCCAGCTTCTCGGAATTGACTTTCACCAGGCCAAGCAAGCCGCCCTCGCCCAGAATGATCAGCTTGCCCTCGGCCATGATCGCCGAACCTCGACCATACACGTCCGGGGTTTTCGAACGGCCCTTCTGCCAACTTTCGTCCCGATCCCATTTCACCGTTCCGGCCTTCACATCCACGCAGCGAAAGCGGGCGTCGGGCTCGTTGCGTCCGCTGAAGGCATAGACAAACCCGTCATGCACGATCGGCGTCGTCCAATGAATCTCCAACGCCGGATCCCTGCTTCGATCCTGCTTTCTTCGCGCCGCCGTGCTCCAGACCTCCTCGAAACCCTTGCCGTCCTCATTCACCTTCAACAGCACGGACCCCACGCTGTAATACGCCGCCGAGATCAGGATCATGTCGTCCACCACCACCGGATTCATCGCGTTCACCGAATCGTTGACCTGCGCGCGGAACCACCGCTTAAAATTGAATGCGCCGTCCTTGGGATCGATCGAGACCAGCCCCTGGCGAAGCATGCAAAGGATATGGCGTTTGCCATGAATCGTGGCCGCCACCGGGGTCGCATAGCTCGAAAGACGCTCCGTTCCCGTCCAACGCACCGGCGGCGTCCCCGGCCAACCGAGCTTGTAGCTGCCGTTCCAGGTGTCCTTGCCAATGTTTTCCCAAACCGTTTCGCCGGTCTTCGCATTGAACGCGACCATCGCTGAGTTGGGCTGCCCTCCGACCATGACGATCAACAAATCGCCTTCCAGAATCGGCGTGGAGCCAATTCCAAAAAAGGGCTGCGGCACGTTCCAATCCGTGGCCGTATTTCGGCTCCAAACCTTTCGTCCGGTTTTGAAATCCAGACAGTAAAGCATGCCTTCCGCGCCGTAGACGTAAACATACTTGTCGGTGACCAATGGCGTGCAACGAGGGCCGTTGTTGTAGCCGAAGGGATCGCGATACCGGCTTCCATATCCGTAGCGCCAGATCTCCTTGCCGGTGGCGGCGTCGACGCATTCGACGATCTCCTCAAAGCCGAGGCGATGATGATAGACCAGTCGGCCATCGCGAATCGAGGGCGCGCTATAGCCCGTCCCGACGTCCTTTTGCCAGAGAATCTTGGGACCGCCCTCGGGAAACTTGTCCAACAAACAAGTTTCCAGCGACGTACCGTCCCGACGCGGACCGAGGAACTGAGGCCAATCCTCGGCGACGGCAGGGCCGGGAGCCATCGTGAGGCAAAACAAGATCGAAGCCAGAGCGGCGGTCAGAATGCGATTCAGCATGGCGGGGAGAATCATGGGTGATCGGACGTTCGCGGAAGAGTTCTCATTCGCCCCGGCTCAATTGCGGATGCGGTAAAGCCGGTCCGCCGTGCGGATGATCAAACTGTCGCGCGCGATCGCCGGCGTGGCCATGCACATTCCATCCAGGGTATTCTTCCCGAGCAACTCATACTTCGGGCCTGCCTTGAACACATGCGTCACGCCGTCCTCGTCCAGGCAGAAGATTTTTCCGTCATAGGCCCACGGCGACGAAGTGAACGCCATCTTCCCGCGCGAATTGATGCGCTGCTTGTCGTAGATCGGCTTACCCGTGCGCGCGTCATGCGAGCTAAAAAAACCAGAATCCCACAGCACGTAGAGTTGGTCATCATAAATGATCGTCGACGGATTGTAAGGGCCGGCCGCCGGCTGAAACCATTGGATGTGCTCGTTGCTCGATTGCCGCGGCTTCAGACTGATATCGCCCGACGCGCCCGGCTTGATCGCAAAGATCGGCTTCTTCTTGTCGCCGACATAACCGGACGTGACATACAGCAGTCCAAACTCGGAATACGGCGTGGCGATAGTGATCGACGACATGCCGCCAAACTGCCAGAGCAGCTTTCCGTCAAGGTCGTAGGAGCGCACCTTGCCCGTGCCGGGCGTCACGATCTCCGTGCGGAGATCATTTTCCCAGATATACGGCGTCGCCCAATTGCTCTTCTCGTCGCGCTCCACCCGCCACACTTTCTTCCCGGTGCGTTTGTCCAGCGCCAGCAGGAAGGACTGATCGTCATTGTCGTTCACCAGGTAAAGGCGGTCGCCATGCAGGACCGGCGAGGCCGCCCCGCCCCAGCCGTATCGGGTCTTGTGGCTGCCGGTTTCCACCGTCCACAGCGGTTTACCATCGAGATCAAAACAGACGACGCCCCGTTCGCTGAAATACGAGTAGAGCCGCTCGCCGTCTGTCACCGGGGTTTCCGAGGCGTAGGTGTTCTTCAGATGCACCGGAGTCTTGGCCGCGCCCTCAAACACCGTCTTTTTCCATCGCAGTTTACCGGTATTAAAATCGTAGCAAAGAACCTGATAGCGCTGCTTGGATTTGCTCACTTCCAGTCGGTTCCCGCCAAAATAAAGCCCCTTCTTCGGCGCCTCGACCTTGCCTTCCCGCACCACCGTGGTGAGGAAAACGCGATCGCCCCAGACGATTGGAGACGACCAGCCCCAGCCCGGGACCTCGGTCTTCCAGGCCACGTTCTTCGTCTCGCTCCAGACTGTCGGCAGATTTTTGCCCGTTCCAAGTCCGCGAGAATCCGCCCCGCGAAATTGCGGCCAATTCTCCTGGGCGCCGAGCGACGCCGAGAACGCCAACAATGCCGCGGCGACAACCGCCCATTTGAGATTTGAAATCTGAAATCTAAAATTCATACGCGCCTCAATAGTGCGAGCCTTTGGTCTTCGTTTGAATTCGGGCCAGATACATGTCCGCCGTGATGTAGAGCACGGAGCCGTCTTCGCCCCAACAGCAATTTCCGGTCGCCTGCCCGGTGGCGATCGTCCCTAGGTGCTTACCCTCTGGCGAGAGGACGATCACGCCGCCCGGAGCGGTCGCGAACAGGTTGCCCTTGCGATCCACTTTCAGCCCGTCGGGCAGGCCCTTGCCGCCCGCGGCTTGCAGTGGTTTGCAGTCGAAGAACAATCGTCCGTTCTCAACCGTCCCATCCTTCTTCAAGTCATAGGCCATGACAACCGGTTTGGCCGGATCAGAGACATTCACGTAAAGCGTTTTCTCGTCGGGCGAAAACCCGATGCCGTTGGGAAAGGTCAGATCGTCGACCAGCAGCGTCAACTCGCCGTTTTTCGCCAGTCGATAAACTCCGTTGTGCGGAGTCTCCTTGGTCGGGTCCGCATCCTTGCCAGCCAGTCCGTAGGGCGGGTCCGTGAAATAGAGGTCGCCATTGCGCCGATAGCACGCGTCATTCGGACTGTTCAGTCGCTTGCCATCGTGACGATCGACCACCTTTCGCAAAATCCCCTTTCCGTCCATCCGCGCAATGCGACGATCTCCGTGCTGGCAGATGATCAATTCGCCGGAGGAATCGAGCGTCAGGCCGTTTGACCCCATCCCGCCGCCCCGCGGAATTCCGCCGGTGTAGCCCGAGGGTTTCAGCCAGATCGAAAGCCCGTCCTTCTCCGACCACTTGTGAATCACGTTCTCCGGCACGTCGGAAAACAAGACGTAGTCGCCATCCTTCACCCACACCGGCCCCTCGGACCAATTAAAGCCCTCGGCCAGCCGCTCCAGCTTCGCGCCCGGCGCGATCAATTTATCCAGCGCGGGATCCAGCCTCACGACGCTGCCCATCGCCCTGAAACGACCGGCCGCATCGGCTTTTGACGCTTTAGTCTTTTTGGCTTCGACCTTGGCCACTGCGGGTTTCGAATCCGTGACCGGCGTGATGTCAACCGGTCCGCCGTCGAGGGCTGAATCCGAACTCTTGCAACCGGCCAAAGCCGCTGCGACACATACAACAATGGAAAAATGTTTTCTCATGACTGACCGGGAGCATGGAGAATCCGACCGGCCTTGGGCAAGGGAAAGGTTTGACGTCCGAGTCGCCAACTCACGCTAATCCTGGATTCTCACAGAATGGGACGCCGGGGACGGCGTCCCTCTCAATCCGGGAGACGGACGCCGTCCTCGGTGTCCCATTTCAAACGCGCCAGCCGTCCACCCCAAGATTCGGATGCGACGCCCATCGTCGCAGGCAGTTGTCAGACAGATTCCGCCGGCTTGTTTCCAAGGTCTATCCCAACCAACTCACCGAACTCCAGGCCCTACTTCGAGTCCAATTGCTCGACTCGATACCCCTTCTTCTCAAGCGCAGCCAGCACGCCATCCGCGCCCACCAGGTGACCGACTCCGACCAGTACAAACTCGCGTTTCTCGGTCTTGAAATACGCTTCGACCTTGGGAAGCCACTTCTTGTTTCGGTCGACCAGCAGCGCTTTATAGAGTTGGGGATAGTCACGCTTCATCTCCTCGACAAACTCCCCCGCCAGCGCCGCACGGTCCCCCTTCTTCCAGGCGTCGAGCACTTTCGTCATGGTCTCCTTAACGTCCTTCAGGTCTTTGATTGAGCGCGACACAAACTCGTCCTCGTTGCCCTCCCCCATGGCGAAAATAAAATCAACCTGCTCTTCGATCGTTTCCAGCTGCTTGATCTCCTTTCCATCTTTCTTCCCTTTTTCGTAAAACCAAACGTCGACTCCCTCTTGTGTGATCCCGATTTTCTGCAACTCCGCCATGCTAATCATGAGGACGACCATGGAGGGTTTGAATCCGTTCAACGCCGCTAGGGGAATGCCGCTTTTGGCGCACTGATCGGACAACTCCTGATAGACCTTCGGTGAAAGCACACCGTCCAGCGTTTTGCCCTTCAGAGCCCCCTTCGACATGAACATTTGCTGCACCGAGGGATCCTTCATCTTGCCGATGTCGGTCTCGAAGACCACGCTCTGCGAATCGCCATAAGCGCGATTGAACTCTTTCGGCAACGGAAAATCCGATTCTCTCAACAGATGGCACGTTCCGCCGATGTAAATGTAGGAATCGTCCGAAGACACTTTCCAGACTGACGATCCGGCAGTCGCGGCGAGCGTCGCGGCAAAGAGGAGAAGGGTGACAAGGGCTCGTTTAAACATGTTGGCGGGCTCCGTTGAAGTTGAGAATTCTGCTGCGGCGACTTCGTCGAATTCCAAATGCGCGAAAGCCGCCAATCTGCCGCGACATTGCGTCGTTTGAATCCGGATGACAATTCCTCGTTTTGAACTCAGCACGATTTCATCCCGTAGCAGCCGAGGTAACGAGGCTCAATTCGAATCGTGAGTCTTCGACAAATGAGCCTCGTTACCTCGGCTGCTACGGAGTTTAGAAAAATTCATACGGTCTCTCCGGAGGTGAACAACGAGTTGGGCATACCGCCGGACCCGTTCCCCTCCTCGAAGCTATTCCTTTCCCATCGAACAACAACCTGTCTTGCGTTCCAGAGCCGGAGTGAAGTCTCCGGTAATCAGGGCGCCGCCGCCGCAGATCGCCCCCAGAACTCTGGGGGCGCTTGACACGCGACCATCAATGATGAACGCCAGTCGCTGGTCGACGTTATAGCGGGTGATTTCTCCAAACAAGATGCCGCCTTGCGTCGTGACCACGACAAACGACAAGGTACACAGAGCCAACGACATCGTCGGCGTCCCCTGTTAAGACGGACGCCGTCCCCGGTGTCCCAATTTCCCAAACAAGCTCCCCCGCCATGAGAACGCCGCCTGCCCACGGAGGCATTCCAAACAATTCATTGCGATCACCCCGCCAGCGCCCTATCCAGAGTCATGCTCAAAAGATCCGCAGTTAGCCTTCTCCTTCTGTTCGGCGCCGTCACGTCCCACGCCGCCGAGTTTCATTGGAAAAACGACGCCGCGACGGGCGCCGACACGCTGATGTTTGGCGAGACTCCGGTCATTCGCTACATGCGCGCCTACGATCCATCCACCGAGAAGCGGCGCGAAGAAACCTACAAGGTTTACCACCATGTGTTCTCTCCCCAATCCGGCGCGCTAATCACGAAAGGCGCTGGCGGAAAATTCCCCCACCATCGCGGGCTCTACGTGGGTTGGAACAAGACCCAGTTTGAGGACCAGAACCTGGATTTCTGGCACTGCCGCAAGGGAGAACATTTCGAGCACAAGGCGATGATGAAACAAACCGCCGACGCGAATTCGGGGTCCATGACCGCCGCGATCCAGTGGATCGATCGCGAGGGCAAGGTCGTCATCTCGGAACAACGCACGATCACCGTCACTCGCATCAAGGTCTCCAACGGCCCCGCATGGCAGATCGACTGGAGCACGATTCTAGAAACGCGGCGGGGCGACATCAAGCTGCGCGGCGATCGACAACACTCGGGCTTTCAGTTTCGCGCCGCCCAGTCGGTCGCCGACGCCAACAGCGCCCGCTACATTCGCCCGGCGAATCAGCCCCAGCAACCGGAAGCCTTTCAGGTCAGCGACAAGAAAGATCCCGACAAACATGTCGACCTTGGCTGGTTCGCCATGACCTGCGAAATCGACGGCAAGCGCAACACTGTCGAATATTTCGAATACGGAGCTCCCAATCAATCGCATTATTCCGAGCGGCCCTACGGACGATTCGGAGCATTCTACGAGGCCGACATCACGGAAGTAAACCCCATCAAGATGACGTATCGCGTCATCGTCTCCGAAGGCAAAGCGCCGACAAGAGACGAGATCCAAAAACGCTACGACGCGTTTCGGAAGAATCCTTTCGGCTCGCGGGCCAAATAAATAAGCCGCGGAACGGCAAGGCCATTCCGCGGCTTTCGCAAAGGCGTCAAACCGATCAGTCGCCCGCTCGAATCGACCACATCGAGGTCTGCTCCTGGCGCCCAGGAAGTTGGTTGTGCCAGGGCTGCTGTGTTGTAGCGCTCTGTTCCAGGGTTTCGACGTGACCGTCGGCGAACAGGTAGTTCATGCGGCCCGAGTGATAGCGGGGCATCGTGTTCTCCCAGATTTCGCCGTCGAGATTTCCGAAGCTCCAACGGTAACCACTGCTCCAGAAGGCATTGTCGGTCCAACCAACCCAGTGGCCCTGATAGCCTTCCCAGAAGTCGGGACGTTCGGTCATGACGAGTGTTCCAACGCTGTCCAGAATCATGCCCTGACGCACGTTCGGGATCGAACGGTGACGGGTCTGATACCAGTGGAGGATTGAATCGGTCGCCGGAACCTCGGAAGTCGATCCAGGGGTGGCGTAAGGCCAGACGCCGCGGCCGCCGGCCGCCGCGCCAGAGTAGGCGCCCGCCTGCGTGTGCCAGGCGGCGTTAGCATGATTCACGGCGATGCCAACACCCGTGTCCGAATTTGGAGTCATGGGCCATCGGTCCTGAGACAAAGTTCCCGCAGCGTCCCAGAAGGAAGCGCTGCCGCCTGCCGCAACATCGTTCCAACGATAGGCCGGCATCTTGTAGGTGCTCTTCGGCCGGTGATCGCCAACCCAGGCCGGCGCCGCCACTCGAGGTGTCTCACGATTCGAAACCGTGTCCGCTGGGCACAACGTAGATCCCTCCGGAATATGAGGCACGTTTTGGCCCGGAATCCAGTTCAACTGACTCCGGACCATGCCGCCTCCCAGGTATTGGTGCAGCAGATCATCCCAGCTGCCATAGCTGCCGACGCGAACCCGGAAACCCGCGTATTGGATCTTGTCCTTGTTGTCGCTCAAATACATGAACATCGCATTGCCGATGTTTTTCATGTTGGAGAGACATTTGGTCGTCTGTGCCTT
This sequence comes from Limisphaerales bacterium, assembly GCA_047618185.1. Taxonomy (GTDB): domain Bacteria; phylum Verrucomicrobiota; class Verrucomicrobiia; order Limisphaerales; family JAYPEY01; genus JAYPEY01. The sequence goes on from JBLHKZ010000169.1 coordinate 7,693, forward strand.
GGTCTTCGCCTTGGCCAGAGCCGGCAGCAGCATGGAGGCGAGAATCGCGATGATCGCGATTACCACCAGCAGCTCGATGAGGGTAAACGCCGTTCTCCAAGATCCGCAGTTCTTCCGAGTGTGTGATTGTTTCATTTTATTTACAGCTTTGAGTTTGTTTCGTCGGAACCATCGTCCGACACACTCAAGAAACGCGTAAGTTGCGCATAACGGCACATGAGAGATTCGAAAGAACACGAACTTGGGATAGGCTGCCGACAAAACGGTGTGAAATGACGGAAAGGCGCCAACGCCGAAAACTGCGAACGCTCAATCCGCACTGACGAAAATGGATGCCGGGCATGCGAAGCATCAAAAGGCCGCCCCCCTTCCGTGGCGCGGCCAATCCGGCGCAGGACTTACCTGGGAGGACCGACTGCCGGGTCCCGGGTCAGCTGAATCGAGATCGATCTGCCATACTTAGTGTCGGAGCGAAAACTCGCGAACGCCCGCCGCGCAAGGCTTGAACGGCGCTCGCCGCTCGCGAACAATTGCCTGCGCGAGCCGATATCGATCGGCTCTTCCGCCGCCAAGCCGGCGATAAACGACATCAGCAGCGCCGCCGCGAGCGCCCCAGGCTTCCCAATCTATTTCGCATTCTGAATCGCCTTGATTCGTTTCGCGTCCAGAGCGCGATCATAGATCCGCACGTCCTTCATCCTGCCGTTGAAGTAATCGTGCTGGCCAAAACCGATCTTCAGCGGACCTTCGGAATCCAATTTGAACGCATCGCCTTTGAAAGCGTCAGTTTCCGAAACCAACTCGCCATCGATAAACAGGCGCAGCTTGTTCCCGGCGCGCACCGCCGCGAGATGCCGCCAGCCCGGCTCTAGCTGTCGGTCGTAGCTGACCGCCTTGCCCGCTTCCAGCGAATGCACCCGCCCCGACGGCAACACGCCACAGAAGAGCTGTCCGTCGAAGACCGCCATCGACCAGGCCCGCCGATACTTCACATCCGGAGTGCTGTCCAGTTGCCCGACATGCGTCCATTTATCATGCGCGTCGTAGCGATAGACATCCGCCATCGGCAGCGTGCCCGCGTAGAACTTTCCGTTATACACCGAGACGGCCATCACCTCTTTTTCATCGCCCAACCGACCGACGTGCGTCCACCTCCGTCCGCCGTCGTAGCGAAACACGGAGCCCGTCGGCCAGGTGCCCACATGCACCGCGCCTTCGTAGACCATCATTGAATAAACCTGAGTGGTGTCGGGAACGGGGCCCAATTTCTCCCAGTCCTTACCGCCCTTGTAGCGCAGGAACTCGCCGTCGTCGTAACTGAGGCCGAAGAGCTCGCCGTTGTGCGCGCCGATGTGAGTCACACGCACGCCCGGCGTCCCGCAGTCCGTCCACTTGCCGATGCCGTCAAAGCGATACATCCCGCGCGTGCGGGGCTTTAGCCGCCAGCCGCTCATGGTGCCCGTGCCGGCGTAGAGCTTGCCGTCGAACACCGCCAGTCCGCTGATGCTTCGCACGTCCGCCACCTTGCCGCAGTCCGTCCATTTCGTTCCGCCCTCGTATCGATAGACCCGCCCGCCATGATGCTTGTTCGGCGAAAGCGGCAACGACGAACCGCCCCCATCGTAGGTTTCCGAGCCGACGTACAGCTTGCCCTTGTAGACCGCCATTCCCGTCATCGCGTTGGCCGGATCCGGGGAGCCGCAGTCCACCCACTTCTGGCCGCCCGCGAAGCGATAGACATGGCCGCGCTGGTTCTCCCCCGGCTCCCAGGTCGCCGCGTAAAGGTCGCCGTCATACACGACCAGCGATTTTATGTACTGATTATTGCCGGGACGCCCACGGTCGATCCATTTGTCTCCGCCTTGCGCGGCGTCGATGCCGAAGAAGACATTTCGCCAATTCGATTGCGCGCACGTCACGCCCGCATAGTTCATCAATCCCAGATTGAAACCCGTGCGAGTCTTGGGATCGTATCGGCTCATAACATCGCCCAGCACATCGTCCAGATCCTCGTCTGTGTGAATCCAAGCCGTAATGGTGAAGGGCTTCGCCCCGAGCTTCGGAGCCTTCTCGGCAGGCACTTCGAGCCAGGAATCAATGCCGCCAAACGTCGCGCCCTCGCCGGACGCAAAAGTCACGCCGTGATTAATGGCGTGACGATCGCCGCCTGCGGAATCGCGTGCGTCGCCCGTCAGTTTCCAATGGGCGACCAATCCGTCCGCGGCGAGTCCGGACGAGACGAGTGCAAATGAGATTGCCGAAAGAAGAGTCGTGGCTTTCATAGGAGCCACTCACTGAACGCCAACAAGGCGCCCCGGCGCAAGAAGATTGCGGACCAACTCGCAGACGGCTTTAATCGTTTGCCTGAAAAAGCCAAATCGACGCCCATCGACATGCCCAAACTGAACCGCATCATCTTCACTGCAATCGCCATCGTCGCGGGATACTCCGCCGGCGTTGCTCTCGCCGGAGGACTTGCAGAAACTGGAAGCAGGCATGAAGAAGTATCACGACTATTGGGAAAATCAGCGGCAATAATTTCAGAAAACCTCGACGGACCGCCGTGCGCCGAATCACGTTTGACAACAACTTATCGCCCCAAAACAAACTCGATTTGGCCGACGAACGTCTGGTTTTCGGGCTGAAAGCCCGGCCGCGCGCGCTCCCGGGAAGCCACCCAACTCGCGTCAACTTCGACGCCCTTTCCGTCCCTTACTTATAGTCCGCGCCGGTCAGGCTGTTGAGCGTCGACTCCTGCCACTCGCGCAATCGCTTCTCCAGTTTTGCGGCGACTCTGGGTTTGGCTTCGATCAGGTTGGTCGTCTCCGCCGGGTCTTCGCGAAGATCGAACAATTCCTTCGCGTTTCCTTTCGAACCTTCCACGACCAGCTTGTAGCGATTATCGAGCACAACGCGCGCGCCTGAGTAGTCCGCCTCCGTAATCACCGGATGGTGGAAATTTACAAAATTACGGGTCGCGATGCCCCTCATCAGTTTGACCAACGGCGTCGTTCCCTGCTGGAGCTTCGGGTCGATGTAGGGCTTCGGGTTCCCGGCCGTCGCGTTGCGGGTGTTGTAGGCCCAGAAGAAAATCGGGCGCGGCCGCTGGGTCATCTTGCCGTCGAGCAGCGGCAGTAGGTTGACGCCGTCGATCGGACGCTTGGGCAAGGGCTGTCCCACGAGCGCGCACAGCGTGGGCAGCATGTCGCTGGTGACCGCGTTGACTTTCGAGAAGCGCGGCTTTGTGATTCGGGCCGGCCATTCAATGACGCCAGGCACGCGGATGCCGCCTTCATACATCTTTCCCTTCATGCCCCGAAAAGGAGAAACCACGATGCCGCTTGAGGGAGTGCCGTTGTCGCCGCAATACCAGATCAGGGTATTCTCCCGCAGCCCCTCTTTCTTGAGGTATCGCCGCAGCATTCCGATCGCGCGATCCATCGCCGTGATCTCGGCGTAACGTTCGCGCAGAACATCGCGCAGCGGTCGCTTCACCCGGCCGCCAGTTTCGTTCGAAGTCAGCGAAACCATTTTCTTCGCATAAGCCTCAGGCAGGTCGTCATACAGGGCGAGGTCCTGTTTCAAACCGCTGTAGGGCTCATGCGGCGAGCCGAACCAGACCACCGAGAGAAAGGGTTTCTTACTTCGCTTTGCCTTGCCGATAAAGGCGATCGACTCGGAAACGACGACCGCCGAACTTTCGCCCTCGAAGCGCTCGGGCGGTCCGCCATTGCGCGACAAGGTCGGATCCAGCTCGAAGAAATTGTCGTGCGAGACCCATTCGTCAAAACCCATGGCGCCCGGGCTCGTCGGTGAGTCGGCCTTCACCGGCCCCACATGCCACTTGCCAAAATGCCCGGTCGCATAACCGGCCTTGCGAAGCACGTGCGCAATGCTGATCTCCTCCGGCCGGAGCGACCAATTCGGCGTGAAGGTCCCATAGCGATTCGGATGACGTCCGGTAAGCACGCTGCCACGCGTGGGCGAACAACTCGGATGGCCGGAATAAAAATGATCCAGCCGCAACCCAGTCGCAGCCATTTCATCGAGGACGGGCGTCTTCAACTGAGGATGGCCATTGTAGCCCGTTTCCTCCCAGCCATGATCGTCGCCCATGAGCAGAATAATATTGGGCAAACGTGACGTTTGATCCAATGGCGGCTTTGCCGCGGCGCTGACGCTTCCTATGAAAAGGGAGAAAACAAAAAGAACAACGAGTCTCGTAATCATGCTGCAAGGATCAGCCGTCAGGGGAAATCTTGCACGGCTAAATTCTCCAAAGGTCTTTGGGCAGGAATCCATCCGTCCGCTGCGACTGCTGACGCGCCGGTAGCGCCGGCAAAGTGAGTCTTTCCAAGCTTCAAGCGAGATCCGTTGTATGGCGGTTCTTTGTTTTGCCCCTGCACTGCTGAAATGCGTATCCTCCACCTCATGAAGAATCTCGTCATCCGCTCTCTTGTTGTCTCCCTCCTCGCCTGTGCCGCGCATGCCGCAAAACCGGATTTCAAAGACGTCGCCTACGACGACGAGCACAAGTCTCAGATCCTCGACGTCTATCAGGCGAAGTCCCAGGAGCCCGCGCCTGTGATGATTTACATCCACGGCGGAGGCTGGCGAGCTGGGTCGAAAAAA
>JBLHKZ010000170.1:0-12323 GCA_047618185.1 Limisphaerales bacterium
TCGATCCAATTCTTGAAGCCGGATTACATCCCGACGAACTTGAACCGTTTCTCGCAATGCTTGTGAAACATCCCTGTCGAGAGCAATGGGTTCTCCCGTGACTCTGGAGGTTTTGAGAATATTGGTCTCGGTTTCATTCGAACTCTAATTCGCGTTCAAACTTTCGACCGGAATTACGGACAGGCCGCAGTCTTCTTTGCCGATGGAGTAGACCACATACAGTTTTCCGGCGTGTTCGTGCGCGTAGGGGTAGGACCATTGTTTGCCCTTGGCGTGGCCGGGGAATCGAGGCGGGACGGACTTGCCGTGGCGAATGCGCCACATCTGGCTGAGCTTTGTCGCGCCGGGTTTGCCGACGGCCACGACGAGGGTGTCGCGGTTGGTGTGATTGGCGACGAGGTAGATCTGACCCGTGCTGAGTCGGCCGAAGTAGGCCTTGGCGCGGGGCATGCGGTAGTTGCTGGGACGGGTCGGCGTCCATGTCCGGCCGAAGTCGTCGCTGGTCGAGACCCAGGCCGCGCCTTTGCCGCCGCGAATCACCGCGACGATCTGATTGTCGACATCGAGGACGGTGGTTTCCGCAAAGCTGGGTGAAAGCCCGTTGGCCACTGGAATGAGAACGGAATCCCATTTCGTGAAATTCTCGCCCCGGCTGATGGCGACTACGGGCAGGCCGTCCTTGTCCTGGCCGCCGGTGATCCAGTTCCCGTTTTTCATGAGCACGGGTTCGTCGTAGGGCCAGCAATTGGTCATGGCGATGCCGCGTGAAATCCAACGATCCGTTTGCTCGTCCAGGACGAAGGCTTCTGCCTGAAGACCGTCGAATTTGTTGCCTTTGGTTCCGATGCCGAAGCGGCTGCTGAAGGTCCAAAGTGTTCCCTTGTGCGAATGGTAAACACCGTGGCTGTGGCGTTCGAGGGTATTGAATCCTGGCCCAACGACTTCGAGGTTGGACCAGGTCTTTGCGTGGTCGGTCGAGCGACGTCCCTGAAGTGTTTCTTCGGGGCCGTTTTCATTGGTCGGGCTGTTGGCCCAGTTGGCGAACAGAGTTCCCTTGTGGTGAATGAGGGCGGCTCCGTGGAGGAATTTGTAGCCGTTATCCACAGGGCGATGGATCGTGGAATGGGTCAAGCCGGCCGGTTCGGGAATCTGGGTGGGGTCGGACGGCCAGGGCCCTTCCCAGAGTGCGTAGGCGCCGACTGGCTCGGCGGGTTCGTGCGGGGCGGGCAGGTCGTCACCAGCGGTGATGACGAGGTTGTCGATCAAATACCATGCGTCGTTGGCGATGCGGCGACCGGAGACGATGTCGATCGCGCCGAAGGGCAAACCGGTTCGGTAGGTTCGCATTGTGGCGGTGGGCTTGCCAGGCAGTTCACGGGAGCCTGGCTTAGAAATCCAGTAGTCGATGCCCTCCTTGCGTCTGTCGGCGATGACGCGCAGACGATGCCAGACCGGGGAGTTGCGGTTGGCTGAAGATCTCACCGCGCGCGTGATCGGTTCCCACGATCTCGTCTCACCTTCGAACTGCATGAGTCGGCCTCCTTGGATGCAAAGGTTGAACTGGCTGGCGTCCTTGCCGTGGGGCTCGTGCGTCCAGAGGTTGAGCGTGCGCCCCTTGCTCGTGGAAAAGGCGAAGTCGAATTCGATCTGGATGCGGTCGGCCGGCGAAGTGAATCGCTTGCTCAGGGCGACCCAGCCGTTTTGTTCGGAGCGCTGGACGAGAAGCGCCTTGTTACTGGCGTTGGCCGCGACGACCGCTTTGGGTTTCGCGTCGGCGTGAAAGGCTGTCCAGACCGTTGGAGGTTCTCCTGCGGCATGGGATTCGAAGTTTTCGTTGAGAAGCGTGGAGGCGGCGTGCCCGTCAGAAATTGCAACGAAGGCAGCCAGGGCGCATGCCGCTGTTGCGTATGGGAAACTTCGGCGATTCACGGTAATTCCCTTTCTAAACCACAGATGGACACGGATGAACACAGATACTGAAGAACGCCTGTCGGCTCCTGTTCAAGTCTTGTCCCATTCATATCCTATCCGTGTTCATCTGTGTCCATCCGTGGTTAAAAGGATTGGTGTCAGCGGTTAATCCAAACCGTATTTCTCGATCCAGCTTTGAGGAATGGTTCCAAAGCTCAGGAGCCAATCGTTGAATTGCTTCAGGGTCCAGCCGCGCCCGTCGACGAGTCGTGTTTTTAGTCGCTCGTTCTCCAGGCGGCCGAGCCAGTAGCTCATCGGCACTGAGGGATATTGGGTATACCAGTTGACGTCGGCTTCGGCGCGCGCCTTGGTCATGCCGAGATATTTGACCATGTGATCGACGGCCTGCTTGTAGCTGTATTTGCCGTTGTGGAGGTAGAGATCGACGAGGATGCGGTGGCAGCGCCAGAGGGCGTCGTGCAATTGCTGAAGCCTCATCGCGGGGGAGGTTTCGACGCCGAGTTCGATGATCATGTGTTCGCACCAGAGCGTCCAGCCTTCGTAGAAGACGGCGTGGGCGAACATGCGACGCCATTTTCGCGGATGCTGGTTGGCGAGGGCGAACTGGAGATGATGGCCGGGGTAGGCCTCGTGGGCCGCGGTCAGACTGACTCCGAAATGCTGCTGCCGTTCCGCGCGTTTCTCCGTTTCAGTCGTTTTGGTCAGACCGAGATCGTTTACCCAGAAGCTGCCTTCCTGTTTCTTTGCGAACGGCCCTGGCGCGGAATAGGCGGCGAGGGGAAAGAGATGTCGCATGAACTCTGGCACGAGCCGGACTTTCAGCGATTCGCCCTTGGGGAATGTCATGGCTTTGGCCGAACGAAAGGCGCGGGCAATTCGTTTGGTCTCCTTTTTATAGTGAGCCAGCAGGTCCTTCGGCGGCTGCCAATCCGCCCGTTCGCGAGCGATGAATTTCTCGGGGGCGACGCCGGCTCCGGTCTCCGCACAGGCGGTCTTCATCAGGGCTTTGACGCGCTTCACTTCGGCCCAGGCGAGCGATTCGATTTCACCGAGGGTGTAGTCCAGTCCGAGGTCGTCGCGGATGCGGCGTTGGAGTCGCTCAGGCCCGATGCAAAACGAACCGGCGGGCGAAGGCTTTTTTGCGAGTATCGATTTAGAGTATCGATCAAACGCGGCCCGCGCGTTGGCGACCGCCCTGGCGTCGGAACGGCGGGCTTCATTCGCTTTGAGGCAGGCGGCCACCGCGTCGAAGAGCGATCCGGCTCCGGCGACGGTTTGTTTCATGATGCGGACCCAGACGCGCTCGGGGCGATCGATCAGACTGGCGGCATCTTTGAGATGCGCGGGTGTTTCGGCGAGCAGCGAGCGAATATTTCGAGCGGCGTGGCGCGGCTCATCTTTGCCGCGCTGAAGTTCGTGCAGGAGAATATTCAGAACGCGGTCGAGGGCGTCGGGATCCTTGCGGGCGCGCCCCCACTCATGGTCTTCACAACCACGGACAAGGGAGCTGCGGAAGGCGAGGCGGTCCAGTTGTTGCTCGTTGGAAAGATCTCCTGGCGAAATTGAGTCAAGTTCCCTGAGCGCGGTCTGGCGCGCCAATTCGCGCTGTTTGACATGGGCCTTCGTGGCGGCGCCCAGTTGCCCCTCGCCGGAAGTCAGTCCCGCGTAGGCAGCCTCCAGGGGATTGTCCCTCAGCCGCGTCTTGAAATACCTGTCGATCAGCCGGTCGAACTTGCGTGAGTAATCGCTCATGTCCCCAGCTAACATTGCGGCAAATCGGGACGCAAGCCGCGCGTTGCGCTGAGGGATCGTCCATAATCCAGCTTGCTGAATCCCCCGGGCTATGGTGAGCATCGTGATTCCACATTTGAGGTGCGCGAACGTGTCGCGGCTTCGCCATATTGAAAATGAAGATTTTAACAACACTCTCGCTCCTTTCGGCTCTGGCATTTTCGCTGGCCGCTCAGGACATTGATGAAACGGGTCCGCTGGCGGGGCATTCCTCCCATGGCGAAGCCTTCAATGAAGGGCCGCGTCAGGCCGCCTATCTGATCGACGGAACGGGCAAGGTCGATTTCAAAGTCACCACCGAGTCTCACAATGCGCAAAAGTTCTTTGAGCAGGGCGTCGGGCAGTTGCATGGATTCTGGTATTTCGAGGCGGAGCGTTCATTTCGTCAGGCTGCGGCGCTCGATAAGGATTGCGCGATGAACTATTGGGGCATGGCCATGGCCAACTTGAAGAACGAGGAGCGATCGCGTGAATTCATTGAGGAGGCGGTGAAACGCAAGGAGGGCGTCACGAAGAAAGAGGCGATGTGGATCGACGCTCTTGCCGCCTATCTCGCGGACGACAAGAAAAAGGACAAGGACAAGCGCGGCGATCTGGTCAAGGCGCTCGAAGCGATGATGAAGGAGTTTCCTGATGACCTGGAGCCAAAGGCGTTTCTGGCTGTGCAGTATTGGCTCAATCGCAGCAAGGGCTGGCCGATCAAGGACTACAGCAAGGTGGAGGGATTGTTGCAGGAAGTTCTGGCGGCGGAGCCCATGCATCCGTGCCATCATTATCGGATTCATCTCTGGGACAGCAAGAATGCGGCGACAGCGTTGAATTCCGCGATAAAAGCGGGGCAGGCGTCACCGGGCATCGCGCATATGTGGCATATGCCCGGGCATATTTTTTCGAAATTGAAACGGTATCGAGACGCGGTCTGGCAGCAGGAGGCATCGGCCCGCGTCGACCATGCGCACATGATGCGTGACGGAGTGATGCCCGATCAGATCCACAACTTCGCGCACAACAACGAATGGATGATTCGCAATCTGAATTTTATCGGCCGCGCGCACGACGCGATCGCTTTGGCGAAGAACATGACGGAGTTGCCGCAGCATCCGAAATACAATAGCCCTTCCAAACAAAGGAGCGCGAACTATGGGCGCAATCGTCTGATGGACACCCTGGTCAATTATGAGCTCTGGACGCAATTGATCGGCCTCAGCGACACGGTTTACCTGAGCCCGATCGAAAACGAGGACGACACGGTCAAGCGGACACACCTGCTGGGGTTGGCCTATTTCAACCAGGGGCGATTCGACGAGGCGCGCGCGCAGATCCCGACGCTCGAGGGGCTTCTCGCCAAGCGAGAGAAGGCGCGCGACAAGGACATCGCCGAAGCGGTGAAAAAGGCTGAGAAGGAGAAGAAGAGCAAGAAGGACATCGGCAAGGCGAAGGGCAAGGCGCGCGGGGCGGCAAAACGAAAAGTGGATGCGGTCAATGAAGCGCTTGCTGAGCTGCGGGTTCACGACGCGCTTTCACGGGGCGACAAGGAAGGAGCGAAGAAGCTGGCTTCGAAGATTGGCAGCGCGCCGAAGCTTCGACAGGCCCGGATTCATCTGGCGCTGGGCGACAGGAAAAAGGCGGCTGAGCTGGCGAACAAGGCGACTGAGAAGGTCGAAAACCAGGTCCTGCCGCTCGCCAATTGCGCGGAGATTCTTTTTCAGATTGAGGATTACGAGAATGCTTGCCGGAAGTTTCTCGCCTTACGCAAGATTTCGGCCGGCATCGATCTGCACCTGGATGTCTTCCAGCGCTTGCGCCCGATCGCCGACGACCTGGGCTTTGGCTCCGATTGGCGGATCAAGGCAAAGAAGCGGGACGATGTCGGCAAGCGACCGAGGTTGGCGTCGTTGGGGCCGATTCACTGGGAGCCCTCGCCGGCGCCGAAGTGGAAGCTCCCCGACGTGAATGGAAATGAGATCACGCTCAAGGATTACGAAGGCAAGCCCGTGCTCGTGATTTTCTATCTCGGCGATGGCTGCCTGCACTGCATCGAGCAGCTCAAAGCCTTCTCGCCGGTGACCCAGGATTTTGAAGCGGCGGGCATCTCGCTGGTCGCCATCAGCCTCGACACCGCCGAGGGCCTCAACAAATCGCTCACCACCAGCGGCATCGAGGGCGGTTATCCGTTCCCGTTGCTTTCGGACCGGTCGATGAAGATCTTCAAGGCCTATCGCGCTTTCGACGATTTCGAGAATATGCCGCTGCACGGAACGTTCCTGATCGATGAGGAGGGGATGATTCGCTGGCAGGACATCAGTTACCAGCCGTTCGAAGACACGGCGTTTCTGCTAAAAGAGGCGCAGCGACTGCTCAATCAGACCAAGGCGCCGATCCTGGCGAAGGGGGGGGAAGGGCAGACGTTCTTGTCGGCGCGATGAGTGAGTTCGAACGGAAACACTTCTGAAAAGAAAAGCCCCGCTCGACGAATCGAACGGGGCTTTAGTGTTGGTTTGGTCGGTTGGAAATAAAATCGAGGAGAGTTGCGCTTTTGAGCTGGAATCCGACGACTCTCAACTCAAACCCACTCTCAACCCTCAACTACTTGTTCGGCTGCGGCGTCGTGCGCAGGTAGGGCTTGATCTTGGTAAAACCCTTCGGGAACAGCTCGGTGGCCTGCTCGTCCGAGAGCGCGGGGACCACGATGCAATCCTGGCCGTCTTCCCAGTTCACGGGCGTGGCGACCTTGTGCACGGCCGTAAGCTGGAGCGAGTCGATCACGCGCAGGATTTCGGCGAAGTTGCGTCCTGTGGAGGCCGGGTAGGTGATGATCAGCTTGATCGCCTTGTCCGGGCCGACGATGAAGACCGAGCGGACCGTCGCGGTGGCGTCGGCGTTCGGGTGGATCATGTCGTAGGCTTCGGCGACCTTGCGTTCGGGATCGGCAATGATCGGGTAGTCGACCTCGCAGCCCTGAGTCTCGTTGATGTCCTTGATCCAGCCCTTGTGATCCTCGAGGGGATCGACACTGACGGCGGCGAACTTGACGTTGCGCGCGGTGAACTCGGGTTTGAGTTTCTGCGCCATGCCGAGCTCGGTCGTGCAAACGGGGGTGTAATCCGCCGGGTGGGAAAACAGCACGCCCCAGCCGTCGCCGAGATAGTCGTGCCAGGTGATTTCGCCTTCGGTGGTTTCGGCGGTGAAATTGGGGGCTTGGTCGCCAAGTCTAAGGGCCATGATAAATCGTTACTTAAAGGAGTTTGCTTACGGTTCGTTTGATTAAGGAGCGAGAGATTGCCGCGAAGTCCGCCGGTTTTTCAACCCTGAATTTCTGGTCACCCCAGCGCCTTCAATCCCGGGAACAACTTGATCAGCGCCATCCAGAGTCCGGCGATCAGCATGCCGATGGCCGAGATCCAGAGCAGGGCATCCCATTTGCGGCCGGGCATCAGTTTCGGATCGCAGCGTTTGTAGCGGAACCAGACCGCCGCAGCCGCCATGACCGGCAGCAGGATGGATTGCATCACCCCGCCCGCGAGCACCAGTTTCGTGGGATGCGGGAACAAGACGTAGACCGCGAAGCAGGCGAGGGGGAATGCCGCGCTGAACAGGCGCAGCCATTTGCGCTTCGATTCGTCCGTGTCGGGCCGCCACTTGAACAGGCGCAGCGCGTCCGTGCACATGCGCGCCTTGCTCGCGTTGGTGACGAAGAAGGTCGAGTAGAGCACGGCCACGGCGCCAAAGAGGAAAAGCCATTGCGCGGTTGGGCCGAACACCGGTTCGTACATTACGGCCAGGGTGCGGATCATCTCGGTCTCTTTGGGCGCGAGGCCGAGGCGATTGAGAATGGCCGCGCCGAGCAGGTAGAAGGCGACTGTGGAAATCGTGTAGACGACCATCGATCCGAAGGCGTCCCAGCGAAGCACCTTGAGCCAGCCTCTGGCGCGGGTCGCCCATTCCTCGGAACCGTCGTTGGGGCCGACGAATTTCGCGTAGCCTTTTTCGAGGCACCAGTAGGGATAAAAGACGAGTTCACCGGCGGCGACGCCGATGATGCCGAAGGTCGCCAGCGCGGTGGCGATGGGAAACACATTCTCCGTCCGGGGCGGAAGTTGGAAACTGAGGCCGGACATCAGCTCCCCGGGGGTGATCGCATAGGCGGGATTCATCTGGAGCAGGATGACGTTGAGCAGGGTCATCAGCGTGAAGCCCGCGACCATGAAGGTCGAGAAGTTCTGAATGAAACGATAGCCCCCCCGGACGAGCAGAAACGAGGAGATGATCGCGACGATTCCCGCCCAGATCAGATGGTCGTGGGAGCGCGGTTTGAGACGCTCGATCTCGCCGGGTTGGGGCGTGGAGTTGGCGACCTGGAAACCGTCGTAGAAGCGCAGTTCAGCCTTGATCGCGGCGATGCGCGGGGTGTCGCCTGGGATGATGTCGAGGCTCGTGCCGGGAATCAGATTGGCATTCTTCTGCTCCTGGTGCAGTTCGACGATTAACCCTGCCCGCTTGTCGACGGCCTCGTTGTATTCCTCGCCGGATTGGGTGAGCGGGACGCTGATCGATAAGGCCTGCCCCACTCCGCCGACAATGCCGCCGAGTTGGCCGGTGGTGACGGTGATGGTGAGCAGCCAGAACCAGAGCGCCCAATTGACGGGGCCGATGCGCGGGCCGGGCATTTCTGACATGCCTTCCAGCGAGGTCTTGCCGGTGCAGATCGCGAAGCGCGCGATCTCGACCTGCGCGAAGACCTTGATCGTGCAGCCAATGAGAATCAGCCAGAGGAAGAAGAATCCCGCCTCGGCGCCCGTGGCGGTGGTGGCGATGAGTTCGCCCGAGCCGACGACTGCGCCCGCGACGATCAGGCCGGGGCCGAGTTCCTTGAGGATGCCTTTGAAGGAGGTAGGCGCCGTGCGGATGCCGGACGGGGCGTCGGAGCTGGGGTTGGTCGATGATTCGCTGGAAACGCTGGAGACTGATGTTGGCGCGGGTTGTTCCGAATCGTCTGGCACGGGCGGAGGCTAATTGATTCTGGAATTTTCATAAAACATCTTTGTCGGCTGTGTTGTTTACGGCGCGCGTTCGTATTGGGAGATGGCCTGCTCCACCGAAGGAAGTCAAAAGGCGGTGGGGCGAGAGTCCTCGCGAGCCCATTCCAGAGCTCTGAAAGAGCGAACGCCGCTGGCGTCCCTCCGGGACTTCGATATGGGCTCGCGGGGACTCTCGCCCCACCGGGTTTACGCTTCCTTCGGACTACGGGCTTTTTCACTAAGGCTGGCTCTTCTTGCAACCAGGTTGCTTTGAAGTCGGACTTGCGAACGTTGGAGGATTGCGGCGGAGCTTTTGACAATCTACCCTGCGCTTGTTCGAGTTGAATCACGGAAGTGTTGAAATCCATCTGGCCGCTGCTGGCGGCGATCGCGACTTTTGGCGCCTCCGGGGAATTGGCAGGTGAAGAGCTTATGCCGGTCTGGCCGGAATGGTGGAAGCGGCTCCTGCTAATTTTGTCGATCGGGATCTTTTTTTGCGTCGAGTTTCGATTATTTAAAATGTCCCACAGACGAGACCGTTCACTCGTAGGCGTAGTCGCGGGCGTAGGCGCCCTGGACGGGCGGGTTAATGGTCACCATGATGCTGATCACCACGTTGATCCCGACGGCGTTGCACCTGGTCGCCGTGATCTTCTCGCTGGCCGGGCATCCGGTCGGAGGATTTCTTTACGATTGCGCGACGGCGTCGGGGGAATGGGCGCCGGGGTATTCTGCGTATTAGCGTGTCGGTGGTTCCAAAGGCGGGAACGCATCCCTACCGCGTTCTTTGGAGTCTTGCGGCTCCCTTTTCCTACCGCCAGTCTTTCGACCATTCCTTTGTATTCAGGCCGCTGCGGATTCGCCATTCTCGTAGGTTGGCGAGGAGCTCTGCTTTCTTGTCGGCGTGATCTGGAGAGGTCCAGAGATTGTTCACTTCATCGGGGTCGGCGTTGAGATCGAAGAGTTGGCCGTCGGGCTGGTCGAGGAAATGCACGAGCTTCCAGTCGCGGTCGCGGACCATGGTCATGAAATCGCAGCCGGTGAAGTTGCCGTCTTTGGACTGCTCGGCGTAGACGTGCTCGCGGGGCTTCCAGTCTTCGCCGTTCAGCGCGGGTAGGAGGGATTTGGCTTCGATGGATTTGGGAATGTCGCAGCCGGCGAGTTCAAGAATTGTGGGGCCGAGATCCATTTGCTGGCAGAGGCCGTCGATCTGACGCGCTTCGCCGAATTTGCCAGGCGCCCAGACGATGGTCGGCATGCGGGTGATGGTGTCGTACATCGTCCACTTCTGGCTGTGGCCGTGGTCAGTCAGGCAGTCGCCATGGTCGGAGGTGAAGATGACGATGGAATTCTCCAGATAGCCCTGGGATTCGAGCGCGTCGATGATCTCGCCGACCTTCTCGTCGATCATGGTGACATTGGCGAGGTAGTAGGCGCGTTGGCGATGGCGCTGTTCGGGTGTCGGGTTGAGCGCGAGCACGACTGAGTCGTGATCGACCTCGGTGTTGTGGACGCGCATTTCCTTGAAGGCTGCGGGCTGGTTTTCGAGTTCCTCCTCGCTGACTTCGAGCAGGGGCAGATCCTTGGCGAGGTAGGGCTCAGCGTAGCGGGGGATCGGATCGTAGGGCGGGTGCGGCCCGGGGAAACCGACTTCCAGAAAGAGCGGCTCGGTCTTCGGGTGGTTCTTGATCCACCAGGTTGCCATGTCTCCAACAAACACATCGGGGTGCATGTCCTCGTCCAGCTTCCATTCAAAGGCGCCGAGGCGGTCGCGGTAGTCGGGCAGTTGGCGATAGAGCTCGCGCTGCTGCTTGATCAGGCCGCGGGCGCGCAGGGCCTTGTCCCATTCGTCAAAGTAGTAGCGGCCTTCGAGGTAACGGTCCTTGTTTTCCACCACGTAGCGTTCGTCGAAGCCCATGGAGGTTTCGAAGGGCCAGGTGTGCATTTTGCCGATGTTGGTGCAGTGGTAGCCGCCGGCGTTGAGGAGCTCGATCCAGGAATGTCGCCAGGTGTCGGAATTTTTCAGGATGCCGGTCGTGTGGGGGTAGTAGCCGGTGAACAGGCTGGCGCGCGCCGGCGCGCAGGAGGCGGCGGTGATGTGGCAGTTGGTGAAGGTGACGCCCTCATTGACAAGCCGATCGAGATTCGGCGTGTCCATGTGGTCGGCGCCCAGCGCGCGGATTGTGTCGAAGCGCTGCTGGTCGGTGATGATGAAAATGATGTTGGGGCGTGAGTCGGGCATGAGCTTGGCTCGGAAGAGAATGAGAATACGCAGCGGGAGTCAAGCAGTGGAAGATTGGAGCGCGACTGGTCGGGACGACACAGTCGCGCTCCGTGAAAGATAGCTCCCGGGATCTTGGGAGTCCCCTTGAGCCCTTACATCCCGATTCGATACAGGGCTTCCTGCGAGCGGAAGAATATCGCGCCATCGGTCACGGCGAAAGAAGCGAGCGTCTTTTCGTTGAGATCGCTTTCCGCGAGGATCTTGAATTCCTTGCCGGGCGCGAGAACGGTGGTTTTGCCTTCCTCGTCCGTGATGTAGATCCGGCCGGCGGCGAAGGTGGGAGAGGCCGAGAATCCGCCTTGCACGCGTTCCTGATAGTGAATCTTGCCGGTTTTCGCGTCGATGCAGGAGACGAAGGTCTTGTCGGCCGTCATGAAGATTTCATCGCCGACGACCAGGATGGAGGCGGACTTGGGGACATTCTTGTTGTGCTTCCATTTGACGTGGGTCTCGGTGACGTCGCCTTTGCCGGTCGGATCGATGGCGTGGAGGACGGCCTGATTGAATCCGCTGCAGACGTAGACGAGGCCGTGGGCGTAGACGGGCCTGGGCACGACGGAATATCCCTGGCCGTAGCGGACTTTCCAGATTTCTGAGCCATCGGCCGGGTCGTAGGCGATGACAGCGCCGCTGCCGGGGCTGACGATCTGGGTCTGGCCGTTGACGCGAATGGCGGTCGCCGTGCTGAAGGAAAAGGTGCGACTGACCTCGATATTGCGATTCTTGCGCCAGCGCAGCTTGCCGGTCTTCTTGTCGAGCGCGACGACGAAGGGATTGGAGACGGCGTCGCAGCTGAAGAAGAGAATGTTTCCAACGACGACAGGTGAGCCTCCGGTGCCATGCACGGGCTTGTAATTGAAGGAGTCGTTCTTCCACACGATCTTGCCACTGAGATCGAGGCAGGCAGTGCCCATGTGGCTGAAGTGCGCGTAGATACGATTGTCCTCGATGAACGGCGTGGGGCTGGCGTAGCTGTTTTTCTTGTGCTGCTTCTGTACACGCGAGCTGTTGGGCCGGAAGACTTCCTTGTTCCAGACGATTTTGCCGGTTTTGGCGTCCACGCAGAGGACGTGTAATGAGAGGGCGGGCGGGGTTGAGTCGCCGCGCGTCACGGCGGTGGTGAGATAAAGTCGGTCGTTGTGCAGGACGGGGGAGGACCAGCCATTGCCCGGGAGTTTTTGTTTCCAGGCGATGTTCTCGGTCTGGCTCCATTTAAGCGGGATGTTTTTGGCCTGCGCGTGACCGTCGCCGGAGGGGCCGCGGAATTGATTCCAGGTGTCGGCCTGGAGAGTGGCGGC
>JBLHKZ010000171.1:0-12261 GCA_047618185.1 Limisphaerales bacterium
GAAAAGAAACTTTTGGATGAGGTGCGCGATGTCATGCGAGTGGGGCATTACAGCTTGCATACGGAGCGGGCGTACGTGGACTGGATTCGACGATACGTGAAGCATCACGGGATGCGCAGTCGGGCGGATTTGGAGGGCGGAAGCGCGAAGATTGAGGCGTTTTTGACGCATTTGGCGGTGGAGGGCAAGATTGCGGCGTCCACGCAGAATCAGGCAATGAACGCATTGGTGTTTTTGTACAAGCGAGTCTTGCGAATTTCCCTGGATGAGCGAATCGACGCGCTGCGGGCGGGGGAGAGTCGCCATGTTCCGGTGGTTTTGACGCAGGATGAGGTCAGGCGGATTGTCACATTGATGGAGGGGACTCCGCAGTTGGCGGTCAAGATCTTGTATGGGAGCGGGTTGCGGATCACGGAGGCTATGAGGCTGCGGGTTCAGGAAGTGGATTTTGGCATGAAGCAGATCACGGTGCGCTCAGGAAAGGGGGCAAAGGATCGGGTGACGACCTTTGCGGCGAGCGTAATTGGCGGGCTTGAGGAGCATTTGAAACGAGTGAAGGCGATTCATCGCGGTGATTTGGAGGCGGGATACGGCGAGGTTTATCTGCCTCATGCGCTGGCTCGGAAGTATCCCAATGCGGCGAAGGAATGGGGTTGGCAATGGGTGTTTCCGGCGCGGGGCATTTCGGTCGATCCTCGAAGCGGGACGAAGCGACGACACCACATCGATGCGAGCGTCGTGAACAAGGCGATCAAGGCGGCTGTTTCGCGCGCCGGAATCGTAAAACGGGTTTCGGCGCATACATTCAGGCATTCGTTCGCAACGCATCTGCTGGCGCGGGGGACGGATATCCGGACCATCCAGGCTTTGCTTGGGCACAAGGACGTCGCGACAACGATGATTTACACGCATGTGTTGCAACAGGGCGGCGAGGGGGTGCGGAGTCCTTTGGACGATTTGTGAAAGAGGAAGGAGGGAGTGGCGGCCTATTGGGACACTGATCAGGGCTCGCGGGGACGAGGCATTGGCGCAGCAATGCCCTACCGGGGCGGGCGCCCCAGCCCTCACAGCATCCCGGCGCGTTTCCTCAGCGCCCATTCCAGGGTTAGCAGCAGGACGATGGGGATGAACCACCAGTAGCTTTGCCAGAGGAGGAGGTCGCTTTCCACGATGCGGCCTTTGCTGAGGGGCTTGAGCTTATCGGCGAGTTGGCTGATTTCCTCCTCGCGAAAGAACTGGCCTCCGGAATGGCGGGCGACTTCGCGGAGAAGTTCCTCATTGGCGCTGAGGTCGGCCATTTCGCCGCCGCCTTCGGCCTGCACGGTGAAATAGGTCTTGGCCTTCATCTCGCTCTCGGGCAGGCCTTCGACGCTGACTTTGACTTCGTAATCGCCTTCTTTGAGCGGGGCGGTTTCGCCTCGGAAGATGCCGCCGGAATTGGCGTCGGCGGTCAGGGCGACGGAGGCGACTTTTTCGCCTTTGCTGTAGATGTCGGCGGAGGCTTTGGCGTCGAGGATGAGGCGGCCTTCGAGATCGCGCAGGCGGACGCGGATGCGGGCGATGTCGCCGGGGCTGTACATCAGTCCGCCGGTGTCGAGGGCGACGTATTTGTCCTCGACGGGGAAGGAGGGCTCCATGATCCAGCGGGAGACCTGATTCCAGAATTTCTGGTGATACAAATCGCCGACGTTGTAACGCCAGCGCCAGGATTCGTCGTGGCCGATGTAGAGGACCTGTCCGGCGCCCTGGCGGCGATAGACCATGGCGTCGACGGAGCGGCCGGCGGAACTGGCGGTCAGCAGGACTTCGGAGCCGGGCAGCGCCTTGGCGGCGGCGGCGAAGCGCGGTCCGGGAAGCTGTGACCAGATGCGTTTGTTCTGCTCCTCGCCGGACACGAGGCTGACGGGGCCGGAGATGCTGTCGCTGGCGGTGAATTCCATCTGGACGTTGCGGCCGGTGAGCGGGGTCTTCATCCACTCCACGGGAAAAAGATTGCCGATGGGCGTGCGGCTGTAGCGCGAGAGGGGCGTGCGGCGGCCGTCCATGAACACGATGCCGCCGCCACGGTTCTCGACGTAGTCGCGCAGCCATTGCAGCTCCTTGGGGCGGAACATGGTCATGGGCACGTCGCCGAAGACGATCAGGTGGTAGCTGTAGAGCGTTTCCAGATCGTCGGGGAACTGTCCCTTTTCCTTGCCTCGGCGCCAGGGTTTTTCCTCGCCGCCGCCGCCGGCCAGCAGCGCGTTGACGTCCCAGGAGTTGTCGCGTTCAAAGACGTTTCTCAAATAGCGAAATTCCCACCGCGGCCGTCCTTCGAGAATCAGCGCGCGCGGCTTTTCGGTGATGGCGGCGAAGCGCAGCGGGCGACGGTTGTTGGAGGTGTCCTTCTCGCCGGGAAGCTCGGTCACTTTGACCTCCAAATCGAGCGGGACGGCGGACAGCTTCAGATCGGAATCGCGGTTCTCGATCTCGCGGCCGACGAGATTCTTGATGGGGAAATCATAGGCGATGGTTCGCGAGGGATTGCGTTCTGTCACGAGCTCCTTCTGCCAGAGGATGCGGCCTTCGCGCTCGATCGTGAGGGTGAAGCGCTGCCCGGAGGGCATGTTGTCGTTGAGGCGAATCGTTCCGGTGGCGCGGGACTCGTAGAAGACGGAATCGGGCGCGTCGACTTCAAGAATCGAAAGGTCTTCGGGCGGCAGCGGCGTCCCGATGCCGAGGGTGTAAACCGGTGTGCCGCGATTGCCGAGAATCTTGGCGAGGTTCACGGGCGAGTCGCCCATGTTGTGCCGGCCGTCTGAAATCAGCACGCCGACGACGTTGTTCTCGCTGCCGAGATCGTCGGTGCGTTCTTTCAGGCCGCTGGTGAGATCGGTGCTGAACTTGTTTGTCAGCGGCTGAAACGCGTCGACCAGCTTTTCCATCGCCTTGTTCTGGTTCGCGCTGGGGACCCAGACGACCTCAGAATCGCTGCCCAGGAGCTTCGTCATCTCGACCTGGTGCTTCTCGGCGAGTCGGGCGAACAGGCTTTCCTCGCCTTCCAGCAAATGCGAGTGAACGCGTTCCCAGCGGGACATCTCGTCGAAGCGCTTCACCGCCTTGTCGATTTGCGCTTTTTCGGACTCCGCCAGTTTTTCGACGTGATCGTCGAATGCGGTTTGGACGCGCCTGTCCCATTCCTCGGCGGTGCGGCCGAGTTTTTTTAATTCGCGGAGATAGGCCTGCACGTCAGGTCCGATTCTCTGGTCGGCCAGTTTGCGGGCGTGGCCAACCAGTTCATTCTCCATGCGTCTGCGGGCCTCGGCGGAACCCGACCAACTTCCGCCTCGAAGTTCCGAGAGCGCTTCGAGCGTCCCGCCCAGATCGGTCGCGAATTCCTCGGCGATCTCTTTGGCCTCGAGGCCAGTCGGATTCTCATCGGCGCGCTTGGCTGCGGCGAGGGCGCGCGCGGATCGGGCCGAGGCATCGCGAAGGGCCGGATCGATGACGCCCTCTTCCAACCAGCCCAATTCGAGCGCGATGAGCAGCTTGCGCCGCAGCGACATCTGCTCGTCATTCACGGTCATGCTTTGGGAGGCGTCGACGAAGAGCAGCAGTCGCGCGAGATCGCCGACGGTCTTGCGCTGGTGCAGGACGGGGCCGGTGAGAATCATGAACAACAGAAACACGATCAACGCGCGCACGAAGGGGAGAAACCAGGACAGGAAGTCGACGCGGGAGCGCGTTTCGCGGCGATAGAATCGCCATGCGAGATACGACAGGATCAGCCCGACCGGCAGGGCCGAAAACAGCGTCCAGTCTCCGAGGAATCTCAGATCGAAGTCCATGGTGATTCAGATCGGATCATCGCTTGTCGCCGATGCGTTGTTGCAGGTAGATCTCAAAGAAAACGAGGAGGAGCACGGCCCAGAAAATTGGGCGCCAGATTTCGCGGCCGAAGCGGCGATGTTCGTCCAGCTCGGCGTATTCCTTGCCCGAGCCGACGAAGGCGGCGCCGAGGTCCTCGGCCATGGCCTCAACTGACGCTCTGTCCAATTGCCGAAGATCCGATTCTTCCCGCGAGGTGTTCACCACGAAATGAAGGGCCTCCTGGTCCGGCCCCACCATCAGGTATTTGCCGGGCCGCTGGGTTTCGGAGAATTCCGCCAGCGCACGCTCTTCCTTGCTGGTGATCGTGATCTCGTGAACTTCACCGGCAGGGTCGGTGACCTTCGCGATTTTACCCGCTGCATCCTTCGGATAAATCGCCGCCAGACTTTGGCCGACGTCGACATTGCGCGGGGGATAGGCGGTGGAGGCCAGGTAGGTCACGAGCTGCTGCATCAGGGGCAGGTAGAAAGGGCGCATGGGCAAATTGCTCCAATCCGCGTCGCAAGGCGTCGCGCACTGGAGAATTCGGCCTTCGCCGTATTTCTTCTCGACCAGAAAGGGATCGCCGCTTTCGAGTCGGGCGACGAGCGTGGTCGAGGCGTCGCCGGGTCGGAGCTCCAATTTGCGCCAGAGGTTGATCTCGCCGTCGCCGAGATTGCCATTGCGCGGATCGTTGAAAAGTTCCAGCGCCGTGTGCGTGTAGTTGCCGCTCACGATCTTGGTCGCGGCGGCCGAATCTTCGATCGAACCGGCGAGGTCTTTCCAGGGCAGCGGCAGCAGGCCGCCGTCGACCTGATTCATCACCTGGTTGTGCCATTGCAGGTTAATGCGATTGCCGGGAAAAATGATCAGGCCGCCACCCTCGCGCACGAATTGCTGGAGCGACTTGAGCTGGCCGTTGTTGAGCTCGCTCACGTTGGCCAGCACGACCACGCGCGCCTTGTCCAGTTCCGTGATGTTCAGCTCCGTGGGGGCGATCACGCGGGGCTCGATCAGATCGCGCAAGTCGGACTTCGCGAGGCCAAAGGGTTGGAGCGCGACTTCGAGGTAATCCGTTTCGCCCCCGAGCCGCTGGGGATTGTCATCGCCGTTGACGAGCAGCACGGGAACGCTGTCCCAAACGGGAATGCTCGCCGAGTAGGCGTTGTCGGCTGAGAGGGTGTCGGCGTCGGCGAAGACTTCGATCACATGCGAGCCGGGGGTCTCGAAATCGTGGACGAAGAGGACCTGCTGCTCCTCGTTGGGGCCGAGCGAAATTTGGGTGCGCTTGCGTTCGGCGCCATCGACGCGGAAATACACCTGAAGCGCGGAGTAGGTGCGATTGCCATAGTTGCGGACGTTTGCGCGGACATTGATGGGCTGGCCGACGCCGAGGATCAGCCGCGCGAAATCGAGCGACTCGACGCTGACGTTCTCGGGGTCGGAAGCGCCGACTTTCATGAAGGTGATGCGAGGCGGGAGCGGCGATTCATTGAGGATCTGCATGATCCGCTGGCGTTCCCCGGCTTCCTCCTCCGGCCAACTGACTTGTTGAAAATCACTGACCACGACGATCTCGCGATAGGGGTGCTGCATTTTGGCGATGGTCGCGACGGCCGCCTCCATCGAGGTCGGAACGTCGGCCTTGCCAAAGCCGGCGTCCATGGCGGTCAGTTCGCGTGAGAGCTTGCCGTGGTCGAAAGTGGGCTGGTCGAGCAGCATGCCGCCGTCGCCGGCCATCAGCATGATCGCGACATCGGAGCCACTGGCGACGCCGTCGAGCAATTCAGAGGTTTCGCGGCGGGCCTGGGCGAAGCTGCCGTTGGCCCGCCCGCCCGCCTCCATCGAGTAACTGTTGTCGAGCAGGATGACCTGCGAACTCTTGGCCGATCCGACGAGCGCCTCGATGCCCTTCATCACGGGGCGCGCCAGGGCGAGCGCCAGCAACAGAGGAATCAGGATCCGGACCAGCAGCAGAAGCAGTTGTTCCAGTTGAAGTTTGCGGGTGTTCTCCTTCAGGGCGGCGTCGAGCAAGTGCATCGCTCCCCAAGAAATGATGCGAAAGCGGTTCCGGTTGATCAGATGAATGATGATCGGAATGCTCGCCGCAGCCATGCCGCCGAGGAGAATGAAATTCAGAAAGGTCATCCGCGTCGCTGTCGGCGGGTCAGGTAGTGCGCCAGGGCGTCGGCGTAGGGCCTGTCCGTCGTCATCGTGGTGAAATCAATCCGGTGCCGATTGCAGCCGTCGGTCAGATCCTTCTGAAATTTCTTCAGATTCTTGAGATACATGGCCCGGAAATGCGCGGGGTCGATCATGCGAAATTCCTCCTCCTGCTCGGCGGACTCAAAACGCGTCCACTGCTTGAAGGGAAATTCAACCTCGTCCTTGTCCAAAACCTGAAACACCAGGATCTCGTGCTTCGCGTGCCGGAATTGCGCCAGCGCGTTGATGGTGTCCTTCACCTCGCCGAAGCAATCCGTGATGATGATCAGCAATCCGCGTCGATGCACCCGCGGGGCGAGCGCCTGGAAGACAGCGCCGAGCTCGGTTTCGCCGCCTGGCTCGGTCGTGGAAAGCTCGTTCAACATCATCCGCAGGTGCGGCACGCCCGAGCGCTGCGGAAAAAAGGAGCGCGCCTTGGTGTCGAAGGTGACCAGGCCCACGCTGTCGCGCTGCTGCAACATCAGGTAGGCCAGCGAGGCTGCCAGCCGCGTCGCGTAGTGGTGCTTCGAAACGCCGTCGCCCTGGTAGGACATGGAGCCGCTGACATCGAGCAGGATGGTCGCGCGGAGATTGGTCTCCTCCTCGAACTCGCGAATGTAGTAGCGGTCCGTCTTGCCGAAGACCTTCCAGTCCAGCCGGCGAATTTCATCGCCCTGCACGTATTGGCGGTGCTGCGCAAACTCGATGCTAAAACCCTTGTGCGGCGACTTGTGCAGGCCGGAGAAAAATCCCTCCACCACGAGCCGCGCCACGACCTGTAGATTCGACACCTTCTGCAGCTCCAGAGGCGTCATGAAATCTGTCAGGTGGGCCATGGCGAGAGAGGGGTCAGTTGTCCGTGGTCGATTTCAGAATCAGCGGCTCCGAGGCGGTGGTTTGACTTGTTGACATCAGACCGCCTAAAGCACGCTGGAGGCGTCGCCGCGGGGCGTGGATTCAAGAATGCGGTCGACGATGTGATCGACATCGATGCCCTCCGCTTCGGCGGTGAAGGTGGGCACGATGCGATGTCGCAGGACGGGATGCGCCAGCGCCAGGATGTCGTCGATGGTCACGTGATGGCGGCCCTTGAGGACGGCGCGCACCTTGCCGCCGAGCACGAGCTGCTGGCAGGCGCGCGGTCCCGGGCCCCACGCGATCAGGTCCTTTACCCACGGCGCCGCGCCTTCTTCGTTGGGCCGGCTTTTGCAGACCAGATCGAGCACGTACTCGGTCACGTGCTCCGGCACGGGCACCTTGCGGACAATCTCCTGGCAGCGGACGATTTCCTCGGCCGAGATCGCCTTTTCGATCTCCGGCTTGTAGGCGCTCGTCGTTCGGCGAATGACCTCCCGTTCCTGATCGCGGCGCGGATAGCCCATTCTCACATGGAACATGAAGCGATCCTTCTGCGCCTCAGGCAGCGGATAGGTGCCCTCCTGCTCGACGGGATTCTGCGTGGCCAGCACGAAGAACGGCTCCTGAAGCTGAAAGGTCTGGCCGCCAACAGTGACGGAATGCTCCTGCATTGCCTCCAGCAACGCGGCCTGCGTCTTGGGCGGGCTGCGATTGATCTCATCCGCCAGGATCATCTGCGCGAAAATGGGCCCCTTAAGAAAAACCAAATTGCGGCGGCCGTCATCGTCCTCCTGAATCACGTCCGTGCCCGTGATGTCAGCCGGCATCAGATCGGGCGTGAACTGCACCCGATGAAAGCTCAATTGCATCGCGTCGGAGAGCGTCTTCACGATGTAGGTCTTCGCCAGTCCGGGGACGCCCTCGAGCAGGCAGTGGCTGCGCGCGAAGATCGCGATGAGGATTTGTTCGATGACCTCGTCCTGTCCGACGATGGCCTTGGCGACTTCGCCGCGAATCAGCTGCGCCGAAACACATAGCTTGCGCGCCAGTTCGATATCCCCGTCTTCCATCTCTTCGATTTCGATGGGCTGAACAAAGGTCTCCTCCGGAATCTCGGGCTCATCCACGACCGCGACGGAGGTGACTCTGCGCGCACGAGCGCGAACGGCTGTGGGCGTCTCAACCGCAGTCGCGACGGGCGCCGCCACCGGTATGGGAGGCGGGGCTGGATCCAGGGTGAAGGGCGCCGCGGCTGGCTGGGGAATCTGGATCGAGTCACTGCACGACGGGCAGTCGACGGAGAAACCGACCTCGGAATCATCCACGGTCAGCTGTTGCTGGCAATTGGGGCAGTTAAAGTCAAAATCCATAACGAGCTACTTTTCAGGCGGCGGGGCGCGATCGTCGCGCCACGTCCAAAATATTCATCGACGGTTGTTTTGGACGCGGTTTCCATGGGCCTATTCAGCCGGTTGGAGCAGGATTTCACCGACAAAACCAGATTGTCCAGAAAAGGGCTTCGGGACCGCGAATTCAAAAGAGCGCACACTATCGACGAGCTAAAACACGGGGTCAAGGCGCTTGTCTGGAGGGGTTTTGCGCCGGGTTCAGTTCAAGATCCAGGACGCCAAGACAATCGACCCAGGGGAAACCCACCGCTCCCCATGAACCCTGGAAAATCGGAGCGCGGGTCTGTGACCCGCAGCCACGCCCGGATTGCCAGTTTACTGCGGGTCACAGACCCGCGCTTCGGCCGCTACAAATCCAGGTTCAGAGGCGCCGAGCAATGCTCGGGACTCCGGTTCACCGGCGTCCGTCAGGCCCTGTCGACCGCGCCTCGCCGAATTGCCCTTGTGGCTCCCCGTCCCGGGTTCTAAGTTTCCACCGCCGCGAAGCCGTTCAACGCTGCGCGAATTGAAACTTCCGACTTCATGTCTTCAAGCCCAGTCAACCTGCTTCGGCGTCGCTCGATACTGAACGGCGCCGGCGCGGCGCTGCTTCTATGTGGCGCCTTGTTCTGGTGGTCCGGCGCGGACGAACGTCGGGAGAAAAGGATTCAGTCCGCCCGCGCGACGCTCAGTCGGGCTGGCGACACGGGCGAGGGAACGCCCCGTCGTCGTGCGCTCAACTTTCTGGTCCGGACGAAACAGTCCCTGGCGGGGGTGGACCTGACATCCTGGGATCTTCGCAAAATGGATTTTAGCGGGATGGAGTTGAAAGGGGCAATATTCAGCGAGGCGAGTCTGGATTTCGCGAATCTCCAGACCTCCGACCTCCGGGATGCGCAATTCGATTATGCGAATCTCATCGGCGCCAATCTGGTCCGGGCGAATCTCGAAGGATCTGAGATTTTTCATGCCGACCTGAATCTCGCTGATTTCACCGAGGCAAACCTCCGAAATGTTCGCTTCGAGAAAGTCGATCTGGCGGAGGTCAAATTCGCGGGGGCGCATCTTGAAGGGGCGACCTTCACGGACGCGGAGAATTTGGAGGTTCGTCTGGTGAAGGGCGCCGTCTGGGATGAAACCACGCAGTGGCCACCCGGGTTCGAGAAAAAGCTAGGCGCAGCCGGGCTGTCGCGGGAAAAACCGTCACCTTAGGCTGATGCCTCTGGGACGGCTCGATTCTGGAAATCAACGGCAGGTCCAGCCGCCGTCGAGAACGAGTTCCTGACCTGTCATGTTTCGCGCGGCAGGGCTCATCAAGAATTGCGCGGCCCCCGCGATTTCCTCGACGGTGATGAACGCTCCCTTGGGCATCGGCTTGAGCATGATTTCCGCGATGACCGCCTCCTCGTCCATATCGTGTTCGCGCGCCTGGGCTTCTATCTGTTTTTCCACCAGTGGCGTCTTCACGTAGGACGGGCAAATGGTGTTGATGGTGACGTCGGTGTCCGCGGTCTCTAGGGCGATTGTTTTGGAGAAGCCGAGCAGGCCGTGCTTCGCGGCGGCGTAGGCGCTCTTGTAGGGCGAAGCGACCAGCGAATGAATCGAGCCCATGTTGATGATCCGGCCCCAACCCGCTTCGCGCATCGCGGGCAGGACTGCCCGCGTCATCCGGCAGGCGCCGTTCAACATCACGTCGATCAGGCGCTCCCATTTGTCCTGGGGGAAGGATTCCAGACGGGCGACGTGCTGGAGGCCGGCGTTGTTGATCAGGACGTCGACCGGGCGCGCAACCCGGGTCAGGGCGTCGGCGATCGACGCGTCGCTGGCGACGTCCAACCCGAGGGCCTGCGCCTCGCCGCCATACTCCGCGATTTGATCGGCCACGGTTTTGGCGGCCGCTTCATCCAGATCGGTGACGACGACAAGATGGCCTTCGCGAGCGAGGTTCTCAGCGAGCCCCCGTCCAATGCCGCTGCCGGCGCCGGTAATCAGAATCGTGCGTTTGGAAGTCATTTGGAGGGCGTAAGAGTGGGCCTTCGCGAACGCGATCAACCGCGCGCTTCCAGGCCGCGCATCTCTTTCGTGCTGGTCGAAAATCGATCCGATTCCAGGCCGAGACGACGCAGCGCGCTGAGGTAGAGGTCCGACAGGGGGTAGTTGTTCTTCTGGTTGAAGGCGAGATGCTGGCCGTGCTTGAAGCCGCCGCCGCCAAAGAGCACGGGCATGTTTCTGTTGTCGTGCGCGGAGGCGTTGCCGAGGTTTGAGGTCATCAGGACCATTGTCTCGTCGAGCAAATTGTCAGCCTTCAACTTACGTAGGAAATCGCCCCATTCGTTGATCAGGCCCTGTTCGACGACCGCCAGTTGACGAAGCTTCTCGTCGTTGCGTCCATGGTGACTCAGGTTGTGATAACTCTCCTCCACGCCGTCCAGATCGGATACGCCGTTGCCTTTGATGTGGAGCGTGATGAAGCGCGAGGAATCCGTGGCCAGCGCCATATGCACGATATCCAGGAAAATCTTCTCCACAGCGACCTCGTTGTTGCGCGGAATGCGGTTCGGCGCTTTCAGCGAAACTTTTGGCTTGGGTCGGCGGATCCAGTCCTCGTTGGCCACGAGGCGTTGCTCCAGCTCGCGAACGCTGGTGAACCAGGCGTCGAGCTTGTCGCGGTCGCCGGCGCCGACTTCGCGCTGCAGCGCCTTGGCCTCGGCTCCGACGATGTCCATCACGCTCCGGCCGCGACGGATCAATTCCGCCTGGCGGTCCTGCTCCCTCGGAGAGTCATCCACGAATAGTTTTGTGAAGAGATTCATGGCGCGGCTTTCCGCGGGAATCATGGCGCCGTTCTCGGTGTAGCAGGGGCTGGTTTGACCGGAGGTGGAGAGCACCAGGGAGGGGAACCGCGTTTCGTGCCCAAGTTGCTTGGCCATCAGCTGATCCAGCGAAACAGTGTTGCGCGAGGTCGTGCCGCGCTGATTCGGACAGGCGGAAAAGATGCTGCCCTCGGCGGTGTGGCCGCCGGTCACACCTGGATGGGACGATCCGGAAACCACGGTGAAATCATCGCGGATGTCGTCCAGAGATTTGAGATAGCGCGAGGGCTTGTAATCGCGGCCGCCGGTTTCGGGAACGAGGTTGGGATTGTGCAGCCCCAGCGCAAGGCTCACACCGACGAATCGTTTCGCGTTTCCGGATTCCGTCGACTTCGCGAACGCCGGCGTCATGGCGTCGAGCAGTGGCAGCGAGAGCGAGACCCCCGCGCATTTCAGCATGGCGCGACGGGAGAGGCGGGCGCCCAGATTGATGTTTACGTTTTTCATGGAGATTGAAATGGAATGATAGCGCTACTTACGTCGAAAGATCGAGCTTTCGAGGCAAGCATGGAGGATGGAACGAACGCCGTGGCCGGAATCTTTCGATTTCGCGACGATGTCTTCAACAGCCTTATGATCGCTGAATCGCAGAGGCGCGCCGGTGGAGTAGGTGAGAAAGTGCGTCGCGAAGGCGCGGGCCAGCTGGTCGCCGCGCTTCGCATAGATTTTCTTCCATGCGAGAATGTCGGCGAAGCGTTCGCCATCGGGCGTTTCGCCAGTCGGATCGACTTTAGCGCCTTTGCCTCGGCCATACCGCGTGCGCCAGCGCCCCACCGGATCGAAACTTTCCAGGGCCAATCCGGGCGGATCGATCGTGATGTGGCAGGAATAGCAGGACTCATTCGAGCGGTGCTTGTCGAGCTGGTCGCGAATCGAGACCGCGCCGCGAATGTCCGGCTCGATGGCCGGCACGCCGGGCGGCGGCGGCGGGATGTGTTGGCCCAGGATGCGCTCGTTCACGAAGACGCCGCGAATCACGGGGGAGGTTGTTGTGCCGTCGGCGGTCACCTTGAGAATGGCGCCTTGAGTGAGAAGCCCGCCGCGAACGCTGTCCTTCGACTTGTCGAGGACCACTTTCTGCAGGCCCC
>JBLHKZ010000172.1:0-12201 GCA_047618185.1 Limisphaerales bacterium
TCCCATCGACGATCTTCAACGTCGGCCAGCCGGATTCTGAGGGCTGGTACAGATCGCCATGGCAGGCGAGAATTTCACTTTGAGCGGATTCAGGAAACATCGAGAGACCGGCGCAGTAGTGATGGCCGTTGCGTTCAATGCTCTCGATGCCCAGCGTAGCCGCGACTGCGAGGTCCTGCAGCAGGGCGACGGGGCCGATGTTGCACAAATCTTCTCCGCTCATCAGTAGAGGAGATTGCTTGTCCGCCGCGGCTCGATGAAGCAGCAGGCAGCGATTGATGATTCCTTTGAAGACGCCCTTGCAGTTCTTATGGCTGGTTCCCGCGTATCCGAGTTCCAGCGCGGTGGGCAGGCTTTCGAGCGAGGCGTCTGATTCGTCGATGATGATCGGCGGATGATTCGGCCAGTTCGAAAAAGCGTCCTTCACCGCAGGATCGAGCGCCACGCTGCGCAGTAGCGGTTGTTCGACAAAAATCAAGCGCTCCAGGAAATTGCGGAGCGGCTCGCGGGCCTGGACCGCCTCCCAGAAAACCCGGAAATCAGCCAAGGTCTTGAACTGCTCGTTGCCGTCGAGACTGAATGCGAAATCGCCCGTCGTTGTGGCGCTGATGGTTTCAGCGATTCGGCTCAAGCGTTCCAGATCGCTGTCCAGGTTCCCGTTCACCTTGATCTTGAAATGCCGCAGGCCGTAATGACGAATACAGGCTTCGAGAGACTGAGGGAGGCCGTCCGCGAGCCTGTCCGAGGCGGGGATTTCCTCATCGGTCAGTGGATCGGCAAGTCCGACGGTATGGCGCGCGACAAATTGCTGGAGCGGATTCTTTGGCAGGACGTCGGAGGGCTGTACGCCAGCGAGTTCAGGATGAATGTCGCCCAGGCGAATTCCCAACCCGCCCGAATGGACAAGCTGGCCGAAAGACTTTTCGCTGGCTCGACAAAAGGCCTCGATCATGGCGCGTTCGATCAAAGACGTGCCGAAATGAACCAGGAGCGGCGGGATGTCACAGGCCTCAGCGGTCATTTCCCGAAGGTGGTAAAGTTGCCGCCAAATCGTGAAAACGTCTTCCCCGCGCAATCCGATCGCGGAGACTCGGGCTTCGTCGATGACATCGAACATCTCCTGTATTTCGTCAGCGGCCGATTTCAGGGGATCTTTGGTGAACCACTTCGGGGGGAGAAGGTCGGAGGCCACACCCGTGTGAACCTTGCCGTCGATCTCCAGCCGCACACGCACAAAAATCATGGGCATGTGAGTCATGGTCGCGATTCCGTATTTGAACGGCATTCGCGTGCGCAGATTCGTCAGGTAGAGGTCGCTGTCCTGGATTTTAATCATCGTGGAACGGGAGATCGGAATGGATGGGAACGAAACTCAGGGCGTCGGATCCTGAAGCTTGTCGATGATCAGCGCCTCGTCGATCGCGGTGTCATCGGCTCCGAGTGCGCAGCGCTGCATCACGTGCTTGAGTTCGCGAACATTGCCCGGCCAGTCGTGTTTGGCGAGCGCATCGAGACCCTTTGGATTCATGTGAAATGAGGCGGATCCGTACTCCTCGGTAAACTGGTCGAGAAAACTCTGAGCAAGGGTTGCAATGTCGTCCACATGTTCGCGCAGAGGAGGGATTCGAATGATCAACGGCGTTAATCGGAAGTAGAGATCTTCGCGAAACATTTTGGCGTCCGACATTTCCTTCAAATTCCGATTCGTGGCGGCAATGACCCGGACGTCGACTTGAATGGGCTTTTCGCTTCCGATTTTTTCGATTTCACCGGACTCCAGCGCACGGAGGAGCTTCGATTGGAGATCGATCGGGAGTTCGCCGATTTCGTCCAGAAAGAGCGTGCCGCCGTCGGCGAGTTCGAACTTTCCGCGTTGATCGGATTTGGCGTCCGTGTAGGCGCCTTTCACATGCCCGAAGAGTTCGTTCTCCATCAGGCTGGCGGGAATGGCGGCGCAGTTGACTCTGACGAAGGGATTGCCCGAGCGCGGGCTCTGGTCGTGGATGAAATGCGCGGCGACTTCCTTGCCGCTGCCGGTTTCTCCCATGAGGGTCACGGTAAACTTGATTGTCGCAGCTTTGGCGCATTCTTCCCTCAGTTTTTCCATGGCCGGGCTTTTTCCGATCAATGTCGGAGCCGGGCGGGCGCTCTTGAGATTCTTGTTCTCCTTATCGAGTTTGCTGATGGTCTGGGCCGCGAACGAACGCCGGTGCCAGAGTTGGCAAAGGGCCTGCAACAACAGGCGATCTTTCACGGTGAACTCCTTCCATTCGGCCGGTTTGATGAGGACGATAAACGGATAAGTTCCGCGGTCCGACTTTGGGGGGCATAGCGTGCCGACGAGATAATTGTAGTCCTTGATGTTCTTCTGGTGAAATTTGATCTCCTCGCCGGAAATAATGACAGCCTCGGGCACATTCTTGAATCGCTCGGCGAGGTAACCGGCCAGACGCACTCCGGATTTCCCCTCCTCGCCGCAAATCGAGAGTTTCAGCTTGCCGTTCTCGTCATAATACTGCGCCTCAGTGGCGGCCATGCCTTCGCGAATGGTGCGCAGGCAATTCTCGGCAAACTTTTCCTCCGCCAGTTCGGAGGCGAGCCATGAACACCCATGATAAAGCATGGCCAACTGCCGTTCGGCCGGGCCCGTGGGAAGTTGGAGCGGCTGAAGCGAGGTCTTCTGAAACAAATCAACCTCTGGAATGACATCAAGCGAAGGCTTCAGCCGCGCGGCGTCGATCAGTCGGGCAGTGATCTTAAAACGCGCTGTGCCAATGCCAACTTCGTCGTCGGTCTGGAGGACTGCCTCGGATCGCATGACGCCGTTTACCAGAATGCCGTTCTTGGCGCCGACATCAACGACAGAGACTTCGTCGTTCTCCAGTTTGAACTCAGCGTGAAATCGAGACACGGATATATCGGGAATTTGAACTGTGTTTTCCTTGTCGCGGCCGATGGTCAATAAACCCGGTTTCATAGGGATTTGCTCGGTTCGTCCGCTGGTATGGAGCCAGGTGAGGCCCCAGTTTTTGTTTGAATTGGGCATGCGCGCAGTCAGTAAAGTTTCGTCGCGGAAGTAAAGCAAAGCGGAGGCGACAAGAAAAGCCCGATCGATTCGACGATGGTGCAGCCTCGGTGCGCACAATGAATGCAGAAAGGATCGATCAATCACGGAAAGCCGGAATTTTGGCACGGAACCTGCCTGCAAATACGATCTATTGCGGTAGCGCAATTGTTCATTTTCACGAGCAGTAAAGCTAGACGTCAAGGGTACCAGGGGATGAGCGAATCGTCGGCATGAAAGGAACATCGGTGGTAAGAATCGCTGAAGATCATGTTGATTCGCTCGATGATCAGGGTTCGGACGGGCAGCCAGTGCAGAGAGCCAGCTAATCTTGGAGGGTGCTGGAGCGGTTCTTTATGCTGGCGTCCGTCCGCCCGTTCAAAACGACACTCGGTGGATTTTGTTTGGAAGAATGCGGTTGTTTCCTCTAGTTTTCAGCCCGCATGAGTCACGTCGTAAACGATCTTCCCACGTCTGAATTGGAGTCCCGAGTCCGAGAAACAGTGGCCCGAACTCAGGCCTACGATATCCACACCCATTTGTACGACGCCGCATTTGGTGACTTGCTGCTGTGGGGTGTCGATGATCTGCTGACCTACCATTACCTCGTTTCCGAGGCCTTTCGATATCTCGACATCCCTTATGAGAAATTCTGGGCTCTGACCAAGACCGAACAGGCGGATCTCATCTGGAATGCGCTTTTCATTGAGCACTCTCCGATTTCCGAATCTTGCCGGGGAGTTTTGACCACCCTGAACGCACTCGGCCTGGATGTTCAAAAACGCGATCTTGGCGCCATTCGGAAATGGTTCTCGGAGCAAAAAGTCGATGCTTACATCACGCGATGCATGGAGTTAGCGAAGGTGCGGAAAATCTGCATGACCAATTCGCCCTTCGACGATCTGGAAAGGCCAGTTTGGGAGCGCGGGTTTGAGCGGGACTCGCGTTTCACGGCCGCCCTCCGCATCGATCCACTTCTCCTTGATTGGCCAAATGCCGCGAAGCAGCTTGCCGACTGGGGCTATGTGACATCTCCCGAGTTGACGGAGAATACGATCTCCGGCGTGCGGAGGTTCTTGTCGGACTGGAGCGCTCGTATTGACGCGAAGTTTGTCATGGTTTCGTTGCCGCCGACGTTTGCCTATCCTGAGGAGGGGCCGACGGGGAAGCTGATCGAGGCCGCAGTTTTGCCCCATTGTCGTGAGCATGGAGTGCCTTTCGCGCTCATGCCGGGCGTTAAACGCGGCGTCAATCCGCTGCTCCAATTGGCCGGCGATGGCCTGGCCAAATGCGATATCGCCGCCTATGAAAGGTTGTTTGCCAGCCATCCTGACAACAAATTTCTGGTCACCGCCTTGTCGCGTGAAAATCAGCACGAACTCTGTGTCGCGGCGCGCAAATTCCGAAACCTGCACGTTTTTGGATGCTGGTGGTTTACGAACATCCCCTCGGTCATTGATGAAATGACCCGTATGCGACTCGAGTTGGTGGGGCTCAGCGTGACACCGCAACATTCCGACGCGCGCGTGATGGATCAGATCATCTACAAATGGTCGCATTCACGCGAGGTCATCACTCGGGTCCTGGTCGACAAGTACGAGGATCTCGCGGCGACTGGATGGGAGGTCAGCGACGATGAACTGACCCGCGACGTCAATGACTTGTTCGGCGGCGCTTTCGAGGCTTTCTGCGCCCGGTAGTTCGAGCGACTGCGCCAAGCTCCGATCTCCGCGCAATTCACCGCATCATCTTCGGCTGGCTTTGAAGTCACGGAATGGCTTAGGCTTCCAATTCAACCATGAGCTACACTATCAAGCGCATCGAATTGTTCGTCCGGGAAACCGCGCCGGGACGCATTGCCTTCAAAATCGGAAGCGCGGCGAAAGCCGAGCGACGAACGAACCCCCTGGGCCATGTGCGTCTTATCCTCGCCGACGACAAGGGCAGGGAAGCCTTCGGATGCAGTGGCGATCGGCTTTCCGTCCGCTGGTTGGACAAGCGTCCAGGGCGCGACCGCGGAATGAAAACTCGGCAACTCGTGGATTTGATCTACCAGGCGCGGGAAATCTATCTTGCCGATCCGAAGGTCTCGACCCCGTTTGAGAAATGGCTGGAGACGCATCCGAAGATTATGGCGATCGGCGCCCGGGCGGGAGAGGAACCGCTGACGACTTCGCTGGCGTCATCGCTGATCGAACGAGCCTTGGTCGACGCTTTTTGCCGGCTCAACGGCGCTTCCGCATTTTCCATGCTCCGCGATGACCGACTGGGCTTTGCCGCCCATCTTGCGGATCGGGATTTGCCCAAAATGCCGACCAACGCCTGGCTGCCCGCGCGACCGGTCACGACCTTTCAAGTCAGGCATACCATTGGCCCTGCCGACCCCATGCGAGTCGCCGACGTGCCCGCCGCCGATCGTATAAACGACGGCCTGCCCGAGGCCGTGGACGACAATATCCGGCGCTACGGCCTGCACTATTTCAAGATCAAGCTCGGGGGCAAGGTCGACGTCGACATCGCCCGGATGGCGCGCATCTGGGAGGTCCTGCCTCAGGATCCGGAAACCGTCATCACCTTTGACGCCAATGAAGCCTACTCGGACCTCAACGTATTCGCGGAATTCATCGAACGCTTCGAGAAAGAGCTGCCGGGGATGTTTCAGCACACCACGTATATCGAGCAGCCCCTGCCACGGGCGTTAACGTTGGATCCGTCCACTGCGGGAATGATTCGGAAAATCTCAGAACGCAAGCTGCTGTTGATCGACGAGGCCGACGGCTCAGTCGACGCCTTTAAGCGCGCGCATGCGATCGGCTACGCGGGGACGTCACATAAAAATTGCAAAGGCTTTTTCAAGAGTCTCATCAACCGGGTTCGGGTAGTGCATTACACAGAACAGGGGAAAGCGGCCTTCCAGAGCGCGGAAGATTTGCAGAACCTCGCGATCGCTCCTCTCCACCAGGACTTCGTGACCGTCGGAATGCTCGGGCTGAATAATTGCGAGCGCAACGGGCATCATCTCAACCGCGGGTTGGCATTTGTCAGTCCACGCGACAAGGAGTCGCTCGCTCGCCACCATACCGATCTCTATGAGAAGCGCGGTGACGAATGGTATGTGAAAATCCGCAACGGAATCGTCAATTGCGCGAGCCTGCAATGCCCCGGATTCGGCGTCGTGGACGAGCCTGATTGGGCGTCGATGGAGGACATGCGAAGCTGGACGCGTCGACGTTTCCCCGCCTGACTCGGGCCTTCGACTGGACGAACTTCCGTTCTCGGGGCTGGGGAGTTGAACTGTGCTGGTCTGGGGACCGCCCCTCCTTGAGAGATCGATGCCCCTGACAATGGGAGCGCCTTCAGGGGTGGAAACTGCGCATGCGGGTTTTGTGGAGGGCGCAGTCCTACTTCGCCGCGACTGGCCCGCTTTTCTGCAAGGCGATCAGATCGGCCATGGCTTGCGGGCGGATGGCCGGTTCGACGCCTTTGGGCATGAGTGAAAGGGTCGGTGAAAGGTAACAGTTTAGCTGAAATTGGCTCATGATGAGTCGTTGAAAATCAGCTCCTGAGCGTGCGCCGGGGCGCCGACCAGCAGTGCGTCGAACAAACCCAAAACCGAGGCGTTCTGTAGTTTGGCGGGTTGAGTGAGACAGGAAAACACGCCAGGGCTTACGCACGAGTAAAACCAAGAATTCCGTCGAGAAAATCAACATTCCACCCAACTCGCTTGCGTTTTGCGCGCATACTTCCCTTACTTTCGTCCTGGCGCAGGATGGTTAGAGCCATCTTGCGCAATAGACTCAGCTGATCCACAAACTGCGGTTTGTGGATCACCCGGGTCCTCCTACTCCTCCTCGAACTCGATTCCGTGCCTGCCGGGCATTTCCACATATCTCCCCGGAGTGCGAGTTTGAGGACGAGGGCGAATTGGACGGATGGAAGTCGCAGCCACTCCGACATTCGGTGAAAATTTTCTTCAATAAATTCGTGGTCGATTATTCGGGATTGTCATCCAGCGTTTTCCATCAATAGTTCCCTGCTTTGATTCATCAATTTATCGAATGAATGCTGACGGAGGTTCGTTTGATACGAGTCGCCCTTTTCGAATGCGAACAAAGCTACATCACAGTGCAAGTACAGCGCCGAGTATTGCGCTTGTCCTCTTCCTTGGCGCCGCGACTCTGCGAGCCGCCGCCGCTCCGTCACCGGAGGACGTTAGGTTCTTCGAAGATGCGATTCGCCCAATCCTGGAGAATCGGTGTTACGAGTGCCACAGTCATGGTTCCAAGATCAAGGGCGGCCTGACTCTCGATTCAAGGCAAGGGCTGTTGAAAGGCGGCGACAGCGGACCGGCGATTGTTCCGGGGAAGCCGGACGAAAGCCGACTGCTGAAAGCCGTTCGGCGCGCGGACGAAAAACTTCAAATGCCGCCGAAGGCGGAGAAACGCCTCACACCCGAACAGATTGCCGCCCTTGAAAAGTGGATCGGCATGGGCGCGCCGGATCCTCGAACCTCGGATGCCGCCCGGATCGCGCCCCAGGATGTGATTCGCCAGGCCAGCTCGAGACACTGGGCCTTTCAACCAATCGTCAAGCCAGCCGTCCCGCAGCCGAAGAACTCAGAGCGCGTGCGCACGCCGGTTGACGCTTTCGTCCTCGCGAAGCTTGAGGATCTGGGAATGCAGCCCGCGCAGCCGGCCGATCGTCGAACTTTAATTCGACGCGTCTATTTCGATTTGATTGGCCTGCCGCCGACGATGGCGGAGGTCGACGCGTTCGTGAACGACACGTCGGCAAAGGCCTTCGAGACAGTTGTCGACCGGTTGTTGGAATCTCCGCGCTATGGCGAACGTTGGGGAAGGCATTGGCTGGATGTCGCGCGATACGCGGACACGAGGGGCTATCTTCCCGGCGGAGTCGAGCGGCGTTATCCGTATTCCTGGACCTACCGCGACTATGTGATCCAGGCATTCAATGCGGATCTGCCGTTCAACGATTTCATCATCCAACAACTGGCGGCCGACCATCTGGAGCTTGGCGAAAATAAACGCCCTTTGGCCGCGCTCGGCTACCTGACCCTGGGACGGCGTTTCCTGAACAACAATAATGACATCATCGACGATCGGATCGATGTGACGATGCGCGGGTTGATGGGGTTGACGGTGGCCTGCGCTCGCTGCCATGACCACAAATACGACCCCGTGCCGACGGCCGACTATTACTCGCTCTATGGTGTGTTCAACAGTTCGGTGGAGCCCCGTGAGTTGCCGCTTCTCGGGATTAAAACTGATCCAGCCGCACAAGCGAAATGGAAGGAAGAGCGCGGCGAGCGGAAAAAGGAATTAGACGAATTCCGATCGAAGAAAGCCGCCGAAGCCATGGCCGAACTGCGCAAGAAGTGCGGGGCCTACATGTTGGCCGTGCATGAAGTTGGCGGTTGGAAGGATCGGCGCAAGCAGATGAGCGAGATCCAAAAGCGCAAGCTGCAGGCGATAGGCGTCCTCCGTTGGAAGGACGTATTGGATGCGGTTGCGAAGAAACACCATCCGGTGTTCGCGCACTGGGTCGCATTGGCAAAGCTTCCGGCTGCCGATTTCGAATCGAAGGCGAAAGTTGCGTTGGATAACCTGGCGAATGGCCCGGACTCGTCCAGGCTGGTGAACGGCGCGGTCGTGCGGGCTTTTCAGAATCATCCCCCGAAATCGATGCAGGATGTCGCCCAGGTCTATACAGATCTGTTCAATGGCGCGGAGAAGAAATGGCGGGAGGCTTTGAAGTCGGCGAAGGATGAGCCGCTCGAAAAACTCGGGGATCCCGAGTGGGAGGCTTTGCGCGAGCTTCTGTATTCAGCGGCTGGGCCGCCCAACATCCCTGAGAAGTTCTACGGTCAATTGCTGGCGGGCGACGCGCCGGGGCTGCGATCGCGTCAGGCGAAGATCGACAAGGTTGACGCCACCCATCCGGGCGCCCCGCCGCGCGCGATGGCGATGGTGGACCGACCCCGGCCGATCGAGCCGCGCATTTTCATCCGAGGCAGCGGGGGCAATCGGGGGAAACAAGTTCCCCGGCAATTTCTGGAATTCATCGAAGGAGCGAGTCGCAAGCCGTTCAAGCAGGGAAGCGGGCGGTTGGAACTTGCGAAGGCAATCACGGCTCCCGACAACCCCCTCACCGCCCGGGTGATCGTCAATCGTGTCTGGATGCATCATTTTGGGAACGGGTTGGTCGCGACGCCC
This sequence comes from Limisphaerales bacterium, assembly GCA_047618185.1. Classification (GTDB taxonomy): domain Bacteria; phylum Verrucomicrobiota; class Verrucomicrobiia; order Limisphaerales; family JAYPEY01; genus JAYPEY01. The sequence continues at coordinate 9,298 of JBLHKZ010000172.1, forward strand.
AGTGATTTTGGACTTCGTGCGGAACCTCCCAGCCATCCCGAGTTGCTCGACTTTCTGGCGGCCTGGTTCATCGAAAACGGCGGGTCATTCAAAAAGCTTCACCGGCTGATTCTGCTCAGTTCGACCTGGCGCCAAAGCAGCGACGCCGAGCGCGGAATCTCACTGGGATACGTCGAGAAAGATCCGGAGGTCCGAATGCTCTGGCGCATGAATCGAAGGCGGCTCGATTTCGAAGCGATGCGTGACTCGCTGATCCAGGCGACCGGCAAGCTCGACATCGAAATGGGCGGCATCTCTGTCGACCTTGTAAAACAACCCTATTCACTCCGCCGCACGGTTTACGGATTTGTGGAGCGGCAGAACCTGGCGAGCCTGTTTCGCACCTTTGATTTCGCGAATCCTGACTCGTCGAACGCGCGACGGTTTTCGACGACCGTTCCGCAGCAGGCTCTGTTTTTGATGAACAGCCCGTTTGCGATCGAGCAAGCTCGCCATCTGGCGGGCCGAGAGGATGTTTCGGGAATCGCCGGCGACGAGGCGCGGGTGGCGCGAATGTATGAATTGGGTGTGCAGCGACGTCCGACGGACGAGGAATCGGCGGCGGCGGTGAAGTTTATCGAGGCTCAGCGGGCGACGGCTTTGAAGCGAGCTCCTCGGAATGCCTGGAGCTACGGCTACGGGAGATTTGATGAAGCTTCAAACTCGGTGAAGGATTTTACGCCGCTGCCGCACTTCAATGGAACGCGTTGGCAGGGCAGCGACGCCTGGCCGGATCCCAAGCTGGGTTACCTGACTTTGTATGACAAGGGCGGTCATCCGGGAGAGAATCCGAAATTTCATGTCGTGCGCCGCTGGCGGGCTCCACGCGATGCGACAGTCAACATTTATGGAAAATTCAAGCAGCCCGCGAAGCAGGGCGACGGTGTGCGGGCGAGGATTGTTTCAAGCGTTTCCGGAAAATTGGGCGAGTGGCAGATCAAGGGCGAAGAGGTCGGGGCGATGGTCGCTGCGGTGGAGGTCAAACGCGGCGACACCATCGATTTTGTAGTCGATTGCGTGGGCAATACCAGCCACGACACTTTCGTATGGGCGCCGCTGGTTCGCGCGAAAGAAGGCGGGAGCGAATGGTTGGCGAGTCGAGATTTCAGGCTGTCCGAGCCTCAGGCCCAACCGTTGAATCCATGGGAGCAACTGGCGCAGGCCCTGTTGCTTTCCAATGAATTTGCGTTCGTCGATTGATCGCTTTTAAACGATGAGCGAATCCCTGCAAGACTACGTCAACGAGCTTCCAATCCTGGACGTTCATGAGCATCACATTCCGGAAACCTTTCTGAATCGCGAGGTCGGGCTCCTTGACCTGCTGCGGCAAAGCTACGCTGGATGGACCGAGGAGCGGCCTTATCCCTTGCCGACGGAGACGCGCGAAGAGGATCCCATGCTGGCCGACTCCGGCGAGGCGCGTTGGGAAGAGATCGCGGGTTTTGTAGAGGGCAGCGGCTCGAACAGTTTCGTTCGTAATATCGTGGCCTCGTTGGACGAGCTTTACGATCTGGGCGGCGGCGGTGTGACCCGGGAGAATTGGCGCGATCTGGACCGCGAGATTCGTCGACGGCATGGCGACCCGACGTGGACCGGGGAAGTGATGAAGCGCGCCCGGGTGACCCATGTCATTACGGATCCATACACGGACCCGATGCTGGATGCGCGCGAGGCTTTTGGTGAAAACTATTATTCGGTGTTTCGCGTCAATGCCTTTGCCATGGGCTGGCATCCGGAGGCGCGCGACCATAACGGAAACAGCCCTTTCGATTACGCCAAACGACTGGGCGTTGCGTTGAACAGTTTTGAAGATTTTGAAGCGCTGCTGGAGCGGGCGGTCGACACCATGGCTGTGCGAAATCAGGTCGCGTTGAAGAACGCGCTGGCCTACGACCGGGACGTTTGTTTCGACGAGCCAAATAGTGCGCTGGCGCGGCGGGCCTGGGGGGCTGTGAATCCTTCGGCCGAGGAGCGTAAGGCGTTCGGTGATTTTGCGGTCGATCGATTGTGCGCCCTGGCCGGCGAACGCGACATCCCCATGCAAATGCACCTGGGGACTGCGCTGATTCGCGGTTCGCATCCGCTGAACGCGGCGGGGCTGATCGAGCGCCATCCTCGAACGAGATTTCTGCTGATGCATCTGGCCTATCCCTGGAGTTCCGAGCTGCTGGGCATGGCCTTTGTCTATCGCAATGTCTGGATTGATCTGACCTGGTCGTTTCTGCTGAGTCCGACCCATTTCACGCGGGCCTTTCATGAGGCGATTGAGATACTCCCGGATGAGTCTCGGATGATGCTGGGAGGGGACAATTGGCATGCCGAGGAGAGCTTTGGGACGTTTCAAAGGGCGCGACGATTGATGGGCCGGGCGCTGCGGGACAAGGTCGACGCGGGTTACTTCGCGGAAGCGGACGCCCGACGATTGGCGCGGAAAATCTTCTCCGAAAACGCGGCCGCTTTTTTCCGGCTGAAATAGCCGGATTGCTTCGCTGTCTTTCTTTCCTTTGATTTTGCGAGACAGGCTGATCTAATCCCCTGAATTCACGATGATGAGCGTTCGTCCGACAGTCTGTATGCGTAAATTGACATCCATTTTGCTTGTTGCGGGAATCGCCGCGATGATCGTTTCGGGGTGCCGCAGCGTGCCCGACACCGACACGAAAGTGGACTCAAAACGAAGCCGAGCGAAATCGGGGGCGGCCAGCGGTCGGGGCATGGATGTTCGCGCCGCGCGAACCCAGGAGAAACCCGAGCGAATCAAGTTCAGCGAGCAGCACGACGCGGAAATTCGCGAAGTTCTACGCCTGGCGAGCGACGGGGAATGGGAGAGCGCCGAAACCATGGTCGCCCGACTCGCGAATGAAG
>JBLHKZ010000173.1:0-12194 GCA_047618185.1 Limisphaerales bacterium
AACGGGGTTGCGCCCAAATCGCCGATGATTGGCGCAACACCTTCGGCGTTGAAAATGCTTCTTGAACGTTGTTCCCAGGGTAGGTCGTGCCTCCCAACCCTGGGCTTTGGGGCGGAATCCCGTTGGGGTTCGAAGGCGACCGATTCGAAAACTTATGGGTAATGCACAGCTCCGAGGAGGGGTGGGTTTCCCCGTGTAAGATTGTCTCGCGTTCGAAATCTTGAACTGCGCTTCTTGCAAAGCCCATCCCAGCTGAACATTGCCCTTCGCTTGGTCCTAGAATATCGTCCCGAATCTGCCCGGACGCCCCGAATCGCATTCGCACACACTCAGTGTTGCCGGCAGGTCGCGCAACGCCGCCTATCAGGCCGATTTGAATCGACATTGAAATCATGAAAAATCTTATTCCGATGGTCTGCCTCACGCTTTGCCTCCAACTGAACGCGGCCGCACAGTCGCCCATTTCCGCGAACGCCGCCCCCGCCCCGCCCGGGAAGGCCCCCGCCTACCAGGCCGAATCTCGCCCCGAGGACGGCGCCCACATGGCGCTGACCTTCCGCAAGCTGGACGACGAATTCGATCCGCCGCGCCCATTGCTCATCTGGGCGCTCGGCTCCAGCTACACCGCGAAACTCGGCGCCGGCGATGATTTGATCGAACTGCTGAAGAAACGATTCGGCGAAACCAAACACATCGAATACCGGCGCATGGTCGGCAACTCCGTTCCCTGGCAATACCTCCGCGGCTGGGCGCGACACCTCGTCATTCCCGATCAACCGGACGTGGTGCTGATTTACACCATCGGCAAGAGCGCGAACCTGGAGAAGCTCATCGTCGAGCTGCGTCGAAACACGACCGCCGACATCATCGTGCCGAGCATTCACTGGCGAGAACGCGGCAAGCCCAACTGGGGCAAATCGGAAAATGCCCCTGATGAAAACGTGGATGAGATCCGCGCGATCTGCGAAAAGCACGGCGTGGAGTTCGTCGAAAACCGCAAGGAATGGGGCGCTTACATCCAGGCCAACAAACTCAAAATCGAAGACCTGCTTTCCGACGCCGTCCACCAGAGCGCCTACGGCGCCCACATCGTAAACCTCAACATCGCCCGCCACTTCAACGAGGCCGTCGAATTCAGCTACTTACCCGAGGAACGCGAACGCCGCTACACCGAGGACGATCCTGAGTTCGAGCAACTGGGCGCTGGCTTCAGTCTCCGATTCACCGGCAATCGCGTCGACCTCATTGGCTGGAAGCGACCCGACGGCGGCAAACTCGAAGTCACCCTCGACGGCCGCCCGGCTAACGAGATCGAAGCCTTCTTCATGACCTACATTCAGCCAGCTCGCACAAATTTTCAGGAACGTCGCAGCCCCGCGCGCGACCAATCGCCCCACGGCGTCACGCTCGCTCAGAACATCGTCCCGCAAACCTGGACCATTGAATTACTGGACGACGACGGAGCTTTCGAACTCACTGGCAGCGTCACCGGTAAAGACGGCCGCGGCAACGCCCTCAAATCCTTCACCAGCGAATCGGGGCAAATCTCGTTCGACCCCGCCGAATGGCGCCGCGCCGAACGCAATCGGAAAGGCGACCGTTGGAGCTGGAACGTGGTGCGCGCCGCGCTTTCAGAAATCGATTTCCTCGGCGGCCGCACCGAGAAGGTTCGCTTTACCGTTGCGGCAAATCTCGACAACGCCGAACACACCCTGGAGCTCTCCCCCGTCGGCGACGGCGCGATCCAAGTCGAAGCCTTCGATGTTTTTACGCCGCCATTGAATTGACTCGGGCGACGGACCGTCCGTCCGTCCGCTGCCTCCTCAACCACACACCCGGATCAATCGAACGGGTCAGTCACATCGGATTTATCGATTTCGAGTTCACGCGCGGATCGTATACAAACAACGCCGCCGCACGCGCCAAACTCCAAACAACAAACCTTTCCCATTGACCCATGCCAGCGATATCGGATCATCGACGGAATTCATGAAACGTTTCCGATTGAGTTTCCTCGCGTTCGCGTTGACCTGGAGTTTCTCCGCCTCGGCCGCTGAACTACCCGACCGCGTCGATTTCAATTTCCACATCCGCGGCATCCTTTCCGACCGTTGCTACAAATGCCACGGCCCCGATGAAAACACCCGCGAAGCGAATCTCCGCCTCGACACCTTCGCCAACGCGACACGCCAGTCAAAGAACGGCTCCGCTGCCATCGTCCCGGCCGCGCCCGACCGCAGCGAATTGATCCGGCGCATTTTCACGAGTGACGCTGATGACCTCATGCCTCCTCATGACGCTGGCGTCACACCCCTCTCCGGCCGTGAAAAACAACTGCTCCACAAGTGGATCGAGAAGGGCGCCGAATACAAGGAGCACTGGGCCTTCATCCCAGTCCAACGCCCCCCACTTCCGGTCCTAAACGATCCTGCCTGGCAACTGAACGGCATCGATTATTTCACTCGCAGGCAAATGCAGGAAGCCGGCATCGCCCCCTCGCCGGAAGCCCCCCGCCTGATCTGGCTGAAACGGGTTTCCTTCGATCTCAACGGACTGCCGCCAACACCCCGCGAGATTGACGGCTTTCTCGCCGACGACTCCGCAAACGCTCACGAAAAAGTCGTCGACCGCCTGCTCGCCTCGCCCCGCTTCGGCGAGCACATGGCGCTGCCCTGGTTGGACGCCGCACGCTACGCCGACACGAGTGGTTACCAGGCGGATTGGGAACGCTTCATGTGGCCCTGGCGCAACTGGGTCATCGACGCCTTCAACAAAAACCTGCCCTTCGCCCAATTTACCATCGAGCAGATCGCCGGCGACATGCTGCCCAATCCCACGCCCGATCAAATCATCGCCACGGGCTTCAATCGCAACCATCGCATCAACGACGAAGGCGGCGTCATCGCGGCCGAATACGCGGTCGAATACGTCGTCGATCGCATCGACACGACCTGCACGACCTGGCTCGGGCTGACGATGGGCTGCGCGCGTTGTCACGACCACAAGTACGACCCGCTCACGATGACGGATTTCTACAGCCTGTTCGCGGTGTTCAACAACGTGCCGGAGAAAGGCAAGGACGGGAGGCTCGGTTACGCGGAACCGACCGTGGACTTTTCGAATCCAGGAATCGCCGAACCCCTCAAGATCGCCCGGGCCAAGCTGGCTTCAATCGATCGCGAACTGGGCGCCGACACGCCAGCGGTCCAGGAGGAAAAGATCGGCTGGGGACAACGCATTCTCGCGCGCCCCAATGTCCGCTCGGTCACTCAGTGGAACATTTTGAGTCCGTCAAAGATCGAAGGCCCGAAGGGCATGACATTTCACGACGAGGGCGACGGCTCCCATCGCATCACCGGAACCAACCCCGACCATTCCGTCATCACACTTCACATCGAACTCCAACCCGGGACCGCAACGGCAATTCGATTGGAAGCGCTCAAACACCCAACGCACACCCATGGCAGCCTCGCCCGGAACGTGAATGGAAACTTCGTGCTCGGAGAATTCGAGTGCTTCCTTCAGTCCGCCGGTTCGGATCAGCCCGTCCGTGTCGACTTCGCGCGAGCGGAGGCCGACCATGAGCAAAAGGGCTATCCCGCAGCGCACGCCATCGACGGCAAGGCCAACACAGGTTGGGCGACCGAAAGCCACGTCAAACGCGAGAACCGCAAGGCGGTTTTCTTCCCTCAATCGCCGCTCAAATACGGAAACGGCGACCGGCTCATTCTAACGATGAAGAATGAAACCCGGTTCACCAAAACCGCCATCGGGCGTTTTCGGATTTCGACGACCGCCAACCCCGCCCCCAAGTTAAAAAACGGATCAGGCGTGCCGGACATCGTGATCGCGGCCTTGCGAAAGACGCAACGCTCGCCGACCGAGATCAAGGCCATCGATAAGTATTTCCGGGACACCTCGCTCCATTTCCACCCCATTCGCGCGCGCCACAACGCCGCTCAAAAACTCGTTAAGAGCCTTGAGGCGAAGCGAACTCTCAAGGTCATGGTCATGAAGGAAATGGAAACCCCGCGAGACACCTATCTGCTCAAACGCGGCCAGTACGATCAACCTGACACCGAGCAGAAAATGTCACCAAACATTCCGCAGATGTTTGGCGAACTCTCCGGCGAAGGAGACTTGCCACCCAACCGACTGGGCTTCGCCAAGTGGCTCGTCCGCCCCGACAATCCGCTCACCGCCCGCGTCGCGGTCAATCGCTACTGGCAACGCTACTTCGGTAAAGGTCTCGTCAAAACCACTGAAGACCTCGGAACCCAGGGCTCCCTGCCCACCCACCCGGAGCTGCTCGACTGGCTGGCGGCGGAATTCATGGACTCCGGCTGGAACGTCAAGGCGATGCAGAAGCTAATCGTCATGAGCGCGACCTACCGGCAATCCTCGAAAGTCGACCCGGGACTGCTCGAACTGGATCCAGAAAACAAACTCTACGCGCGCGGCCCGCGCTTTCGACTGTCCGCCCACGAGCTGCGCGATCAGGCGCTCGCCCTGAGCGGCATGCTTTCAGACAAAATTGGCGGCCCCTCCGTTCGCCCTTACCAGCCGCCGGGGCTTTGGTCCGACGTTTCCTTCCAAAGCAAATCCCGCAGCACGGATTTCTATGTCCCCGACACGGGCGACAAGCTCTACCGCCGCAGCCTCTACACCTTTTGGAAGCGCTCGGTCGCCCCGCCGCAAATGATGACTTTTGACGCCGCGGGTCGCGAGGCCTGTGTCGTCCGCATGACCCGGACGAGTACTCCGCTTCAGGCGTTGACGTTGCTCAACGACACAACCTTCGTCGAAGCCGCCCGAGGCCTGGCCCAGCGTATGATGCTCGACGGTGGCGCGACACCTGAGAAACGAATCGTCTTCGGCCTCAAACTCGCCGCCGCAGAACCGACCCCGAAGACTGTCGCCATTCTCAGCCGAGGATTCGACGATTACCGCGCGCACTTTCTCGCTCAACCCGAAGCCGCCAAAGAGCTGCTTGCGACCGGCGAGTCTCGGAGCGACGCGTCGCTTCCGCCGGTTGAACTGGCCGCCTACACGCTCGTCGCCTCCACGATTCTCAACCTCGACCAGACGATCACCAAAGAGTAATCCATGGATCCCATCACCGAGAGCCATCTCCAGATCAACCGCCGCCATTTCTTCGGGCGTTCGGCCGCCGGAATTGGAACCGCCGCTTTGGCGTCGCTTCTGAACAAGGACGTCAAAGCCGCCGAGAATGCCGCCCCTTCCGGCCTTCCCCACTTTGCCGCCAAAGCCAAACGCGTCATCTATCTCTTCCAATCCGGCGCGCCTTCGCAGATGGATCTGTTCGACCACAAGCCGACCATGGCGGATTGGTTCGATAAGGACTTGCCCGATTCCGTTCGCAGAGGCCAACGGCTCACCACCATGTCGTCCGGGCAAAAGCGTTTCCCCATCGCGCCCTCCAAATTTAAGTTCTTGCATCACGGTCAGTCGGGCGCCCTGCTCAGCGAATTGCTGCCCCACACCGGCCGCATCGCCGATGACGCCTGCTTTATCAAGTCGATGCACACCGAGGCGATCAATCACGATCCGGCGATGACGTTCTTTCAAACCGGGGCACAAATCGCCGGCCGTCCGAGCATGGGATCCTGGTTGTCCTACGGGCTCGGGACGGAAAACGATGACCTGCCGGCTTTTGTGGCGATGAGTTCCCGCGGGTCCGGACGACCCAGTTGCCAGCCTCTTTATGACCGGCTTTGGGGCAGCGGATTCCTGCCCACCGTTCACCAGGGCGTGAAATTTCGCGGTCAGGGCGACCCCGTGCTTTTCCTTTCCGATCCGCCGGGCGTCGACAAGAGACTCCGACGCCGCATGCTCGACGACATCGCTGCGATCAATACCCAACGCCGCGAGGAATACGGCGACCCCGAGATCGACACGCGCATCGCGCAATACGAACTCGCCTATCGCATGCAAACCTCCGTGCCGGATCTGACCGATCTTTCGAACGAACCCGAGCACATCTTCAAACTTTACGGACAGGACGCCAGGAAACGCGGCAGCTTCGCCTACAACTGCCTGCTCGCCCGACGCATGGCCGAACGCGGCGTGCGCTTCATCCAGTTGTTCCACATGGGCTGGGATCAGCACGGCAAACTTCCGGGCCAACTGCCCGGCCAATGCCGTGACACCGATCAGTCCTCCGCCGCTCTGGTCCAGGATCTGAAACAGCGAGGACTGCTTGAGGACACTCTTGTCATCTGGGGCGGCGAGTTTGGCCGCACGGTCTATTGCCAGGGGAAATTGACGAAGACGACTTACGGGCGCGACCACCACCCTCGCTGCTTCTCCATCTGGATGGCCGGGGCCGGCATAAACCCGGGCATGACCTACGGCGAGACCGACGAATTCTCCTACAACGTGGTTAAGGACCCCGTTCACGTGCACGATCTGCACGCCACAATTCTTCATCAATTAGGCATCGACCACACCCGTTTGACCTATAAATACCAGGGTCGCCATTTTCGTCTGACCGACGTCCACGGCGAGATTCTTACGCCGCTTATCTCCTGAACCAGGCGGGCCGGCCAACGCCGCGAACTCATCCCCCCAACCCTCATGCCAAAAGTTTTTGACGCAGGATCGAGATTTTTTCACACCTTCTTTTACAACGGTGTCGCAGCCGCCCTACTTTTCGTTGTGGCCTTCGGTTCCGGTCTGTTCGCCGCCGACAGCTGCCAACTAAACATCACCCTGGTCGACGACCAGACCGGAAAGCCAGTCGTCGGTCTGATCCGCGTCAAGACGCCCAATGGCAAGTCCGTCGCCAACACGAACCTGCTCCAGCGTGGAGCGATGCTCAAACGCAGCGGCCCGGCGAAGGAATGGCATTGCCTGATCGGCCCGACAACAGTTTCCGTTCCGCGAGCGCAATTGACGATCGAAGGATTCTCGGGCTTGGAAACCGAGATGGCCGTCGCCAGATTGGACCTATCGGGAAAGGCGAACGCGAAGGTCACTCTGCGTCTGAAACGGTTCTTCGACGCGAAACTCCGCGGCTGGCGATCAGCCAACACTCATGTTCACACTCGCCGAATGACTCGCGACGAATCGGATAGTTACCTCCAGACTATCGGCCGCGCGGACGATCTCGAATTGATCTTCGTTTCACACCTCCTCCGCGAAGGAGCCGACAAAACCTACACCTCGAACGTCTACACAAAGGAGGATCTGCACAGGCTTTCTACAAAGGACCTTCTGTTTGAGAACGGGGAGGAGCACCGCCACAACTTCGGGCCTGGCGGCGAGGGCTTTGGCCACGTGATGCTGCTCAACCTTAACGAACTCGTGCGCCCCGTCAGCGTCGGGCCCGGCATCATGAAAATCGGGACGGACGCGCCGCCGCTCGCGCAAGGCATCCAGACGGCGCGAGGCGATGGAGGCACTGTCATTTGGTGCCACAATATGTTCGGCCTTGAGGACATCCCAAACTGGCTCGACGGCCGGGTCCACGCTCAAAACATATTCGACGGCGGCAACCACGGCTCCTACAAGGACACCTTCTACCGTTACCTGAATCTCGGACTCAGGGTCCCCTTCTCCACCGGCACGGATTGGTTTATCTACGATTTCTCCCGTGTTTACGCTGATCTCAACGGCGCTGACATGTCTTCCGAAAATTGGTTGAACGCGCTCAGATCGGGTCGCACTTTCATTTCGAATGGACCGCTGCTCGACCTGCAAATTGGCGACGCAAAGATCGGCGAAACGATCCGCCTTACCGGCCCGGGTAAATTACAAGTTCGCGCTTCGGCCCAGGGACGCAGTAATTTTTCAAAGATTGAATTGATCCGCAATGGCAAGATCGTGGCCTCAGCCAACAGCCAACCGGACTCCAATCACTTCACAGCCGAACTCAGCCATTCAATCGATGCGACTGAGTCCGGCTGGATGGCGCTTCGCGTCGCCAATCGGATTCTCCCAACCGCTCCGCAAACGCCGATACGCGGGAGCGGCGCCGGCAAGAACGAGTTGGGCGAAGGTCTATTTGCGCACACCAGCCCGATTTACATCCAGGTAGGCGACAGCGAAGTTTTCGACGCCGCCACCGCCGCTGAATTGCTGCGCGAAATGGAGAAGGCTTTGCTCACAATCCAAACTAAGGGCGTCTTCGCCAATGAGCGGGAACGGGAGCGGGTCTCCGCGGTCTACGAAGTCGCCATCCTCAATCTGGCCAATCGCATCGCATCCGCCAAGGTCCGGGCGAAATGAAGCCATCGCGCAAAAAGATCTGGCTGACTCTGATTCCGGCGATGTGCCTGCCCTTTCTCGCGTCTCTTTTTTATTTCGTTCTCTTCAGTGAATACACGTTCTCTCGGGCAATCTACGTCGGAACAAAGGTGTTCACCCTGGTCTGGCCGGCTCTCGCAGTGTGGCTAATCTATCGCGCGCAAATGCCCCGACCGGCCGTTCGCGATTCGGGTCGCCTCAAAGCCTTTCTGCTCCAACTGCTCTCGAAGCTGAAACTCTTTCTGGCCAAAGTGGGACTGGCCCGTCGCAATCCGAATCACCTCAAGGCCATCCCGCTCGGCCTCATCGCGGGACTGACAATTGTCCTGACTCTGATGGGCTTGATGCTCACTCCCCTCGCACTCGTCGTTGTCGACGGCGGCGCCGCGATTGGCCGGAAAACCACCGAACTCGGTGTGCTCAATCACTTTTGGATCTTCGCGGTTTTCATTTCCGTGTTTCATTCCGCTCTGGAGGAGTATTACTGGCGCTGGTTCGTTTACGGCCAACTCCGCGAAGTGACTGGCCGATGGACAGCGCATTTGCTGGCCGGCGTTACATTTGCCGCCCATCACATCGTCATTACGACCCAGTTTTTTCCATTTTGGTGGGGGGTGTTCTTCGGAAGCATGGTCGGATTCGGGGGCGTGATCTTCAGCCTGCTTTATGAACGCCAGAAGTCGCTGGTCGGCGCCTGGAGCGCGCACATGTTGATCGATTTCGGCATCATGGCGATTGGCTACGAACTTATCACCTGACCGTACAAAAAAAAGGCCCGTCCAAAGTGGACGAGCCTCTCGAAAAAAGTTGAACGGCGAGTTATTTCTTCTCGTCGTCCGCTTCGGCCTTGGGCTCATCCGCCGCTTCAGCAACAGGAGCTTCTTCAGCAACAGCCGGCTCTTCAGTTGCAGCTGGCTCTTCGGAAGCGGCTTCTTCAGCAACAGGAGCTTCTTCGGCAACAGGAGCTTCTTCGGCAACAGGAGCTTCTTCGGCAACAGCCGGCTCTTCAGTTGCAGCTGGCTCTTCGGAAGCGGCTTCTTCAGTCACAGCCGGCTCTTCGGTCACTGCTGGTTCTTCGGAAGCGGTTTCTTCCGCGGCAGCTGACTCTTCCGCGGCAGCTGACTCTTCCACGACGGCTTCTTCCTGCTTGGCTTCCGGATTTTTCTTCGCCTTCTTCGGCTTGGAGCCACGCGGAGCCGTGTCATTCGCGTTGTCCCACACCCACTCAAGAAACGCCATTTCGGCAGCATCGCCGCGTCGGCGATGGAGCTTGATTATGCGGGTATATCCGCCAGGACGCTCTTTAAATTCCGGCGCAATCTCGTCGAAGAGAATGCGGACGACATCCTCATTCTCTCTCCACTGCTCACGCTGTTCCTTGCCGGAACGGGTCGGAGAGCCTTTGAAGTGCGTCCGCGCCTGTTGCTTCAATCGCGCTGCCGCCAAACGTCGGTGGTGAATCGTCCCCTTCTTGCCCAGCGTCACCAGCTTCTCGGCCACGGGACGCGCCGCTCGCGCCTTCGCCAGCGTCGTTCTAATGCGCTTGGTCTTGATCAGGCTGCAAACAAGGTTCGCTAACATCGCATTGCGATGTTCGCCCTTGCGGCCCAGTTTGGCGGTTCGTTTAAGATGTCGCATGGTCGAATCGGAGTTAAGTTATTAGGCTTCCTCGGGCGCAGCATCGAGCAAGGTCGCGTCAATGTTCATGCCCAGGGATAATCCCAGCTGTGTCAGCTTGTCTTTAATCTCGTTCAGAGATTTTTTGCCAAAGTTTCGATACTTGAGCATCTCGGCTTCCGTCTTCATGGCCAGTTGGCCGACGGTCGTGATATTGGCGTTGTTCAGGCAGTTGGCCGCGCGGACGCTCAACTCGATCTCGTTGACGCTCATGTTGAGCAGCTTCTTGAGTTGAGTCTTCTCCTCGTCCTGCTTGTCGACCACTTCCTCGAACTCCACCGCGTTTTTGTCGTAGCCAACAAAAACATCCAGATGATGCTGCAGTATGGCCGAAGCCTGCGTCAAAGCATCGTCGGGCGTAATCCGTCCATCCGTCCAAACGTCGAGCACAAGCTTGTCGAAATCGGTGCGCTGACCCACACGGGCGCTCTCCACGGAGTATTTCACTCGCGTCACGGGCGAAAAGATGGAATCGATCGCGATCACTCCGATCGCCTGATCCGGCTTCTTGTTTTCGTCGCCCGGATGGAAACCGCGGCCAATCTTGACCTCCAGCTCCATCATAAACTTCTGCTTCTTGTCGAGCGTGCAAATCAATGCCTTCGGATTGATGACTTCAGTGTGCTGATTGAGCTCAATATCACTGGCCGTCACCGCGCCTTCTTTGTTCACCGAAAGCAACAGTGTCTGCGGTTCGCGCGTGTCATGAATCTTGAACTTGACGTTCTTCAGATTAAGCACGATGTCGGTGACGTCTTCAACAACACCCTCGATGGTAGCGAATTCGTGCATGGCTCCGTCGAATCGGATCGAGGTGATCGCCGCCCCTTCAAGTGAGGAAAGCAACACACGCCGAAGCGAGTTTCCAACGGTGTGTCCGTACCCCGGTTCAAATGGGTCGGCGACGAATTGTGTGTATGTATCCGTTACGGTTGAATCGTCTTTCTTCAACCGTTTTGGTATTTCGAATGGTCCTAAACGCAGTGGCATGGTCTTTTTTCTTTGGTTCGCAATTGCAATCTGACCTCTGGCATGAAGTTCCCGCTTTGCCGTCGGTCCATATAATTGCTAAGCCTCACTCCCACTCGGGAGCGGGCGGGGTTAACGGGAATAAAATTCGACGATCGTCTGCTCGTTCGCGATGGGCTGAATATCATCGCGCGTCGGCATCCTTTCCACGACGCCCTTGAAGGCGTCCCGGTTCAAAGTTAGCCATTCCGGAATGGCGCGACTGGTCGAGTGTTCGAGATTCTTGGTCGCGACCTGGCGCGAGACACTGGAGTCCTTCACCTCCACGACATCGTTCACCTTCGACGCATAGGATGGAATATCCACCTTATGGCCATTAACGAGAATGTGTCCGTGACAAACGAGCTGGCGCGCCGCCGCGCGGCTGGTCGCAAATCCCAGGTTGTAGACGATGTTGTCGAGGCGCGTCTCAAGAATCTGCAGCATGATCTCACCCGTCACACCGCGACGACGAATGGCTTTCTTGTAGACGCCGCGAAACTGTTTTTCGAGCAGGCCATAGTAATAGCGCATCTTCTGCTTCTCAGCGAGCGCCATGGCGTAATCGGTCAGTTTTCGACGCGAGCGCGGGCCATGAATGCCGGGGCCATAGTTCTTGCGTTCAAGATATTTCGAAGGCCCAAAAATGGGCGTTCCAAATCGCCGACTGATGCGGGTGCGAGGTCCTGTGTAACGAGCCATAAAGCAGATCAGTTTCTAAAATTTGTATGCGTGCCGAGTTAGACGCGGCGTTTTTTCTTTGGGCGACATCCATTGTGCGGAACCGGGGTGACATCCGTAATAGACGTAATTTCCAGGCCGATCGCCTGCAGAGCCCGAATCGCGGACTCACGGCCGGACCCTGGTCCCTTGACCTTGACCTCAATTTCGCGCAATCCATGGGCCATGGCCTGTCGAGCCGCGTCCTGCGCGACTTGCTGCGCCGCAAACGAGGTGCTCTTGCGCGACCCCTTAAAGCCAACCTTGCCGGAGCTGGACCAACTGATCACGTTGCCCTGCATATCCGTGATGGACACCAGAGTGTTGTTGAAAGTCGCTGAAATCATCGCAATGCCGACGACGACATGCTTGGACTTCTTGGCCTTCACGATTTTCTTGTCAGCGAAGTCATCGGCCAGCAACTCAGCGGCCGTAGGCGCGCTAGCGGCCGCCTCCAACACGGGGTCTCCGCCTTCCGCTTTGGCGCCCGCCTTCGGTTTGGCGCCCGCCTTCGGTTTGGC
>JBLHKZ010000174.1:0-12186 GCA_047618185.1 Limisphaerales bacterium
GCCGAATCGAGCCGACCGGGCAGGGGAATCCGGCTATTTCGCTCGTGACGCGCGGGGTTGCGTTGGCGGAGCCGCCGCGCCGCATCGGCAAGGAAAACAAGCACGTGAAGCTGATTGTGACGGACGGCGTGCATCGCGTGGAGGCGCTTTGGTGGAATGCGGGCAGCAGCGCCATGCCGGAAGGGGCTTTCGACATCGCATTCAAACCGAAGATCAACGAATTCCGCGGGTCGCGATCGGTGCAGTTGAATCTCCTGGATTGGCAGACGGCGTCCTGATCGGAGGTCGCTTGCCGTGGCCGAGAATTGAATTGAATCCGGATTCCGACCGGTCGTAGTCTCACCATCCCTGCTTATGAAAAAACTCATTTCCTTTCTGGTCATCCTCGGCGCGACGCTTTCGGCTTCCGCGGCAATCAAGTTTCCCAAATTTCGCGCCCAGGAGATCGACAAGATCGAGATCGGCTACGGCGTGCAGTTGGCGGATGTCGATGGCGATGGCAAGACGGACATCGTGTTGGCCGACAAGCGGGAGTTTGCCTGGTATCAAAATCCAAGTTGGAAGAAGCACATCCTGACCGGGCATTTGACCGAACGCGATCATGTCTGCGTCGCGGCGCGGGACATCGATGGGGACGGCAAGGCGGAGATTGCCGTCGGCGGGCAATGGAATCCTGGCGAGACCACGGATGAAGAGAAGAGCGGGGCCGTGTTTTATCTGATCCCCCCGGACGACCGCACGAAGAAGTGGACGCCGGTGAAGCTCAAGCACGAGCCGACCGTGCATCGCATGGATTGGGCTCGCGTGCCGGGCGGCGACTACAATCTCATCGTCGCGCCGCTCCATGGCCGGGGAAACAAGGGCGGAGCGGGCAAGGGGGCTCGGATCATGGGCTACGAAGTTCCGAGCGACCCCAAGGGAGACTGGAGTCGTTACACGATCGATGAATCGTTTCACAAGACGCATAACTTCGACGTTGTGCGACCTGGCGAAGGCGCGAGCATCGATTACGACATCATTGCGATCGCGGGCGCCGAAGGGCTGGCGTTCATCGTGTATGAGGACGGCGCGGTAAAGCGAATGGCCCCGATCGGCCATGAGGCGGGCGATCCTTCGCATTTGGGTATGGGAGAAATCCGCGCGGGCAATATGACGGCGAATGACAAGTATGGCGTCTCGGTCGAGCCGATACACGGCAATCAGCTCGTCATCTATCGCAAGGCGGCTGAAGGCTCCGGCGGTGGTCCGATCGTGCGCGACGTGCTGTTCGACGGCATGGCGGACGGCCATGCGCTGGCGACGGGGGATTTGCTGGGCACGGGCATGGATCAGATTGTGGTGGGCTGGCGCGGCAATCGACGCCATCCCAAGAACATCGGCATTCGACTTTACGCGCCTGTCGACGACGCGGGCGAAGCCTGGGAATTCACGACGGTCGACAAGGAAGGCATGGCTTGCGAGGACCTGAAGATCGCGGATCTCAATGGCGACGGCCGACCGGACATCGTCGCCTGCGGCCGCGCGACCAAGAACGTGAAGATCTATTGGAACGAAGGACGGGAGTGAGAACCAGCCGAAGATTAAAAGAGGCTGGCTATCGCCATGTCGGTCACGGCAGACCAAATTCATGAAAGTCATCAGGAAATGATGATCGGCCTGTTTGCGTGGCGGATCGTAAAGAGAATTCTTGAAGCGACGGGGAAAGGGGGCAAGATTTCCCGAATGAACACAGGCTACACAGCGATCATCAAACAAGACGCCGACTGGTGGGTTGGCTGGATCGAAGAAGTTCCAGGCGTAAACGCGCAAGAACGGACTCGTGCTGACTTGTTGGGCGCTTTGGCGGAGGCGTTGGCGGATATCCTTGAATTGAATCGCGAGGAGGCCCGCCGTGAGATCGCTGGTGAATACGAGGAAGTTCCGATGCCGATGTGAAGCGTGGCAACCTCATTCGTCACCTGAACGCGCATGGCTGTGAGTTGTTGCGCGAGGGCGGGCGTCATTCAATTTGGTGGCATCCTTCCAGTCGAAAGAAGTCAGCTGTTCCTCGGCACAGCGAGATCCAGGACATTCTGGCGCGAAAGATCTGTAGAGATCTGGATATTCCAAGGCCGTAAAAGCTTCAAAAAACTCATTGAATTCCCGGCTGATTCGCGCAAAGTCCCCGTTCTCTTTTTCGCCCGGCGAGGGTGAACTTGAGTTTGACGTGACACCCCAACGAGCTGATTAGGGACTCGTGGAACCCGTTGCGTCGAAAACTGATTTCAAATGAAACGAACACATCATTGTTATGCATTGCGCCCGGAACACATCGGGCAGGAAGTGACGTTGGAAGGCTGGGTGCATTCCAACCGCGATCTGGGCGGCGTCATCTTCATCGACATTCGTGATCGCGAGGGCCGCACGCAAACGGTCTTCGATCCTTCGGATCTGTCTGATGAGATTTTCAAGGTGGCCGAATCGGCGCGCAGCGAAAGCGTGATTCGCGTCACCGGCACGGTGCGCGCGCGTCCCGACGACACCGCGAACACCAAGATCGCGACGGGCGAGGTGGAAGTGCTGGCCAATGCCATCGAGATGCTGAATCAGGCAGAAGTCCTGCCATTCCAGATCGATGATCCGGAGGCTTCGGCGAAGGTTCACGAGGATCACCGGTTGCGTCACCGTTATCTCGATCTGCGTCGTCCGGAGATGATTAACAATTTGAAAGTCCGCTCGAAAGTGGCGACGGCGACGCGGGTTTTTATGGAGGAGCAGGGATTTCTGGAGATCGAAACGCCGACGCTGTTCAAATCCACGCCCGAGGGCGCTCGGGAGTTTATTGTGCCGAGCCGATTGCATCCGGGAAAGTTCTACGCGCTGCCGCAGTCGCCGCAGCAGTACAAGCAGATCTTGATGGTCGGTGGCGTGGAGAAATATTTTCAACTGGCGCGCTGCTATCGCGATGAGGATTTGCGAGCGGATCGGCAACCCGAATTCACCCAGATTGATATCGAGATGTCCTTCATCGATCGCGAGGACATCTACGCGTTGATCGAAGGTCTGCTCAAGCGGGTGTGGAAGACCGCGCTGGATATCGATATTCCGACGCCGTTCAAGCGCATGTCATTTGAGGACGTCATGAACCAATACGGCATCGACAAGCCGGACACGCGCTTTGGCATGGAGTTGGCGGATTTCACGGAAGATTTCCGGGAGAGCAAGTTCAAGGTGTTCAAGTCCGTGATCGAAAAGGGCGGGGTCGTGAAGGCGATTAACGCCCGCGGCTACGCCGACGTGACTCAGGGGCAGATGGAGACCATGACGCGAGTCGCGCAGGAACACGGCGCCAAGGGCCTGGCCTACATCAAGGTGGAGAACGGCGAATGGAAGTCGCCGATCGTGAAGTTTTTCAGCGACGCCGAGAAGGAGGCGTTGTCGACCAAGCTCGAGATTCAGGAGGGCGATCTGATTTTGTTCGCCGCCGATGAGTGGTTGAACGCCTGCGAGATCCTGGGGCTGATTCGTAACTATTGCCGCGAGATTCTTGAAAGCCGGGGCAAGTTGACGATCGACAAGAATCGATTCGATTTCCTCTGGGTCATCGAGTTTCCGTTGCTGGCATTCGACAAGGAGATGAACCGCTGGTATTCCAGTCATCATCCCTTTACCGCGCCGGTCGAGGCGGACTCAGACAAGCTGACGAGCGACCCGAAATCGGTGCGCGGTCAGCACTACGACATGGTGGTCAATGGCGTCGAACTGGGCGGTGGCTCAATTCGTATTCATCAGCGCGAATTGCAGCAGAAGGTCTTCAAGGACGTCCTGCAATTGCCGGATGAGGTGATCAAGGAGCGCTTTGGCTACATGCTGGAGGCGTTTAAGTATGGCGCGCCGCCGCACGGTGGGATTGCGTTGGGTTTCGACCGTTTGATCGCCATGTTGTGCGGTGTGTCGAGCATTCGAGAGGTGATTGCCTTTCCGAAGACGGCGAAGGGCGCGGATCTGATGGCGGAGTCGCCGGCGGAAGTGGATCCCAAGCAACTACGCGAGCTGTATATCCAGACGAAACTGCCGCAAAAGCCGGAAGCCTAGTCGGGGCGGCCGTTTAAAGGAAACGGCGTGGCCGCGGGGCGCAATGAAAAAAGGCGGGAGGGGCAACAGCATTGATCCCCATCGAGCATTTGTGTATGTTCCCCCGCTCCTGAAATTGGAAAAACGATGAGCAAGAAGACAGTAAAAATAGAAACGGAAACCGCCGAAGAAACGCCGTCCGCGGAGTCGGAGGTTGAGATCATCGACGAAGCGTCGGCGGAGGAAAACGCTCCGCAAGGCGCGGGCGATGACGAGTCGTCCGGCGATGCAGGCACGGAGGCCGAAGAGGGCGCCCTGGACCCGCAAACGGTGACCGTCGAGCAGGTCATGGAATTGATCGAACAGGCGGGGCAGGCCCAGAAAAATTACGAGAAATGGGTGCGACTCTCCGCGGATTTTGAGAATTACAAGAAACGGGCCTTGCGCGATAAGACCGAGGCGTTGAAGTACGCCAACGAGTCTCTGATCGAGCGGCTGCTGCCGGTGTTGGACAATTTCGACGCGGCTCTGATTTCGATGAACAACGAATCCGCCGCGTCACTCGACTCGGTGAAGATGGGCGTGAATATGATCGCCAGCCAATTGAAGAACCTGTTGACCGACTGCGGTCTGCAGGAGATAGACGCGATTGGCCAGCCTTTCGATCCCAATCTGCATGAGGCGGTTTCCCAGAAGGAGACCGCCGAGGTCCCAGAAAGCCAGGTTGTCGAACAGTTTCGCCGCGGCTACAAGTTGAAGGATCGCCTGGTTCGCGCCGCGAACGTGGCGGTTTCCAAGGCGCCATCATCGGAGGGAGAGGCGACGGAGGAAGCGACCGCGGAAACGTCGGACAACGAATAAGCCCATGGCTAAACGCGATTACTACGAGATTCTAGGCATCGGACGCGACGCGTCGCAGGACGACATCAAGAAGGCCTACCGCAAGATGGCGGTAAAGTTTCACCCGGACAAGAATCAGGGTGACAAGAAGGCGGAGGAGAAGTTCAAGGAACTGGGCGAGGCCTATGAAGCGCTGAGCGATGAGCAAAAGCGCGCCGCCTACGATCAATACGGCCATGACGCGTTCGATCCGAGGAAACGCGCCGCGAGCGGATTCGGCGGCGGCGGCGGAGGCGGAGGATTTCACGATCCGTTCGAGATTTTTCGGGAGGCCTTTGCCGGAGGCGGAGGTGGCGGAGGCGGAGGCGGCAGCATATTTGACGACCTTTTCGGAGGCGGCGGCGGCGGTGGTCGGCAACGGCGCGATCCCAATGGGCCCCAACGCGGGGCGGATCTTGGCTACGCCATCGAAATCACATTTGAGGAAGCTGCGTTGGGCTGCGAGAGGGAGATCGCGCTGGACAAGCCGGCTGAATGCGACGGGTGTCACGGCAGCGGCGCGGCCGAAGGAGCCAAACGCAAGACCTGTCCGACCTGTGAAGGCCAGGGCGAGGTGATTCGAGGTTCGAGTTTTCTGCGAATTTCCCAGACCTGCCCGCAGTGTCAGGGGGGCGGACGCGTAATCGACAATCCCTGTCGCAAGTGTCGCGGTTCGGGCCGGGCCAACAAGCAGACCAAGATTTCGCTCAAGATTCCCGCTGGCGTGGACACCGGCACGCGATTGCGTTCGGCCGGCAATGGAGAAGGCGGACTGCGCGGCGGCGGTAACGGTAATCTGATCGTGGAACTGCGCGTCAAGCGACACAAGATTTTCGAGCGGGACGGGGATGATCTGCTGTGCGAAGTGCCCCTCAGCTTTCCGCAGGCCGCCATTGGCGCCACGATTGACGTGCCGACGCTGCATGGCAGGGCGAGCATCAAGATTCCCCCAGGGACTCAGCCGGATACCATTTTCCGACTGCGCGGCAAGGGCGTGAAGAACGTCCAGGGGCACGGGGTTGGCGATCTGCATGTCCGCGTGAACCTGGAAGTCCCCACCAAGCTCAACGGCGCGCAAAAGGAAAAGCTGAAGGAGTTTTCAGATCTTTGTGATTCGAACAGTTATCCGCGCCTGAAGAAGTTTCTCGACCAGGCCCGGAAATTTTTCGACTAGGGGCGCAGTTCAGATTTTTGGAAGCGATTCTGCCATGAAGCAGAACCCAAACCCAACCCGTCCGAGGAGGCGTTAGGGGTGGGTTTCCCCTGGGCGATTAGCTTGGCGTCCTGGTTCTTGAACTACGCCCGTATTGCGGGCTATTGAACGAATTTCAATCAGAATAGGCGCTTCATGCATCGGTTTTTCGATCCATCTCCGGAAGTAGTTGGCGGACGCTTGCGACTTCCCAAATCCGAGGCGCGTCACGCGGTGTCGGTTTTGCGTGTTCGCGAGGGCGAGCGCGTGACGGCGCTCGACGGCGCGGGTGGCGAGTGGCTTTGCGAGGTGGGTGAGCGAGGGCGGCGTGACGTGGAGCTTGGAGTCCTGGAGTCGCGACGGCACGAGCGTCCCGCGCATCGCCTCACTCTGGTTCAAGCGATCGTGAAGGGGAAGGCGATGGAGCTGATTTTGCAGAAAGCGACCGAGCTCGGCGCGACTCGAATTGTCCCCCTGATTGTGGATCGGAGCGTGGCCCGTCCCGATCCCGCGGAGCTCCAGGCGAAGCTGGCGAAGTGGCGGACGATAGCGGTGGAATCAATCAAGCAGTGCGGCGCGTTCTGGTTGCCCACAATCGACAGTCCCTGCGGGGTGTCTGAATTTCTGTCGCGATCTGATGACGTCGATCTTTCACTGATTGCCTCGCTGGGTGAAGGCATCGAGGACACCAGGACGGTTTTTCAGGAGTTCCGGAAACGGACGGGAGTGAATCCAAGTTCCGCGTCGATTTGGATCGGACCGGAAGGAGATTTTTCGCCCTCGGAGCTTGAGGCGATTCAAGCTTCCGGGGTGGCGGGCGTCAGCCTGGGACCGTTGACCCTGAGAAGCGAGACAGCGGCAATTTGCGGGCTGGCGATCGTGGGCGCAGAACTGCGCGCGACAGATTGATTTGCGCTACTGCTTCACTGAAGCCGGGATTCCAATCTCTTTCTGAAACAAGGGAGTTGTGTGAAGGACTTGGATGCGGGTGTCCTTCAGGGCGAGGGCGCGAAGATCTGCCGCATTGATGTTCGTGGCGCGTCTATTGTCGCTCAGTTTCACGGCTTTGATCAGGGTTACGATCGCCATCTTGAATCGTTGTTGCGCGGCAGTGGCTTGATTTTGCTGGGCGAGATTCTGGCCAACTGCGGTTCGAATGACGGCAAGATCGTAATTAGATTCCGGATTCAAAGGGTCGACCATGACTAATCGGGCCACTGTGGTTTCCAGCTTTCCGATTTGGCCAAGAGACTGATAGCCGGTGGCCAGGGTTCGGAGTGTTTGGGCGTTGGCAGTGGAATTGGCTAGAATTCGGTCCATCTGGTTCAGCGCTTTGTTTGTTTGCCCTGTTTGAAAATAGGCTGTCGCCAGACTGAAGTTGAGATTGACGTTGTTGGTGTTGGTTCGTTGCTGCGCCTCGTAAACGGGCAGGGCGCCAGTGAGTTGTTTGAGCGTTGTGTCGGGAACCATGCCGAATGGGGTGGGAACATGTTGCACCGGCGTCGGCGTCACGGCCGGCGCTGGAGTGGTTGCCGCTGGTTGCGCCGCAGCGGCGGCGGTCAGGCCCCCGTTGCTTCTTTTCTTCATTTCCTTCAACTGCCGGACCATTCCCGCGATGTTCTCGCTGGCGGGATCCATGTCACTACAGACTTCAGCGATGCCAATGGCGTCATCGAGACGAGAGGGGTCGCCGACCGAGAGGCTCGTCAGGAGATGAATATATTTGAAAACCGCTTCCGGGCTGTAGGGACAGAAGGCAACGGCCTGCTTGAACGCGAAGTCAGCTTCTCGGATCATTCGCTGCTGTTCTACCGGGCTGATCTTGACCGTTGGGTTTGGCTTGGTCGCTTCCTGGACGCGCCAGAAGTAGAGATTCGCCTGCGCCGTTCGGAGCTTTGAAAAGGCTTTCTGGCCGTTTTCGTCGCGCACGAAATTCATGTCGCCTTTGTAGTCGGACAAATTACCGTCGATATAGACTTTGCGCGAGAAGTCGACGATGTCTGCGACCGGCGTATCGTAGTCGATCCAGTCCCCGATCAGCCGTTTTGAATATTGTTTCCAGAATTCATGATCGCGGGCGACGATTTCCTCGGTCATCTCCTCAACGGGTTCCCGGTTGATTTTCATGATGATGCCGAACGGCGTCAGGTGGGGAAACATCCAGTCCAGCGGGAAGCTCTCTTCGATGTAGAACTCGTGGTCCTTGTTCTTGTCGAAAATAACTCTGGTGAGCAAAGCGTTGATGGCCATGACGGCGACCTGGCCGCTGACCGATAGACGATCGCCCTGGGTGGAGACATTCTCGCCCGGCAGTAACTGGCCGAGCGTCATCCGCCTGGAGGCGTCCCGCATGTAGGCTTCAAATGAGACCTGGTTGTCGAAGTGGGAAGGGGTGTTTATTTCCTTGGGCGGGTAGACGCCCCGGGCGCGGCGTTCATCTTCGATCCGCTTGCCCAGGTCCATGAAGTAGTTGTCGAGCGGCTTCACCATTTTTGAGAGCAGATTGGTGTGGGTCGCCGGGATAGCCGCGCGTTCGCTTGGGGGGCGGACCAATTCCTGGAAAAATGGAACGTCGGGCTCCGTGCTGCGATTGTAATGCGCGCGGATGTATTGGAGGTAAGTCCCGTCAGCGAGGGCGTTTTGCGTGATGAGATAGACATCGCGTCGATCGAAATCTGGATCGCGCTTCTTCTCGGGCGGCGTGAAACTTTCGCAAAAAATCATGTAGGTCGGATTGAAACGACCGGGGTCGGTGCCACCGAAGAGAATGGCGTTGCGCGCCATTTCGGGATAGAGCGGTTTGTCTTCCTTGTCTTTGAAAGGCGGCGTGAACATGTCGTGCCCAAACCAGTATCCGAAAAGATGCCCGCGTTCTTCGTTGTCCCACCAATGGGTGAGGATGGGATGAATCGGCATGACCAGATAGATGCCCAGCAGGGCGGATAGCGGGAAGCGTTTGGAAATGCCGGCGAAAAGCCCAAAGGCGACCAGCGATAGAAACAGGCCGTAAAGATTGGCGTACTGCTTGATTGGAAACAGCGATTTGTCGAGGACGAGCGTCACCGCGATGGACGTGAGCACGGCGAAGCCCGCAAAGATGCGCGCGGGCCAACAGATTGCCTCGTAGTGCCTGATGGCGAGGCCTCCGATCAGCGCCAGCCCGTAGCCAATGCTCATGGAAACCATCACGTGCGAGGAAGTGAAGAAGACACGGTTGAGCGTCGCGCTTTGTCTGTCTGGCTGTGGATTGAGAATGATCAATAGAATGATCGCCAGGAAGAAGTAGATGGCCGCAAGTCCTACGATCCAGGCTCTCTCGCGTTTTCGCATGAGATGAATGAAGAAGAACGGCGTCAGGCCGATCAGTAAATAAATCAGGTTAAATTCCTCCATTGCGCCCTCGCCGTAGCGGGCGACCTGTTTGACAAATTTCTTGGCGTCGCTTTGGGGATTGGCGCTCTCGTACTGGCCGCGGGTGAGGGCGTGCTTAAATCCCTGAACCGTGCGCGGATAGCCCCAGTTCATAGGCGGGTTCGTCATGGAGGACACCGGCATGTAGAGGTAGAAGGACACCCCGAGAGCCCAGACCACTCCGCAAGTTCCCACCGGGAAGATGTGGGATCCAAACCGTTTGGCCTTCCAGATAAAGCAGAAGGTCAGCAGCAGAAAAATGCCCCCGATCAGGTGATGCGCGACGAAGCCGGGGACGCTGGCCTCGAGAAAGGCCCCGGTTTTGGAACTGAACATCAAACTGAGCAAATAGATGGCGGAGCCCGTGAGGAGGGCAATTTTGAAGGGAAGGTTTCGCTTTGACCAAAGGAGTTTTCCGTCGAGGAAAAGTGACAGGAAAACAAATCCACAGGTGGCGGCGAATCCGCTGAAGTAGATAAATCCACGCATGAGAGTGGATATTGTCGCGGCGGGATGGCTGCCGGCGGACAGGACGCCGGCGGACAGAAGAATAAACACGCCGACGAAACCGACGGACACAAGGAACAAAATGTCGCGGACGAAATTTAGCCAGGCTCGCGATGTCTTCATCGTTTGTATCGCGAGGTAGCCGAATGCGAGCATCGAGCCGACTCCGATCAGGTAGAAGATATTGGCCAGAATATCGTTGTTCAAAGTCGAGATGGGACTCTTCGCGTTGACGAACAGAATCAGGACAAAGATAACGCTGTTCACGAGGAACAAGTCGCGGCCAAGTTTTTTGTCTCGAAGGGCGATCAGAATCTCGATGCCGACAGCGGCGACGATCAGTGTCTGGTGATTGGTGAAGCAGATGCCGAAGATGAAGAAAGCCCAATAGAGGTAGCGCAGTCGCGAGGGCTCATAGACCCAGCGCAGAAGGAACACCAGGACGCCCACGACGGAGAGCACACTCAGGGTATAGACCTCGACGATGACCGCCTGGCTCCAGAAAAAGCCATTGAAAGCCATGAGCATGCCGGCGACATAGCCGGCGACGCCGCATAGCCGCTCCTCCAGTTTGCGGTCGATTCCCTTAAAAATCTCGATTCCCTCCAGCAGCATGCTGCTCCCACGAGAAACCATCAGGGCGATAAAGCCGCAGGAAAAGGCGCCAGCAACGGCGGAGGAGAGAGCCACGCGCCAGGCGATGTTGTAGAAAGGGACCAACACGGTGAACAGCCAGGTATAGAGCGTCCAGACGGGATAGCCGGGAGGGTGGGGCACGCCAGCGTACATGGAGCCGACCGCGAGTTCGCCGGAGTCTTCCAGCGTGAGGTCCGGGGCGATCGTGAAGTAGTAGCCGATCATCACAATGAACGTGGTCACGGCGCAGCTGATCCAATCCACGCGACGATAGAGTCCGGCGCGGCGCGGCGCGCCGGAAGCTTCGGCGCCGATCGCAGGGCTTTGTTTGGGCAGGCCGAGCCAAAGCGCGATGTAGGCCAGAAGGCCAAGACCAAAGAACGACGTCAGCGCGATGAAGGCGATTCGCCAGAGCGCGCCGGGGTAACCTGTGTAGCGTTCGATGCCGGCGCACACGCCTCCCAGAACGGCGTCGTCGAGATTGCGGGCAAGCGTCTTGGGCGCTTGTGGAAGCCCGGGTTCCTCGGGTGACGTCACAGTGTTCGACGAGCGAGCTCCGATCTGCGCTTCGAGTTCGGACGGCTTCTCGGGGCCAGCCGGGGAGATGGGTTTGCGCATGGGGCGGTTGTCCGTACGCTTTGACTTCTTTGCTGCCATGTGGGGAGAGAGAGATTACGACCTATGCCGGCCCGGGAAATGATCCCGGTCGACGCTTCAGAACATCGCGCTGTTGGTAACTGTTTGCAAAAGAAAGCCCTTAGTTGAATTGGATGGGCTTGGCTTTGTCCATTCCAAAATAGAAATGGAAGTCCCGCCAATTACCGGGGAAAGCGCCGGCGGGGATTCGTTCGCCCGATTTGCGTTCGATTTGCGTCCGATTTGCGCGAGGCGGTTATTGCCGCCGGCTGGCGAGACGGATTGATCGGAAAGGCAGCGTTCGATGGAGTTGCTGAGGCCGAGATCACCGGCGTTGACCTCGGGGACCGCAGGGCGGGCGCCGGGTTTGAAGTCGACGATCGAGACGCAAAGAGCGAAGAGGCAGGCGGTCGCGGGGACAATCCAGCGCAGGAAGGTCGTCAGCGAGTAGTCGCGAACCTGAGAGGCGGGCCCGAACAGGCGGGCCCTGGAGCCGGCCGATGGCTCACGCGGTTTCCAGTGCGACGAAAGAGTCTCCGGGGCATTCGGTTTCGGATTCATGGCGGAGGGTGTTTCTGAGTTTGATTAAGCCGTATCGGTAGCGGCCGGCGACGGTGTTGGGGGAAAGAGAAAGGAGTTTTCCAATTTGATCGAAGGTGTAGCGGCTCCAGAATTTGAGCACGATGACCTCGCGCTGCTCGGCGGGCAGTTTGGCCAGGGCCTTCATCGCGGCGCGTTCGCGCGGCGTTTCGTCCGGGGATCGTTCGAACCAGCGGCTGGATTCCAGTTCCCGCGCTATTCGACGCCAGAATCCGCGCCGATAATTGATCGCGCGGTTTCGGAACGCGCGGAGGCAATAGAACTCCGGGGTG
>JBLHKZ010000175.1:0-12175 GCA_047618185.1 Limisphaerales bacterium
CGGGACGATCCGGGCTTTTTTCGCTCGCAGCTCGTGTTTGACGACGGTTCCGAGCAATGGAGGTTCTCGGTCTACTCGACGAGCGACGATCTCGAAGCGCCGGTTCTCCACGGTTTGTCCGACGAGGCCGGCAAACTCAATGTGAACCATGTGACCGAAGCCGCGCTGGAGAGGTTTCCCGGACTGGAGCCGCTCTTGTCGCACGCTCTGCTGGACTTCATCGACAAGGACGGCGAGCCGCATCCTGAGGGAGCCGAGCAGGCCTACTACGACACGCTGACCTTACCCTACCAGATTCACAACGGTCCGCTCGCGACCGTCGATGAGCTGCTTCTCGTTCGCGGTTTCACCAAGGCGGTTCTCTACGGCGAGGACGCCAACTTGAATCGTCTTCTGGATGCGAATGAGGACGACGGCGATCTGCGGTTTCCGCCCGACGATGAAGACGGCGCTCTGAACCCCGGACTCTACCCGTTCCTTACTGTCTCGTCCTACGAGCCCAATCGAACGCTCGACGGTCGGCCGCGCGTCTCCATCAACGACGCGAGCGCAAGCCTCCCGACGAACGGCCTGCCCGAAGGGGTCCTGACGTTTGTCGCGGCGCTGCGGCGCAACAAGACGCCACTCGCTCATCCCGCGGCCTTGCTTGAAGGGAGCAGGACGATGCCGGACGAGAGCGGCAGGGACACGGAATATTTGGCGGGCGTCGGCGAGGAGGAGTTGCCGGCCGTGTTGGATCTGCTTTCCAGCACAAATGCGACCGAGCTCTTCGGGCTGATCAACGTCAACACCGCCTCGGCGACCGTTCTGCAAACCGTGCCGGGCATCGACGAGTCGCTCGCCGAAGCCCTTGTGTCGGCCCGATCCAGCGTATCGGAGGAGGATCGCCGGACGACAGCGTGGCTCTTCACTGAGAGTCTTGTCGATGCCGAGGAGTTCAAGGAGATCGCGCCATTTTTGACGGCTCGCGGTTTTCAATACCATTTTCGAGTTGTTGGATATGGCGTCGTATCACGGCAGCACAGAATCCTCGAAGTTATCATCGACGCCGCCGACGGGACCCCGAAAACGATCTACCTCCGCGATGTCACCCGGCTTGGCCTGCCGTTTCCCCTCGATAACCCGGATGAGACGGGGTTGGAACTCGCGGGCGAAGCAACGCTCTGAACTCAATATGATGTGGAATTATCCGACATGTTTATCTTTTCAGCGGACAAATACACAAGATAGTGTGGTGT
This sequence comes from Limisphaerales bacterium, assembly GCA_047618185.1. Lineage (GTDB taxonomy): Bacteria > Verrucomicrobiota > Verrucomicrobiia > Limisphaerales > JAYPEY01 > JAYPEY01. Next base: position 1,239 of record JBLHKZ010000175.1, read on the forward strand.
ATTGATCAATAAACCCAAAATGGGCGAAAAATCCTCAAAGAGCGAAAACCGGCGAATCTTAAAGTTTTCCGGCCTGATGGGTTCGCGGCGTTCTCGTCAGAGGAGCGCAGTCACAGCCGTTGAAGTTGCCGTGAACGTGCTGAAGGTCGTCCAGGCGAGCCGCCGCGGAGGAAGTCCTTCCATCACTCGAAGCGTCTCGGTTGAGCTGGATCTGAAGGAGGAGGAGAATTCCGATCCGCAGGCCCTTGGCGGCGCGATCGCGGCGAGCCTTTTCGCGCTGAAGATCAAGCCCGGCCCGGTGGTGATGAGCGTCCCGCGGGACCGGGTGATTCTGAAGACCATCAACGTGCCTCTGGTCACGAACGAGCGAGAGTTGGCCTCGATCGTTCGTTTTCAGATTGCGCGCGACCTGCCTTTTCCCATTTCCGATGCGGTTGTTGATTTCCGGGTGACGGGAAGAATTGCCCGGGCATTTGCGGCTAACCGGGAGGGAAATGGCAAAGGGGCGCCGGAAGAGGCCGATGAGGACGACAGCCCGGTCGAGCGCCTCGAAGTCTTGGTCGCCATCGTTAAGCGGGACTGCATCGATTTTTTTCGCCAGACTGCCGAAGCGGCAAAGCTGAACCTCGTGGGTCTGGGTTGGTCGGGCTACGCAAATTTTCGCTGTCTGCAGGCGTGCGGATACTCTGACGACGACGCGGTCGCGCTGGTTTCCCTCAATCCTGACTCTGTGAACGTGGATGTCGTTGCCTACGAAACCATTCTTTTCAGTCATAGCGCCGCCATTCGCCCCCCGAACGATCCAGCTTCGGAACCCGCAGCGGAATTGGAGCCCGTCAAACGAGATCCGGAAATTGAACCTTCCGCCGAGATCGTGGATCCCGCCGCGTTCGCGCAGTGCGCCGCGTTGGAAGTCGTGCGCAGTCTTCACGCCTATGGCGGCGTGGAACAAGGCGCGCCGGTGACAAAGGCCGTCATCGCCGGGACGACCGGTTGCGAATGGACTGTTGTCGACCTCGTCGGGGAGGGACTTGACCTGCCTTGTGTTTTTCTGGATCCGGCTGCGGCGCTCGGCCTGCCGCACGGCATGCGCAAGGACGCAGCCGACTCGGTGTCGACCATCGGACTGGCGCTGGGCGCCTGCCTTCCGGGGGGATTGTCCTACAATTTTCTCGACCCCAAGAAGCCCGCGGTTCATCGCGATCTCGGTCGGATCAAGATGGTTGCCGGGATCGTCGCAGGGGTGGCCATTTTCCTGACGCTCTTTGGAGTCCGATCCTCGCTTCTCAAGAAACGCGAGGCTGTCCATGCGGCTCTGCGTCAGGAGTTGGCCGACGAAAAATCCAAACAAAAGATCTACCGCACCGGGCGCCTGCAGGCGAAAACGGTGCGGGAGTGGACTGCGGGCCGCGGCCTCTGGCTCGATCACTTTGCCCACCTGAGCGCCATTCTGCCTTCCAGCGAGGAGATCTATCTCACCTCATTCACCGTCGGTCGTTCGGGCTCCATCCGGATGGGAGTCCAGGCCAGGAGCGGGGAGATCGTCGCGCGTCTGGACGCAACGCTGCGCGAGTCGGGCTACGAGGTCAAACCCATCGCCATAACGCCGGGCTCTGATCGGCATGGCTATCCTTTTCGATCCAGTGTGGAGATTTTGATTCCCGCGAAAATGGAGTTCGATCTCGCGGCGGTCTCGCCCCCGGCCCGGCCGGCGGACGACGGGTCGCTGGACGCGTTGAAGGGAGGCGGGCAATGAATCACCGGGAAAAAATGCTTCTGGGAGCCGTGGTCGGAATGACGAGCCTCGTGGTCGTCGGCTTTGGCTTGAAGGCGATGTTTGTGGGGCCGCTCAAAGAGGCGGACAAGAAGATCAAGAACACTCGGCTAAGCATTGCCAAGATCGAGAAGGAGCGCCGAGCGTATTTCGCGGCCGAGGATTCCGTGAAAAAAGTCGCGGCTCGCGCCTTCTCGGACGACCTCGGTGAAGCCAGCGCGTTATCCGGCGAGATGATTACGCAGCTCATCCGGCGGGCGGGATTGCGCGAGGAGGATTTCAGCCGTTTGCCGGTGGGGCCCAGGAGAATGCGCGGCGCGAAGGAAATCGGATGGAGCGTGCGCGGTCAGGGCAGTCAGGCCGACGTTGTCGATCTGATCCACCTCTTGAAAGAGGCTCCGCCGATTCATCGAATCGAGAGCCTGACGCTTTCATCCGCGGGAAAACCCGGCATCGCGCGCGTCAGTTTCCGCTATCTGACGCTCGTGATTTCCCCGGAGCCGATTGTCGAGCGGCAGAGCCTCGAACCGGAGGTTGATCTCGAATCCGATGCGCGTCGCGTCTATGACGCCGCTCTCGCGCGGGATGTCTTTCGTCCGTATATCAAGCGCCCGCCCGCGCCGCCGCCGCCGTCCGTTCCCGCGCCGCTGACTCCGGTCCCTCCGCCCCCGGCGATGGACACGTTTCAGGTTGTTTCCCTGTCGGAATGGCAGGGGCAGTCGGAAGTGCACGTGCGCGATCTGAGGACTCAAACAATCGCCAGCTATGGCGAAGGCGACGCCCTGGCCGGAGGCAAGATCGTCGCGGTGGACTACCGCCTCATGCCGCATCCGGGCAAGGCCGGCCTGAATTCCCACAGCCGGGTCATCGTGCGAATCGGCGCAGACTTTTGGGCCGTCGAGCGCGGCCAGACGCTGGCTGACAAACGACGGCTGACCCACGAACAACTGCCCGTGAAACTTTCCAAGCTTTGATATCAATCAGGCCGACAGGCCGGCCGATAAAACAACATCCAGATTTATGAAACGAGCATTCATCCTATCGTTCGTCGTCCTCGGCGCGACGCTTCAGGCCCGCGCGCAGGCTGCGCCGACCAACGCCCCGCCGCCCAAATCGACGACCGCCAAAGCCCGGCCCGTCGCTGAGCGCGACATCCGTTTTCAGTTCGACGGCATTCCCTACGCCGATGTGCTGGAGCGCTTCGCCCAGATGGCCAAAAAGCCGCTTGTGGCCGACACCAAGCCTGAGGGCGCGCTGACTTTTCACGACCCGATGCCCTACACCTTTGGCGAGGCCGTCGACACGCTGAACGTAATCCTGGCGATGAAGGGCTTTGCCCTGACCGAGGACGATCACTACCTCCGGTTGATTCCCCTGGCGGAGCTTTCAAGGGAGCCGTTGAAAATCCTCCAGGGCGCGCAAACCGCCGAGGGTGTGCGGCCCGAGGAATTGGTGACGGTCGTGCTCGCGCTCAAGAATCTCGAAGCGCAGGAGATCGCGATATCGATCACCAACCTCCTCACCAAAGCCGGCTCCGTCGCTCCCCTCTCGCGCGGTCGCGGGTTGATCATTACCGACCGCCTGGCCAACATCAAACGCATCGAATCGCTTATCAGCGTGGTGGACACCGAGGCGATCCTTGAGCGGCAGATGAAGAGTTACACCCTGCTGCACGCATCTGGAGCGCTCCTGCAGGATCTTGTGAACCGCACCTTCGGCAAGGACACCGCGGCCAAACGCATTCACTACAATCCCGCCACCAAGCGCACCGACCTGCTCGATCCCGACCCCGCGGAATACATCACCGCGGTTTACGACGACGCCTCGCGCACGATGATTCTGTTTGGCCCCGGCGAACGGCTGCAAATGGCCGAAGAGCTGATCAACAAGTTTGAAGACAACGACGCCGGCGGCGGCGAGGTGCGCATCTACCGGCCGGAACTCAAGACGGCCGAAGAGCTTTCGGAAATGATTCGGCAGGCCGTGCCGGGCATCGCGGCGCCGGGCGAGGCCGCCTCCTCCGCCGCAACCAAGGCCCGGTTGATCGTTGATTCATCGGACAACCGATTGATCGTCGCCACTCCGCTCGCCGGGATGGCCGACGAGATCGAGAACGTGATCAATCGCCTCGACCTCCCGGTTCATGGCAAGGAGGGCGAGAAAAGCCGGGGGGTGAAACGGGAAGTCGTGCAGTTGACCCAGGTGTTTGAAATCCAGTCGATCGAGATCTCCATGGTCGGCGATCTGTTGAAGCAGGTCCTGACGAGGAAACTTCAGCACGGCTCCTGGGGCGTGGCCGCGAAAATCACGGTTGAACCCAACTCGAAAACCGTCGTCGTGACAGGGTCCCCCGCGGACGTCCGGCAGGCGGCCGACATCATCACGCAGCTTGAGGGCGGCACGCCCGTTCCGGTTGCGCTGGAAACGCGCTTCATCGATCTCGGCGACACAGCTGAGGCGGCCCGTCTGACGCCGGTGATCGAGGAGATTTACCAGAGCCAGATCGCGGGGCGAAACCAGGCCCAAAGCCCTCCTGCAAAGATCATCGGCGAGCCTGATTCGGGGCGTTTGATCGTCACGGCCACGGCCGAGGATCTTACGCGCATCGAGTCGATCGTGAGCCAGATCCAGGTCGAGCGGCCCAAACAAAGCCCCCGTAAGCTGAAGATTTTCGCGTTACGGAGCGTGCGGCTGGAAACCTCTTTTCCCAATATCAGCGAACTCATCAATGAACGCATGGCGGAGAAGCGCTTTGCCGGATTGCCGACGCCGCTGGTGATCGCCGACAACCCGAACAACCGCCTGTTGGTCACCGCGTCCGACGAGCAAATGTCCGCGGTCGAGCAGGTGATTTCGGTGATGGATGTCGCCGCCTCCAAGCCTTCGCGGACGATGACCACGCTTGCGGTTCGGTCCAAGTCCCCGGAGGAAATGATCGCGCTCGTGACGGAGTTGACCGCGCAGCTTGGCGCGGAGCAGGGCGACGCCGGTCTGGCGCCAAAGCTCTTTCCCGATCCCGCGAGCAAACAGATTATCGTGTTGGCCACCGGGGACGATGCCGAACAAATCGGCCAACTCGTCAAGCAGTTGGATTCGGCGACCGTCGTGAAAGTGAAGAAAGCGGTGCGCGCGATCGAGCTGTTTGGCCGCAAGGCCGACGATCTGGTCACGCTCGTGCAGCAACTCTATCAGGAGCAGGTCAGCGGCGCGGCCGCTCCGGAAGGCGGCGCCGCCACCCTGCTGGCCGAGACGCGCGACAACCGCATCCTTGTCAGTGGCACGGAAGCCGAAATCACCCGCGTCGAAGCGATCGTCCGGCAGCTCGATCCCGAAGGCAGTCGGCCGTCATCCGAGGAAACGCGCGTCTTCACGTTGCAGGCCGCGCTTGCTTCGGATCTTTCCTCCATCGTCGAGCAGGCCGTTGCCGCCGAGTCGCCGAACGCGAAAATTCTCACCGACCCTCGCAGCAACAGCCTGGTGATCACCGGGCATTCAGAGGCGCTGGAAACTGCCGCGAAACTGATCGAGCAGCTCGACAAGCGCCCGCGAATCGAACCAAGGGAAATGCGCGTCATTGATTTGAATCAGGCGGACGCCGCGAGCCTTGCCGAGATGGTCACAGCCCTCGCTTCGGAGATGATGCGCGACCAGCGAGGGCCGGACTACACGCCGCAAACGCGCGTCGTGCCGGACACTGTCGGCGGCCGACTGGTGATTTCCGGGCCGCGCGATGAACTCGTGATCTACGCCAGCGTTGTCGAGCAGTTGGACAAGGCCGGCGACTCCCAGGGCGGCGCGCGGGTGTTTCCCTTGAAGAACGCGGACGCCGAGCAGGTCGCGGAGATTCTCACCAAGACCATGGTGACCTTCGACTCCCGCAACCAGCCCATTCAGCGCGTCTCGGTCTCCGCCGACCGCAATTCCAACAGCGTCGTCGTCTCCGGCGCGCGTGAGGATTTGAAGGATGCCGAAAACATCATTATGCGCCTCGATGGCGGCGACGGAACCGGGGTGGTTCCCGCTGGAGGATTGCTGAACAGCCGCGATCGCGAATTGCGCGTTTTCACTGTCGCCGACGGCTCCGCAGCCAATCTGGCCCCGCTCGCGCAGAGCGTTTTTTCAGCGCAGAACAATGGCCGCCCGGGAACCGAGCTGGTGAGTTTTACGGCCAGTCCGGACGGCCGCCAGTTGATCGTGATGGCTCCGGCGTCTCTTGCGCGACAGGTCGAAACCGTTGTCACACTCCTGAACTCGAAACCCGCGGCCGACCCGCGCGAGCTGCAACGAGTCGATATCAAGGGGCGCCGCGCGAGCGACGTCGTTGCGACGGTTCAGCAGATCTACAGCGAGCAGGCGCAGGGTCAGTCAGGGCAGCCGGCGACGATCTATACGGATCCCGCCGGAACGGGACTGATGGTCTACGGAAGCCTGAAACAAGGAGCGCAGGTGCGGCAGATTGTGGACACGCTTTCGACCGTCAAGGCGCCCGCGCGGAAGACGCAGATTTTCGATGTTGGTTCGGCCGCCGAGGCCGAGCGGCTCATGCCGCTGGTTCAGCAGATCTACCAGAACGACTGGGAAGGCGGAGCCGACGATCCGGCCGACGCGCGGATAATCACCGATGGCCGGACCGGGCGCCTGATCGTTTCCGGCCCGGAAAGCCATCTCTCCGGGATTGAGAAAATCGTCAAAAGCCTGACTTCGACCCTCGTCGCCAATCCCTTGCGCGAAACACGAGCCTTTGAATTTGGCGGTTCGGCTGAGGCTGAGCGTCTCCTGCCGATCGTTCAGCAGCTCTACACTGATCGCTGGAAGGGACGCGAGGATGACGACCCCGCCGACGCGCAGCTTGTCACCGACGGCGTGACCGGGCGCCTGATCGTTTCCGCCCGGGCGGAACACCTGGCGGTGATCGAAGAAATCATCAAGAGCGTGAAGCCGGACATGGCGCCCAAACCCGCGCGCGAAACCAAAGTGATCGACGTTGGAAACGCCGCAGAAGTCCAACGTCTGCAAACCCTTGTTCAGCAGCTCTACACCGATCAGTGGAAGGACAAGGCGGAGAATGATCCGGCCGACGCCCAGATCCTGCCTGACCCACGGACTGGCCGCCTGATCGTCACCGGCAAGCCGGAGCACGTGCGTGAGATCGAGGCGATCATTGAGCAATTCAACATCGGCCGGAGTTCGTCGCAGTCCGGTCAACGAGAGACGAAGGTCCTCGACCTCAAGGGCGCCAAGGCGGCCGAATTGGCCGAGACCGTTCAGACGCTCTACCAGGAACAGTCGAAGGATCGTTTCGGCGATCAAACGCCCGACACCCTGATTCTCGCCGACGCCTCGGCGAACCGCCTGATTGTTTCCGGCGATTCAACCGAAGTGCTAGTGGTCGAGGAAATCGTCAGCAAGCTGGACATTGACGCGGCCCAGGGCGGGCCGGCGCGGCTGTTTGTTCTCCAACATGCCGATCCAAAAACCGTCGCCCGCATTTTGACTCAGGCTATCACCGGGCAGGACCCGAATGCCCCTAGCAGCCGGATTTCCTTCCGATTCAACCGCTACTCCCCCTCGTCACAGAAACCGTTCAACGCCTCGGCCGATGTGGCGTCCCGGACGGTGATCGTCTCCGGCGAGCCCAAGGATCTGCTGGCCGCAACCGCGATTATTGAGCAGTTGGACCAGCCCACGGACGTGGCGCCGCGAAACATGAAGGTGGTGAGGGTGAATCCCGGCGCCGCCAGCCAGCTTGTCACGCAGGCGCGCTCTCTCTTCGAGGATCAGGCCAAGTCCCGGCCGTCCCTGCGCGGCGACGACATCCTGATCATGGAAGGCGCGGACGGCAATCAGCTCATCATCGCCGGAACGGACGAACAACTGGAGGTCATCGACGGCATCCTGACTCAGCTGAAGGCGCAGACTACGGATTCGAGCGAGCGCGAACGCAAAGTCCTTGAACTCTCGGAAGGCGAGAGCGTCGATAAGCTGTTGCCGCTCGTCCAACAGCTTTACGAGGATCGCTGGAAAGACCGGGGCAGCGCCGACACCCCCGACGCCCAATTGCTCGCCGATCCGGAGAACCGCCGTCTGATCGTTTCCGGCAGGGCGGATCATATTAAGGAAATCGAGGCCATCCTTGAAACCGTTCGCGGGACGGAGCGCGCGATGATTCCGCGCGAAACTCGGGTCTATGACATCACCGCGTCGGATGCCGACGAACTGGCTGACACCGTCCGGACACTCTATGACAAGCAACTGAAGTCCCGCGGAACCCGTCCTGATTCCGAAGCCATGATCCTGGAGGATCGGGCGACCAACCGCATTGTCGTTTCCGCGATCCCCGAAGAACTGAAGGCGATTGACGAAATCATTCTCCAGCTCGACAAGGCCAGCCTGCGCGACGACAGCGTTCGGTTTTTCACCCTCAAGACCGCCGACCCCGTCGATCTCGCTTCGATTCTTTCCTCAGTGGTTGTGCAATACAGTTCTCGCGGCGTCGCCATTCCCAAGGTCACCGTCAGCGCGGATCCCATCGCCGGGACGTTGGTTGTGACGGGCTCCCCCGACGACCTTGAGCTGGCGGCGAAGATCATCGAGGAATACGAAGCCAATGCCATCCCGCGAGAGGAGCGCATCATGCGCTTCGTAAAAGTCCAGGACGCCGATCCCGACGAGGTCGCCAAACAGCTTGAAAAGCTCTACGGCGCCCAGATGAAGGCGAGCGGGAAGAAAGGCGGCGGCGATGCGATCATCATGGGCGACGACGCCGGAAATCGAGTAATCCTCACGGCGCGCAAGTCCGAGATCGCGCTGCTCGACGAAATTCTCACCCAACTGCGGGAGGGATGGGATTCAGCCGGGAAAAGCGTGCAACTGTTCACCTTGAAGCATGTGCCCGCCTCGCCGGTGGCGGACATGATCGACCAGTTGTTCGACCGTCGGCCCAACCGCAAGAAAGGCGAGCCGCCCATCGGCGTCACGGCTTCGCCGGACGATCGATCGGTGCTCGTCGACGCCGACAGTGCGACGCTCGAACGCATCACCGAGCTGATCGCCACGCTCGATCAACCGCGAGGCGACGGGTCGGCTGTGATCCAGACAATTCACCTTGCCAAAGCCGAGGCGGAGGCGGTCGCGGAGGCGATCAATGAATCAATCCAGGCGGATGGAGCCAACCCGAAACTAAAGGACGTGAGCGTGACGCCGGTTCAGGGGACCAAGGCCCTTCTTCTCAACGGCCCTGCCGAATCCGTTCAGGAAGTCATGAAGATCGTGAAGGAACTGGACGAGGAGAGCGCCGGCGGCGAAGTCGAGGTGCGCATTTTTCAGCTGAAGTCCGCTTCCGCCAGGGACATTGAGCCCGTCCTGGGCCAGTTGCTGCGCAGCGTGACGACCTCCGGCTCATCCGGTCGTTCCTCTTCCTCATCGCGACGTTCGCGGTCTTCCTCGCGCTACTACGGCGGCGATTCGTCCGAACCGACAATCACGATTCACGAGACCTCAAATCGACTGCTGATCACCGCCAAGCCCGACCAGTTCAAACTCGTTGAGCAATTGATCTCCGAACTCGACAAGGCGCCCGAACAGTCGAACCGGGACGTGCAGTTCGTCTGGCTGAAGACAGCGGACGCCTTTGACGTTGTCGATAAGATCGACGCCTTCTACGACGAGCGGTCCAGACGCGAAAAGCCTTTTCTCGAAGCGGATTATTTCGGCAACCAGATCACCATCATCGCCAAGCGCTCTGACATGCCCCAGATCAAGGATCTGATCGAACAATTCGACCAGGGTATCGTGGAAAGCGACCTGCAGGTTCGCATGGTGAGCCTGGCCCGCATCCCCGTCGAAGAGATGGCCCGGATGCTCACCAACATTTATCCGCAAATGCACTCGGGCCGGTTGCGCATCGTCGATCGCCTGACGGAAGGCGTGGCCCCTCGCGAATCCAAACCCGCGCCCGACGCCGAAGTCAAACCGGCGCCCAAGACGGAGGAAAAGAAAAACGAAGCGGAGGAAACGGCGGACAACGCGTCGGCGTCCGAGATTCCGGAAGTCGTCATCTCGGTCGATAAGAACGCCAACATGCTGATCCTTTCCGGCCCGGCGACCGAGCTGGACAACATTGACAGCATCATCACCGAGCTGGAGTGGTTCGCGATTCCCGGTGATTCGGACATGCATGTCTATTCGTTGAAGATGGCCGATCCCGCCACCGTGGCGAAAACGCTCAACGATCTGTTTAAATATGAAGCTCAGGCCCTGGCCGCGCAGCAGCAGGCAAAGCCCAAGTCCGGCTCCTCCCAACAGAGTCAGTCACGCTCCGTGCGTCCACCCAAGATGATCGTGGTCCCCGAGCCGCGCACGCGCAGTATCATCGTGCGCGCCAGCCCCACGGACTATCTGATGGTCGAGTCGTTGATCGAGCAGTTGGATCAGGCGGGCGAGCAATCAAAGATCGTCTATCGTTTGATTCCGCTGAAGAACGCGCCGGCCGCGAAGTTGGAGCCGATGTTGAAGCTCATGGCCCAGCAGCTGAAGGCGGCCCAACCGGGCGACGCGACCGAGATCCAAGCTTACGATCGCAATCGCAGCATGCTTTTGATCGGTCGAGACCCGGTGATCGACGAACTCGAGGAGATGATCCGGGATCTCGATATTCCCGCGACGGATGAGGAAATCGACGTGCTCCAGATCAAGTTGAAGTTCGCGGACGCAAAGTCGGTCGAGCAAACCTTGAACACTATTTTCAGCCGCGGTTCGCAGTTGGCGCCCGGCGCGAAGGGGGAGCCCGAACTCGGCTCCGGAAAAGCGCTGGCGAAGCCGCTCAATGTCGCCGCTGACGCGCGCCTGAACACGGTATTTCTCAGCGGTCCTGCCCAGGCTGTCGAACTCGCCGAGAGTATCGTCGGCGACATGGACCAGGAACTGGAGGGCTTTCTCACGGAAGTGAAGCTGATCCAACTTCGCTACGCGTCGTCGGTCAAGGTGCTGCCGCTCCTTCAGGCGGTTTTCGCCGAGGGTCCAGCCACTCCGGAGTCGGAGGGCGTCAGCACCTTTGTGACGCGGCTGAAAATGGAGACCGACAAAGGCGGGGAAGTGACCTCCGACCAGCCTAAGAGCCGCGTGGCGCTGGTGATGCAGGCCGACGAGTCGTTGAATATCCTGA
>JBLHKZ010000176.1:0-12153 GCA_047618185.1 Limisphaerales bacterium
GGCGGCGATGTCGTCTACGATCTCGAGATCACGCCCAATCGCCCCGACCTCAACAGCGTCATCGGCATCGCCCGCGAGATCGCCGCCCTCACCGGCAATCCCCTCAAACTCCCCGCGGCAGGGACGCCCCGCGACGGCGGGACCGCGTCCGACTCTGAAACCACGAACGTCAACGACCTCGTCGCCGGCCGCATCGAAGACGCCGAACTCTGTCCCCGCTACACCGCGCGCGTCATCACCGGCGTCAAAGTCGGCCCCAGCCCCGACTGGCTCCGCGACAAACTCGAGAAGATCGGCCTGCGCAGCATTAACAACGTCGTCGACGTCACCAATTTCGTCATGATGGAGATTGGCCAACCATTGCACGCATTCGACTATCATTTGTTGGATAAGAAAGAAAGCAAGCCGACCATCGTCGTGCGCCGCGCCGCCGCCGGAGAAAAATTCACTACGCTTGACGAAAAGGAACACGAGCTAAACCCCGACATCCTCGTCATCGCGGATGAGAGCAAAGCCCTCGCCCTCGCCGGCGTCATGGGCGGCCTCAACAGCGAGATCCAGAACGACACCAAAGACGTCCTCATCGAGAGCGCCTATTTCGATCCGCGAAATATCCGAGCCACCTCCAAGCGCCTCGCGCTGTCCACCGATTCCTCCTACCGCTTCGAACGCGGCTGCGATCTTGAGATCGCCGATTGGGCCAGCCAGCGAGCCGCGCAACTGATTCTCGAAACCGCCGGCGGCCAACTCGCTGAAGGATTGATCGACGCTTATCCGGCAAAACACGAAACTAGGGAAGTCACGCTGCGCCACGCCAAGTGCGACCAGCTCCTCGGCGTCACGATCGCCCCTGCCGAGCAGATCAAGATGCTACAGGGCCTCGAGCTCGAACTCACCGGCCAGGACGGCGAAACATCCGCTTCCTTCCGCGTCCCGTCCTTCCGCGTCGACATCAAACGCGAGATCGATCTGATCGAAGAAGTCTGCCGCGTCTACGGCGTCGACAAGATACCCTCCACGCCGCCGCGCGGAGCGACCGGCTCGAATACCTACGACGCCGGCCACGACGAACTCGCCCATTGCCGCGGCATCCTTTGCGGCCTCGGCCTGAACGAAGCCCAGGGCCAGACGCTGATCTCCGAGGCCTCCGCTCAGCTCGCCGCCGACGATTACATCCCCCTGCTCTACCCCTTGAGCCAGGACATGAACGTCGTTCGCCCGAGTCTCCTCCCGGGCCTGCTGGACATCCTGAAGCACAATCTGAATCACAAGAACGCCAACGTCGCGCTCTTCGAAATCGGCCGAACCTTCTCGCCCGGCGAGGCATCCACCAACGAACAGCGCAGCCTCGCGATCGCGCTGACCGGCGACCGCGGCTCCGAGTCCTGGAAGAGCGGCGAAGAGACCGGCAAGTGCGACATCTTCGATCTTAAGGGCGCTCTCGAAGCCTTTTTCGAGCGGCTCGGCCTGCGCGGTTTCAACTTCAATCGCCGCGACGAGGAAACCAATCTCTTCGTCGAATCTGCAACCCTGCAGCTCGGCAAACAAAGCCTCGGACAAATCGGCCAACTCAAGCCGCTGCTCGCCCGCGACTACGACCTTCGCGACCCAGTCTTCCTCGCCGAACTGAATCTCGACAAACTCCTGTCACTCGGACGCGCGGCCAAATCCTTCAAGCAACTCGCCAAGCACCCGACCATCCGCCGCGACATTGCCATGCTGGTCGACGATTCGACCACCCACGACGACGTGACGCGCACAATCAAGAAGACTAAACCCGATCACCTCGAGTCGGTGGAGATTTTCGATGTCTACCGCGGCGAAGGCATCCCCGACGGCAAGAAGAGCGTCGCTTACGCGCTGACCTTTCGCCACGAGGAGCGCTCGCTCAAGGACAAGGAAGCCGACAAGGCCCACGCCAAAGTCGTCGAAGCGCTGCAGTCAAAGCTCGGCGCGGAGATTCGCTGACGCCGAATAGTTCGAACACGGCCAAACTTCGTAGCCGCAATCTTGAGATTGCGCCGTCAGGCATCACAACCCGGTCTTGGAACGGAATCATCGGTCAGAACCCCACCCGTTGACACGCATCCGAATTCGCTGCGCGCGATCTGAAGATCTCGGCTACGAACACCCGCAAATTTCACATCAAGAGGAAGCTCTTTATCCGTGTCCATCTGTGTTCATCTGTGGTTAAACTTCCGCCCAGAATGAAACGATTCCTGACCCTTGTTTTACTTGTATCGATTTGCGCGACATCGGTCGCACAAACGAAACCCGGCCTCCGCGTGGGCACGGCCGCCGTTGAGATCAATCCCGACGTCGTCCCCTTCCAGCTCCGTTCTGGTCCCTCGAAATACATCCACGATCCGCTTCACGTCCGCGCGGTCGCCTTTCAAAACGGAGAAGGCCGCGCCGTCATCGCCTTGATCGACGCCATCGGGTATGGGCGCGAGCGATCAGACATAGCCAAACACATCGTCGCCAAACGCACTGGCTGGAAGCCCGAGGAGATGCTCGTCAGCGCCACCCACACCCACACCGCGCCCAAGGGCGGCGACACTTCCCCAGGTCGGATCGCCTATGAGAAAAAGCGCTTCGACGGCATCGTGGCGGCGCTGACTCAGGCCATCGAATCGCTCGAACCCGCCAACGTCGGTTTCAGCTCCGACGAGGAAACCACCGAGGTTCTCAACCGCCGCTGGCATTTGAGACCCGGCACGATGGACAAGAATCCTCTGGGCGGCTTCGACAAGGTCCGGATGAATCCGCCGCGCGACAAGATTGTCAGCCCGGCCGGCCCGACCGATCCTGAGGTCGGCGTCATCTACGCCCGCACCAAGCGAGGCAAGCCCCTTGGACTCATCGCCAACTTCGCTTTGCACTACGTCGGCGGCATTCCCAAGATCACCGAAGAGAACGGCAAGATCGTGGGCATGGCGTCGGCCGATTATTTCGGAGAATTCGCGCGCATCATGCCACATCGCGTGGGCGGCTCGAGACCGCCCACAAACTTCGTCGCTTTCATCAACAACGGCTCCAGCGGCGACATCAACAACATCGACTTCACGCGCACCCGCGCGCCTCGCGCTCCCTTCGAACAGATCCGCATCGTCGCCGGCAAGACCGCCGACGCCGCCTGGCGCGCGGTGAAAAAGATCGAGACTTACGACGACAATCCCTTGATCGCCGTTCGCCAGAGGGAAATCACCTTGAAATATCGCGTCCCCTCCGACGAACAGGTCGCCGCCGCCGAAGCGATTCTCGAACTGCCTCGCAAGGAGCGCGCCGCCATCAACAAACGCGCCGATTCGGTCTCGAGGCGAACCCTTCTTCACCGGGGACCAGACCGTCCGACAGATGAGAAAGTTTTGATTCAGGCCATTCGCATCGGCGATCAGGCCGTGGTGACAATGCCGTTTGAAGTCCTCGTGGAAATTGGTTTGGAGATCAAGGAGAAGAGCCCGTTTCCCCACACGATGTTCGTCGAACTCGCCAACGGCAGCTACGGCTACCTGCCCCCGCCTCATCAGATTGAGCTAGGCGGCTACGAAGCCTGGCTCGGCGTCTCCAAATTCCAGGTCGACGCCTCGGTGATCCTGACCCGCAATCTGCTACAAATGCTCGCGGAGCTGCGCGCCCTCTAGGGAGACGACCATGGAGGGACGAGCCCGCGAGTCCGAAACACGGGAGGGAGATCCGAGCGAAACGGACTCGCAAGCTCGTCCCTCCAAGTCCAGGAATTCGGGTCCCACAACCTGGCAAACAAAACTCAAATCCCTTCGCGGACGACGCCCCTTCGTCGACCGAGCCATCTCCGCCTGGCAAAGCCAACGCTCTTCCTTCTTCCTCCCGCGCTGGATTTTCCTGCGCCTGCTCGGTCTGATTTACCTGATCGCCTTCGTGTCGCTCTGGACCCAGATCGACGGACTCGTCGGGAGCACGGGCATTTCGCCCGCCGCGGATTTCCTGCAAGCCGCTGAAGCTCATTTCGAGGGCAGGAGCTTCGCCAACGTCCCGACGCTTTGCTGGCTCAATTCCAGCGATGGCTTCCTGCATTTCCTTTGCGGCGCAGGTGTCGTGATCTCACTGCTGCTCATCGCCGGCATCCTTCCGATCATCGATCTCATCCTGCTTTGGATTCTCTATCTCTCGCTCTGCTCGGTCTGTGGAGTCTTCCTTGGGTTTCAGTGGGACGTGCTGCTGCTGGAAACCGGCTTCCTGGCGATCTTTCTCGCCCCCGCCCAGATCCGGCCGCGCTTTTCAAAAGAAAAACCGCCCTCGCGAATCGCCCTCTTTCTTTTCCACTGGCTGCTGTTTCGGCTGATGTTCATGTCTGGCGCGGTCAAGCTGCTGGCGACTTCCAACCTGGCCTGGCAGGATCTCTCCGCGCTGGCCGTCCACTACGAAACGCAGCCGCTGCCCACCTGGATCGGCTGGCACGCGCATCAAGCGCCCCTGGGTTTTCACAAGTTCTGCGTGCTGGTCACATTCGGCATCGAATTGATCCTGCCCGCCTTCATCTTCGGATTTCGCCGCAGCCGGATGGTCGCTTTTTTCCCCTTTGTCGGACTGATGGCGATCATCGCCCTGACGGGAAACTACACTTTTTTTAATCTACTCACGGCTGCGCTCTGCTTGCTGCTGCTGGATGATCGTTTCTTACGACGATTCTTTCCGCGGCGCTGGTTCAAGATGCCGTCGGGCGCAATTGGCGGAACCGATGCCGAGACCGAAAACGGCCAGAATAAAGACCCATCAGATGAGACCCAAGTCCAACTGCCGCGCTGGCGGACTGGTCTTCAGCGGACGCAAACCATCGCCATGGCCGCCGTGGCTTTTGTCATCGTTTCCATGAGCGGCGCCCAGGAAGCCCTTCGCCTGCGCGACAGCTTCCTGGTGCCCTATTTCATCGAAGGCCCGATAACCAGATATCATGGAGCTCTGCGCGGCAAGCTGGGGCCATTTCGAAGCGTGAACAGCTACGGCCTCTTCGCCTCGATGACGACAACCCGTCCGGAAATCGTCGTCGAAGGCAGCGACGACGGTCGCGAATGGAAAGCCTACGAATTCACCTGGAAGCCCGGCGCGCTCGATCACAAACCCGGCTTCGTCCAGCCCCACCAGCCCCGCCTCGACTGGCAGATGTGGTTCGCCGCGCTGGGCGACTATCGACAGAATCCCTGGCTCATCAATTTCCAGGTCCGCCTGCTCGAAGGCGAACCCGCGGTGCTCGCGTTGATCGAAGAGAATCCCTTTCCCGACCGGCCGCCCCGCTACATCCGTTCCGTGCTGTATCAATACAACTTCACCGATGGAGCAGCGCGGGAATCGACCGGCCAATGGTGGCGACGCGAACGTCTCGGCCTTTACAGCCCGCCCTTTTCGTTGGAACAGTTACAGCGTCGATGAAGGAGAAATCACAGCCATCCGAGAGGGACGACGAAGCGCCCAACGTTTCGGCCGAGTCCGCCTCAACCGCGCCGAGAATGCTGCGCCCCCGCCTGCTTGCCGGCGTTGCGCTGTGCCTTGCAATCTACTTCATCAATGACTGGCGCCCCTGGGAACCGCGCTATCACGGCGCGCCTCTCAGTCATTGGCTCGAAACGCTCAAGAGCGCGGACCATGGATATCGCGCTTCAGCTATCCTGTTGGAAATAGGTCCGCCAGCCGTCCCCGGCCTCGCCAGAGCCCTGCTCGACAAACCATCGGCCTTCGACCGACGCTACGCTTCCTTTCACGCGAAATTGCCGACGTCGATCTCCGAATTCCTTCCAGCGCCCGAGACCGGTTTCATGCGCGGCAGTGTGCTCGCGGCATCGACGTTGGCCTCGATGGGGCCCGCCGCGGAGCCGGCATTGCCGCAGCTGCGCGCCATCCTCGCCGGCCCCATCCATCCTGCGCGCCAGTCCGTCATTCTTTGCCTGAGCTCCATCTTGCCCGAAGATCGAGAATCCATTGTCACGATGGCGAATGCCTGGGCGGCCGCGCCCGCGCCCGGGCGCCACGATTTCTACACGCTGCTCGACATCATTTTTTCCCGCAGCCCCGAAGCCATCGATCATGCGGCTCCCATAATAATCGAAACACTGAAAGACGAATGGACTCTATCCAGCACGAATTCCCGTTTTCACAATCAGCTGATTATGAGCCTGAGGCGCCTGTCGCCCGAAAATCCAAACACGCCGGCGGCGATCGAGATTCTTTCGAAGTATGCTGGTTCAAAATTCGAGTTGCAGGGGCCGCCGGCCCAAATCGTTCTATGGAAACTTGCGCCTCAACGGTTCCGCCCCGGCGAACGCGCGGAAGTTCTCGTCAAATACATCGCCTCCACGGATCCCTGGACGCGGTTCCATGCGTGCACGTGTCTCTTACACCTTGTGGGCACACCCGACGCGCCCCCGATCGCCAGGGCGCTTGTCGAGATGGTTCGCCGGGACGAGAACACGGCCGAAGAGGCTATCATCGCGCTCGCCTACCTCGAAGCCGACGCCGAACCCGCAGTCCCATGGTTGAGGGAACTTGCCTCGAAAAAAGGCGGACGATATCGACTTCTCGCCGCGGCGATGCTGTGGGACATCACACAGGACACCGAAACCATCGTGCCGCTGTTCATCGAATCACTCGATTCGCCTGAAGGCCCCCATCCTGACTCCACGCGACTCGGAGCGGTAATGATGCTCTCGGAGATTGGAGCGCCCGCTGCGGCAGCCTTGCCTCATTTACGACGCCATCCGGAAACTGACGACGACGGACTTCAATTCGAAATCGCCGTGGCTCTCTGGAAAATCGATGGCGACGCGACACCGCTCATTTCAATTCTAAAAAGTCACTTCAATGATTTCCATAACGCCGCCGGTCCTAAGATCCATTGGAACACCTTTCCGGCGTATCCCGTGAGTGATATCGCCACCATGCAAATGCTGGGAGAGATGGGGCCCAAAGCTAAAACCCTCGCCGCCGATCTCGCCCTGGTGATCAATCATCCCTACTCCCCGAAACTACTGAAGGAGGCCGCGCTAAAAGCTCTTCGCCAGGTAGACCCCGCCGCGCTCGATCAAGTCGACCCCGCCATTTTGAAGGAGTATCTTCCCCGGATTGACCGGCTTCCTGTCCCCGAGTAAATCCGGCCCGCCAGCCACTCGTCGCGCTCGGCCACGATCGTCTAAATCCAGGTTGAAAAGCCCGACCGCGCAGTTCAGTTTCTGGAAACCCTACGGGAGAGGCCTTCGCAGGCCGCGATTGGGGATCACGCCATTCCTTGAGAGAGCCGGTTCAACCGAAGGAAGTCAAAGGGTGGTGGGGCGAGAGTCCCCGCGAGCCCAAATCGGTATTCCGAAGGAATTAAAGACTCTTGCGCTCTTTCAGAGCATTGATATGGGCTCGCGAGGACTCTCGCCCCACCGGTCAATGGCTTCCTTCGGTCGTCGGACGTTCTCACAGTATCTAGCCGATCCAAAAACTGGACTGCCCCCAAAGCCCGACCGCGCATCGCACGGGTCTTTACACCCTCCTCTGACACTGCAAGATTCAGCCTACCAGTGAAGGACACGAGCCCACCAACGGACAAGGACACGGAGAATTCCGCATCGACGCCGACTCAATTCCGCCGACGACGTTGGATCTTTACCTTCCTCGCGCTGTGCCTCGCGATCTTCCTCATCAATGACTGGCGCCCCTGGGAGCCGCGCCATGAAGGACGCGCCATGAGTTCATGGCTCAAACAGTTAAACAGCACAAACGGATCTGTAAGTTTCGAAGCCCATCTCGCATTGATCGCAATCGGACCTCCTGCAGTTCCACCATTGATCGAACAATTCGAACACGAGGAAACAAAGTTCGAAAAAAAATACACCGATTTGCACGCAAGGTCGCCGACATGGCTGGGCAACATTCTGCCTCAACCTTTCTCAGGACTTCCAGCCCGTCGAGAAGCCGCTGAAACCCTGCGCGCAATGGGACCATCAC
This sequence comes from Limisphaerales bacterium, assembly GCA_047618185.1. GTDB lineage: Bacteria > Verrucomicrobiota > Verrucomicrobiia > Limisphaerales > JAYPEY01 > JAYPEY01. The sequence goes on from JBLHKZ010000176.1 coordinate 7,966, forward strand.
CGGCGACCCCAAGGTTGCCTTGCCGATCTTGATTGAGGGTCTGCAATCCAACCTTGCCCACATCGCCGCTGAAGGCCTTGGGGAAATGGGGCCCGACGCCCTCGCTGCGGCCGACAAATTTGAAGCGCTGTTCGTTCCGCGATCGGCCGCCGTCCACCCGGATTACGCCTTTGCCCTGTGGCAAATCACCGGCGATCCCGATGATGTTCTTTCCCGGTTGAAACAATTGCTGAACCAGACTGATCCCTTCAACGCACTACTAGTCCTGCCCTTCCCCCATCGACAACGCGCCCTGACAATGCTCTACAAGATGGGCCCGGCCGCCGCTCCGCTCCTGCCGGATATCCTCGCGCTGATCGCCGATCTCTACTCCGCGAACGGCGACAAGGAATTGGCCATTCGCGCCGTTCAAAGAATCGATCCGCCTTCGACCAACAGAATCGCCCCGGGGATTCTCAAGGAGTTTCTCCCTCGAATAGAGCGGCATCCTCTGTTCGAGTGATGGCGTCGGACTCTCGTTGGTGTGTGCGGGTTTCGTCGCGGCGGTTGCCGGCCTGAAAGCCCGACCGCACAGAGCACAGGGCTTCAGCCCTGTGTGTCGGTCCTCATTGACAATGCGGCCTGAAAGGCCGCCCGCGCTGTAGATGATTAAGGTTGCGAGCGGTCTTTCAGACCGCATTCCATGGCGCGCCAAGTCACAGGGCTAAAGCCCTATGCTTTGCGCGACTGGGCTTTCAGCCCAAGAATGCGGAGCAATCCGACAATTTCCGCCACCGATATAAAATTATACCCCGCACTCGCCCAAACCCCCTTCGCCGGTTGCCATTCGGCGACGCTTCGCCTATACACACGCTTTGCTCGTGTCACGTTCACCCATCATGAAAAGACTTTCCCCAAGACCGCTTCAGTCTGTGTTTTACAGCGCCGCGCTCGCCGTGCTTCTGACCGCCTGCGCCGACCAGCCGGAGGCGCCGTCCAGTCCCGCGCCGGCCGCCCAAACCGAGCCCGCTGCGGCGTCGGAAAAAGCCCCTGCTCCGGTCGATCCCGAGGCGGCGCCCAGCTCCGCCGCATCAGCTGAAATGGACGAATCCGCCCGCGTCGCCGCTCCCGCCGCTCCCGCGCCGACCAAACGCCAGTGGACTGAGCTTGAACTTCACGAGGCGTTGCACGCCAAGAATCCGAAGTACACCGGCCAGGGACAATTCCGCATCGAAGGAGGCCTTGTCCTCGTCGCCGTGCTGGCCAATTGCGGCATTGAAGATCTTTCTCCGCTCGCTGGCATGCCGCTCGTGCAACTCGACCTGCAGGGCAACCCCATCCGCGACATCAGCGCGCTCAAGGGCGCGATCCTGATGAAGCTCTTTCTCGACAACACTCAGGTGGAAGATCTCTCCCCGTTGGCGGACGCGGAACTTGACGAGCTCTATCTCAACAGCACACGCGTGAGCAACATCGACGCCCTCAAGGGCCAGCCGCTGGCGACCTTGAACCTCTTTAAGACCGGGGTTCACGATCTCAGCCCGCTGCGCGGCGCGCCCCTGAAAATGCTTTGGCTCAATGAGACCCCCGTCTCGGACATCTCCCCTCTCGCCGGCGCGCCTCTGGAGTCCATCACCCTTCACAAGACGCACGTGAAGGACGTCTCCCCGCTCGCCAAGTGCCCGACGCTCCAGCGCATTCACATCGGCGAGACGCCTGTGGAAGACCTTTCACCGCTCAAGGGAATGCACCTCACTCGCCTCATTTTCACGCCTGATCGAATCAAGAAAGGTCTTCCCGAGATTCGCGCCATCGCCACGCTCACCGAACTCGGAGCAACCCTCGACGGCAAGATGTGGCCCGCTGAATTCTGGAACAAACTCGACGCCGGCGACTTCGCGCCCGACAAGAAGTAACCGTCTGGAAAATTGCCCACCCATCGCTCCCCTCGGCCATGCCCAACGTCGATCAATTTGAAAGCGTCTTCCGGTCCGCGGTGCACGACACGTTTTCCCACCAACGCATCGAGTTCTCGACCGTCCTTTTCGTCACCGATCTGACCGGCGACGAAGCCAGGACTTTCGCGGACCGGACACGTCAGTTTCTCAAGACGCTGAGTCACGGAGACAAACCTGAGTGGATGATCGTCAGTGGGGATGAATTCTCCTCCACCGAGGATCTGCTTCAGCTCGTCGAGGAGCGAAAGCCGGACCTGACCGTCACCTGCCGCAACCTCCACAGCAGCGCCTGGCGCTATCCGCACAGCCTCGGCTCGCAGCTCGACGTACTGCTCCAACTCGCGCCGACGCCTGTGCTCGTGTTGCCGCACCCCAATCGAAACGAGGCCGGAGACACCAGCTCCAATCCCCTCGACACGGTGATGGCCATGACCAGCCACCTCGCGAACGATCCTCGCCTGGTCAACCACGCCGCGCGATTCGTCGCTCCCGGAGGGAAATTGCTGCTAGCGCACATCGAGGACGAACCGGCTTTCGAGAAGATCGTGGACGCCATCGCGCGTATCCCGACCATCGACACCGACGAGGCCCGGGAGAAAATTTCCCGCCAGTTGCTCAAACAGCCAGACGACTATATCGAGTCCTGCCGGACGATTCTCGCGGATGCCGGCGCCGACCTCACGGTCGAAGGGATCGTTGAGTTCGGACATCATCTTTCCAGCTACCGCAAGCTGATCGACGAACGAAAGATCGACCTGCTTGTGATGAACACCAAGGATGAGGATCAACTCGCCATGCACGGCCTCGCCTATCCGCTCGCCGTCGAACTGCGGGACATCCCCCTCCTGATGCTTTAAACCATGGCAGCTGACACCCTCCAACAGGCTGCAACCGCAGTGGAACATGCGGCCACGACAGCCGCGCATCACGACGTTTCGACCGGGGTGACCCTCCTCTTCACCGGCGTCCTGGTCGCCATGATCGCGACCTTGGCGCTGGAGGAAAAACTTCACGCCAAGAAATCGCTCATTGTCGGCGTCTTTGCCGTGATCAGCCTGCTCCTCGGCGCGGCCCTGCACATCATCCCCTTCGGAAAAACCCTTCTCCCTGGCGGGCACGAAATCGAGATGCCCGTCTACATCCCGGCCATCGACTGGGGCGTGATCGCCATCATCGTCGGCTCCAGCGTTTTTGTGGACGTCACCTCACGCTCCGGACTATTCACGTGGATCGCGATCAAACTGACCAAACTGTCCCTGGGCGATCCGCTGAAACTGCTTTGGTTCTACGGCCTGATGACGGTCATTTTCTCCGCGGTGCTGAACAATGTCACCGCCATGATCATCGTCGGCTCGCTCACCGGCGTCTCGCTCAAGAAGCTCAATCTCGAAAGCAAGCTGCTCGGTTTTCTGATCATCGAAGGCCTGCTCACCAACATCGGAGGCCTGCTCACCCTGATCAGCTCGGTGCCCAACATCATCGTCGGCGCCGCGGCGGGCATCAGCTTCGTCGACTTCTTCCTCAAGGCCAGCCCCTTCGTCGTGGTCGCCACCATCGTCACCATTCTGATGGGCGCGAAGCTGTTCAAGATCCAGAAACTCACCAACGAAGAGGACATCGCCCGTGCCGCAAAAGAAGTCGCCGCCTTCGACGAAAACGACGGCATCGAGAGCAGGAACTTCTTCTGGTTCGGCGCCGTGACACTCGTGATTTTCATCTGCGTCATCGCCACGACCTCCATCCTGCCCTTCGTCAAGGAACTCGGCATGGGCTACGTCGCGCTGGCCTTTGCCGTGATCATGCTCATCCGTTTCAAGTCCGAGGTGGATCAATTCTACAAGCAGGTCGATTGGGATCTGATCGGCTTCTTCATGGCCTTGTTTGTCGTCATCAATGTGATGGAGCACGCCATGGTTCTCGATCTCATCGGCCAGGGCATCACCAAAATGATCGGCGCCGAGGAAAACCTCGTGGGCACCGGCGCGCTCCTGGTGTCCTCCGCCGCCTTCAGCTCAGTCACCGACAACATCCCGTTGGCGGCAATGCTGGCCAAGATCCTGGGCGCGTCCGGCACGCCCGGCGATTCACCGCTCTGGTGGGCGGTTGTTTTTGGCGCGAATCTCGGAGGCAACATCACCCCCATCGGCAGCGCGTCGACCCTTGTCGCCGTGACCATCATCCACAAATACAAGCTGCCCATGTCCTTCGGCGGCTTCGTGAAAATGGCCCTTCCCTACGCCGCCGTGCAACT
>JBLHKZ010000177.1:0-12115 GCA_047618185.1 Limisphaerales bacterium
GAAAAGCAAATCCCCGAAGTTTCAGGCGGCTCAGCGTCGGCGGGCGCAGACCGAGAAATAACCGCGGAAGAACTATGTCCACAAAGCGCGGGAAATCGCGCCCTCAGCCGCTTCGCGGCCCGAATTGTCCTCGCCCCCTCGCCATTTGCGATTCGTCGGCCTTTGCCGCCAACGGCGTTTCGAAAAATCAGACATTTGGGACAGGCTCTATTTACCCGTTTCAAGGGCCTGAGTTCCAGAAAAGGATTGCCTTGCTGACTGCGGCTTGGTATCCCGAATCATGGTGCGGGCGCGAGAAAAGTCGGCGCTATTTGAGCATCCCCAAACGAATTCTGCTATGAGTGAAGAAAAATCCCAATCGGCGCAAAATCTGGGCGAAGCCGTTGGCTCCCTGACGGAGGGGCAAAAGGTTTTCGATCGTTACACTTTGATGAAAATCGTCGGCGCCGGCCGAATGAGCGTCGTCTGGCTCGCCTGGGACGAAAGTCGCGAACATGACTGCGCGCTGAAGTTCTTGCCCGATATGGTCAAGCCGGATCCCTCGGCCCTTGCGACGCTCAAACGTGAGGCGCAAATGGTGCAGGATCTGAAGCATGAACAAATCGTCCCGATTCTGGCCGTGGAGAGCGAAGGCCCGCTGGTTGCGGTGGTCAGTCCGGCGATCGAGGGGGCTACACTGTCTGAACTCCGCGAACAGAAGAGCGAGCATACTTACTCACCGGCCGAACTCTCCGATTGGATGGGGCAGGTTTGTGAAGTGCTCGAATTTGCGCATGGCGAAGGATATGTGCACGGCAATCTCAAGCCGAACAATCTGATGGTCGATCAGAAAGGCACGCTTCGTATCCTTGATTTTGGATTAGAGCGGCACCTGCTCGACTTCGTCGGAAGGGCCACGGATTTCCAGGATGCGACGCCGGAGTTGTATCATCTCAGCCCTCAACAGGCGGCGGGTGAATTGGCGACGACTCTGGATGACATCTACGCGATTGGCGCGTCTCTCTACGAACTTCTTACCAGCAAGGCGCCTTTCCATACCGGCAATTTGATGCTTCAGATTGAACAGAAAGTCCCGCCGTCCATGACTCATCGGCGCAAAGAAATGCGAGTCATCGGCGAGCCAATCTTTCGGATCTGGGAAGAGACCGTCGCAGCCTGTCTTTCGAAAGATCCAACTCAACGCCCGCAGGAAGTGGCCCAACTCGTCGAAATGCTTGAATTGCAGCGCCCTGTGGCCGCGCAAGTGGATCCGATGGTCGCCGAGGCTGTGATCGCTCCTGTACCCAAGGGCCTTAACAAAGTCTACCTAGCTGTTGGCGGTCTGGCCTTCGCGATTTGTGCGCTGGCTGTCTTTAACTATGGTTTCAAGAAAAACGCGGACGATAAGACCATAGACAATCTGAATCGAGCGGCCCAGCACGAGGAGGAAACCAAAAAGTTGAAGGAGGAGGCGGCGAAAAAGACCGAAGAGGTCGAGAATCGCGCAAAAGCAATCGAAGAAGCGGCAAGATTGCAGGAAGAGAAGACGAAGCAGATGAGGTTGGCCTCGAAAGCCGAGATTGAAAAGATCAAGCAGGAAAATGCGGCCGAGAAACGCAAAAATGCGGAGCAAATGAGAGAGCTTGAGGCGAAGGTCGCGGCGGGAGGGAAAACGATGATGGTCACCAACAACGCCCCGCTGGACGCAGCCGCCATTGCCAGAGCCACCAAGGCAGCCGAGGAACACAGGGCTGAGCTGGAAAAACTTCGCAAAAAGCAGCAATCGCTTGCGGACGCAACCAAGCTGTTGGAAAAAATGCAGAAGGAAGATGCGGAACGCGTCAAGAAGCAGAAGGCTGAGATGGCTGCCAAGGCAATAGAAGACGCCAAGAACGCGGAAATAGCGGCCGCCGAGAAGAAGGACATGGAATCTCAGTCCCTGGCGCTGGCCGACAAGCGAAGGAAGGAGCAGGAGGGAAAGAGGGGTCTAGCGGCTATGGCAGCCAGGAAGGAACGCGAGGCCGCCGCGAAAGTCGCCGAAGAAAGGCGAATTGCATCCGAGGAGGCGGCCAGGAAAAATCGGGAGGAAGAACTTGCTCGCAAGCGATTTGCGCCGGAAAAGACAATTTGGAACAACAGTCTTGATATACGAGTGGTTAAAGTCGGGGATGCGCACGTGGCGGCGACCGAATGCCGAGTCAGTGATTATCGGGCGTTCGTGAAAGCGACAAACCACGATGGCGGCAAGAACTGGGAGCGTCCCGGTTTCACACAGGACGATTCTCACCCCGTCGTGAACGTGAGCTGGGGCGACGCCCAGGCATTTTGCAAGTGGTTGACTGAGACGGAGCAGCGTCAGGAAATCCTTAACGGATATGTTTATCGGCTGCCCACGGATTTGGAATGGAGTCAGGCAGCCGGACTTACCGGCGAGGCTGGAGCCACTCCGGTCGCGCGAGACGGCAAGGTCAAAGGCGTATATCCCTGGGGCAAGGAATGGCCGCCGGGCATCGGCGCTGGGAATTACGCCGCCAATGTCACCTATGACGACTGGGAAAAGACCGCGCCTGTAGGCAGCTTCCGCCCGAATAAACAAGGCGTTTACGATCTCGGAGGCAATGTCTGGGAGTGGTGCGCGGACTCGGGAGACTCTTCCGGCAAGAACCGCGTTTTGCGCGGCGGTTCGTGGTCCGGCTATAACACTGGATCCCTGTTGGCCTCCTGCCGCCGATACCTTCCTCCGGCTGAACGTAAGAATGAAAGCGGATTTCGGATCGTGCTGGCAAAGAAGTAAGCGAGAAGGGGAAGTTTCAAGGAGTTAGCCGCCTCGTCGAAAAGGCGCTAGGCTTCCGACGCGTTCAGGCTACCTGCCCGATTGCAGAAAATTGGATGCGATAATCTGAGCGCGATTCTCCCCGACTGATCAAACGATTTTGCGCCTACTTGGAGCTCGGCTTGAAAGCCTCGACGAGTTTCTTGGCTTTTGCTATTCCCGCCGGATTCAAACCGTAACGGGTCAGACCTTTGCGCCGTTCCAAAGCCTTCTGGTTTCCAAATGCGCCGGCGAGACTATACCATTTGTAGGCTTCGACAACATCCTTTTCGACGCCCTGGCCGATGGTATAAAACCCGCCGAGTTGGAACTGCGATTCCTGATGCCCCTGGTCGGCCGCTTTGCGAAACCATTTGGCGGCTTCCTGGTAATCTTTTCTGATGCCTTTAGCGAGGTGGTAGGCCAGTCCCACTTTGTATTGCGCCTCCATCACGTCCTTGTCCGCCAATCGGCGATACCACCGCAATGCGGACTCCGGACTCTTCTCGACGCCGATGCCTTTCTCGTAGCAGGCCGCAACCTTGAACGTGGCCACCTGGTCGCCGCCGTTGGCCGCCTTTTGATACCATTTGAACGCTTCTTTGTCGTTTCGCTTGATGCCTTCACCAAGCGCGTAACAAACGCCGACCATGTGCTGAGCCTGGATGCTTCCTTTCTCAGCCTTTTTGAACAACGACAGGGCATGTCGGGCCTCTTTGCCCTCCACCTCGCCGTTGAAGTAAAGCATCCCCAACTGGTATTGCTCCTCGATGTTGCCGCGTTTCTTGGCCGCCTTTTCGAGATCCTTGATCGACAGCGCGCCGAACGCGCCGAACTGTCCGCAAATGACGACCGCCGCCGCAAGACCGACAGCAAGAAGCCGGCTTGAGCTACGTTCCGGAAGAATTCGTGATTCGCGTTTCATGGCGCTGCAGGTAAGCAACATCGCTCGGGCAATTCAAGGTTTGTGTTCACGTCTTGCTCATTAATCGGCCCGCGCGAGGTGTCGGCGAATTCTCAGATTTTTGGCTCTCGACGAGGAAACAGACCGGCAACTTCGCCAATCTTGTGGCCGGCTTTGAGAATGCCCCATCGGGCATCCTCCAAGGTTCCATTGTCTCCATCCCAGCCCAGTTGCGCGCGTATCCTCGCGGAAGTCTGCGGCAGAAATGGCGTCAGCAGAACAGAAACGATCCGGCACAGCTCCGACAGATTATAAAGAATCGCATCCAGTCGTTCGGCGTTTACGGGGTCTTTTGCCAACTTGAACGGCTTGGTTTGATCAATATATTTGTCGCCGAGCGAAATGATCTTCCAAATCCCAACCAGGGCATTTTGCAGGCGGTTCGCGCGAAGACTCGCTTCAAATTCATTTACCAGCACGGCCACATCCTTCGCCAGTTCATCGGACTGGCCAGGGACCACGCCTTCCCGGTACTTCCCAAGCATCGTCAGCGATCGGTTAATGAAATTGCCAACGCCCTTGACCAGTTCTGATTCGTATCTTTTCGCGAAACCTTCATCGGTCCAATTGCCATCGGGCCCGATATCCAGTTCGCGGATCACGTAATACCGAAAAGCATCGAGCCCCCAATCGTCGATAATCGTCACTGGATTTACCGTGTTCCCGGTGGACTTGCTGATTTTTGCGTCATCTTTCTGCCACCAGCCGTGGACGAGCACCTGCTTTGGCAGCGGCAGGCCGGCGGCTTTGAGCATGATCGGCCAATACACGGCATGAAACTTGAGAATGTCCTTTCCAATCACATGAACGTCGGCTGGCCAGAGATCGGCCGACTCGTCCGATTTAAGATCGGTTAGCGACAACGCATCGCGAACGGACGCGTCGCCTCGTGAGGCCGGTATCGAAATATAGTTTGGCAGCGCGTCAAACCAGACCCAGGTGACGAATTCCTCATCGAAGGGAAAAGGGATGCCCCAGGTGAGCCGCTCTTTGGGCCTTGAGATGCAGAGATCTTCAAGCTTGTGGTTTTTTAAAAACCCAAGCACTTCGTTGCGCCTGGATTCGGGCCGCACGAAATCCTCATGGGCCTCAATATGGTCGATCAGCCATTGCTGGTGAGCGCCCATTTTAAAGTAGTAATTTTCCTCCACGAGCGGCTCAACCTCGCCGTAGATCTCCGGCCAGGTTCCATCCTCGTTCTGGTCCTTCTCGGTCAGGAAGGTCTCCTGCCGTTTGGAATAGAAGCCTTCGTATTTCGATTTGTAGAAATGGCCATCGGCATGGAGCTTCGCGAGCAGGCCCTGGACCACCCGCTTGTGGCGAGTGTCAGTCGTCCGGACAAAATCATTATTGGAAAGCCCCAGGACATTGGCGAATTTACGCCAACTGGACGCCAGCTCATCGCAATAAGACTGAGCATCCTTGCCGTCCGCCGCCGCCGCTCCCTGCACTTTTTGTCCGTGCTCATCGATTCCCGTCAGGTAAAAAACTTCTTCACCGAGCATTCGATGTCCTCGCGCGATGACGTCCGCGATGATTTTCTCATAGGCATGCCCGAGATGCGGTTGGCCATTGACGTAGTCAATGGCCGTCGTGATGTAAAACTGCTTGCTCATGCGGGCGACACTTTGGAGAACAAGCAGGGCCTTGGCAACCGTCCGAATGAATTGAATGCCGTTTTATCTGGAGACAGCGGAAAACCGTCTTCAGCCCTTAGCTTTCGGAGGGATTTGAAAGCGAAATCATCGGGATTTAAACGATCCCGAAAAGGAAAAATGCCGCAGCGCTGACGACGACGGCGAGCAGCCAGATCAGCAGAACCGCGGTGGTTTGGGTAAACCCGCGTCGGACCAGCCGATGGGAAAGGTGATTGTTGTCGCCGACGTAGAATGGCTTGCCGAGACGCCAACGAATGATGACCACGGAAACCAGGTCGCCAAGGGGAGCAGCAAGAATGAACAGCGGGCTCAACACCGCCCATGCGTTGGCGGCGCCGGCAGTGTAGAAATTGGGCATGATCGCGAGAATGGCCAGCAGATATCCGATGAGATGGCTCCCTGAATCGCCGAGGAAAGAACTGGCCCGCGGGAAATTGGAGGGAAGAAATCCCAACAGCGCTCCGCAGGTTGTCAAGGCGAGCAGGCAAACGAGGTATTGCCCCTGAGACGCCGCCGCGAATGCAAAACAGGCTGATGCTATCACTCCCAGACCAGCGCAAAGGCCATTCATATTATCCATGAAGTTCAGCGCATTGGTCAGAGTGAGTATCCAGAATATTGTGACCGCGTAACTAAACAGCGCGTTATCCACGAACAGTGTAATTCGGATGCCCGAGGCCGCCACAAGGGTGGCGATAAGCAGTTGGCCAAGAAATTTCGCGCCGGGACGGAGGGTGTGTTTATCGTCGAACCAACCCAGGGCCACCATGCCGAAGGCCCCGCCTCCAATACTGGCCAGTTGGTAGACCCTGCGGCCAAAGCCGTATTCCAGCGGCGTCTTGATGGCAGTGTCCAACAGATTGAGTTGAATGATCGCGGCGCCTGCCAGCAATGGCGCCGCAATGCCGGCCGCAACCGCCAATCCGCCCGCGAGCGGTATCGGAGTGTGATGGATCTTCCTGTGCCCGGGGTCGTCGACGAGACCGACGCGAATGCTCCAGGCGCGCCAGAATGGCATGCCCACGGCCACGGTCACGAAGGCGCCGAGAAAGGCGAGCAGATAGGCGTTAAAAGGAAAACTCACGCGCGCAGGAGATCTAAATAAAGTTTGTGAAGTTCGTCCACCATGCGTTCCACTGAAAATCGCTTTCGCACGAACGATTGCCCTGCGCTTCCGAGCGAGTCGCATCGAGCCGGGTCGGAGGCCAGCTCAACCAGATTCTTCGTCAGCCCGGCAAGGTCGCCAGAGCGTAGCAGGATGCCCGTTTCGCCGTCGACGCAAACTTCGCCGGCTCCGTCACAATCGAAGGCGACGACCGGCTTACTTGCCGCCATGGCCTGAGGAAGAGCCCGGGGCAAGCCTTCCCTGCGAGACAAATGAGCCAACGCGTTCATCACACCGACATAGCGGGGGACGTCGGCCGGAGGAACGAGCCCCGCGAAGACGACATGAGACCGAATCCCAAGTTCATCAATCTTTCGCTCGAATTTTGAGCGCCATTCACCGTCGCCCACAAAAAGAAACTTGATGCGGGGATTGGCGCGGACTAATTCGGGCGCCACCGCAAGCAGATCATCGTGGCCTTTGAGTTCAAAAAGCCGCGCAATCTTCCCAATAACAAAATCGTCCTTGTTCAATCCCAGTTGTTCTCGGAGTCGAGGATCGTCGCCCGCATCGAGAAAGGGCTTCAGATTAAAGCCGCTGAAAATCCGCGTATATTTCTCGGGAGCGCCGATGCCCGCCGCCAGGTATTGATCGCGCATGGCGTTCGCGACCGTGACAAAATGCGTTGTGAAACGTCCGGCATGGCGCTCCGCCGCGCGAAAGGCGAAATTGGCCGCGGCGCCTTGAAAAGCGCCGAACGAGGGGCCATGAATCGTGTGAACGATCGTGCGGATTCCAGCTCGACGGGCGGCCATTCTTCCCAGAATTCCAGCCTTCCCACTGTGCGTGTGAACGATGTCGGGCGGATTCTCCCGCAACAGGCGAGCAAGCCTTCGTAGAGCGCCCCAATCGACAAGGGGACGCACGGGGCGCACCAGTTCGGGTATGACGGTGAGGCGATCGGGATGAGCGTCGAACTGCGATTCCAAGGAACCCTCCGGTCCCGAAGTCGGCCCGGAAATCAGATAGGCGTCAACGTCGTGCCGCTCGTGCATGCCGAGGGTTGAGGCGACCGTGTTTTCCTGGGCGCCACCGACGATCAACCGCGTGATAATGTGCGCGACCCGCATGGAATTGCCTCAGTCTGACAAGTTGTTGAGTCTCTCTAATTCAGCCATGGCCAGCTTGATCTCCGGGGCGCCGGGAGGGGCGATTTGCAGATAGGCGCGAAGGTTCTCCTTCGCGGTTGGCATGTCGTTCTGCGCAATGGCGAGTTTGGCCAAGAATAGAGGAGCCTGAGCATTGCTCGGTTGCAAGCTTCGGGCTCTTTCAAGATCGCGCGTCGCTTCTTCCTGACGATCGAGCGCCAAATACGCCTGAGCTCGATTGATTCTCCCCGACGCATTCTTGGGCTGTAGTTTCACGAGTCGATCGAGAGCCGCCAGCGCCGCTTTGGCGTCTTTCAAACGAAGCTCCACCGCTCCGAGATTCTGTAGCGCGTGGGTGTCATCCGGATTCAGTGTGAGCTGCCCTTCGAGTGATGCGCGCGCGTTGGTCATCTGATCGGACACAATGTAGAGATTCGAAAGCGCGCGAAGAATCCCGCCCGCATCCGGATGGTCGCGCTTGGCGGTCAACAACATGGCCTCGGCTTTGGGGAAATCTTTCTTTGCATGATAGGCCATGGCTTCAAGTCGAGTGATCTCCAACCGCATGAGCAGATCCATCGTTTCCTCAGGCACGCGTTTCCGGATTTCGGCAACGGTCGCGAACACCTTGTCCGGATCGGACGCGCGCAGATAGTTTTCAGCCAAGGCAAAGTAATGCTTCAGATTCTCCGGCTCCAGCTCGCGCGCGCGAATTAGTCGAATCGCGGCCTGTCTGGACAAGCCGAGACGACCGTAAGCCAGGGCTTCAACATAGAGCGCGGTGGGAGCGTCCACCGGGCCGTTAAGCATCACGAGGCTATTCCAGGCGCCAAACTGGGCGGCGATGTCGCGCAACCACTGCCCGAGATCGAGATCCAACGGCTTGTCAGTTCGACGAGACTCGTTGAAGGCGGCGTTCAATCGAGCCGACTGGTTGCTCGTCTTCAATCGGAGCGCTGTTTCAAACACCTCCGCGGCCGATTCCAGATCGCCGGACCTTTGCTGTTCCACGCCGTGAAAATTGACATGGGCGGAATACCAACCGGAGGCAAAATTAATCTGGGGCGACTTGGACCCCAATTGAGCGATCACATTCTCCATCGACGGCTTGACTGTTGCCCAGCGTTGTCTGGCGGCGGCGATCTCGCTTGTCGAACGAGGAGGGATAGTTACCGTTTCTCCCGAATGGGGATGCAGGCGATAGACCAAGCCGATTTGTCGGAGATACAAAAATTCAAGGTAGGGACGGCCTGCCACGGGATGCAGGAAGAACGCTCCGTGCTTCACTGCGAGTTCGGCGATCATGCGAGGCGGCAATGCTGGATGGATGCCATGGGGGAATTGCTTTGCGTCCCACTCCGCCGGCCATTTTTCGGGATTCCGCCGCGCCATGCGCTCGTGGTATTGGACGCGGTTCAAATAACGCACGTCGATAAAGATGTGGTCGTTTTTCGATCTCAACCGATCGAGCGCCGCGGCGGCAAGGACCAGCAATTCCGGTTGAGAACTCATGACGACGGACGAGTCTTCAGGCAGTGAGGCCGCCAGGTTCTCGGCGAATTCGACAAATTCATCGGTGTTGCCAGCCGCTATTTTTGGGGAGTTGATCCATGCGAGGCTCACCGGCGCTACGAATGTCCCAATCCAGATCGTAAACAGCATTACCGCGCGAAGCCCCTTCGTGAGGATCGACGGTTTTTGCCACTTCTTGTCCGACACTCTGGCGCAAATGATCAGAAAATAACCAGCGTAGTAGCCCGCGCACAAGGCGCTCAAGTAGTAGAAACTCAGATAGGGGAGGCCTTTGCCGACGGCCCGCGGACTGATGAACGGATCGAAGAAGACCCAGACGCACAGTCCAAGAAACATGGCGTGAATCAGATGAAAGGTGAAATGGGCCATCCCCTCCGCCAGGGGATTGGTGTCGCCCGCGTTTGAGGGCCACTTGATGCTCATCGAGAGCAACGGAAACAGCGAACTGAGCGACAGTATCACCAATATGTAATTGGGAATGCTGAGCACGCTGTTCTTCTGCATCTGGATATGGTGGCGAATCATCTCCCAGAAACTGGCTTCGGCGGTGTCGTTGACCTGCCTGATGGCCGGGAGCAGCAGATACAACAACAGGCCGACCGAGCCCAGACCGACCGTCTTCAAAAAACGTTTCCCCTTAAAGAGCGCGGCGCCTTCGATCCACACCACGGCAATCACGAACAGCGGCAGGAAGCCGATCATGCCCCAGTTGTTGGCGATTCCAAAACCGTAGACGAGCAACGCCGCACGCAGCCAGCCGAGATGGGACGCCAACCGGTGTTCGAGCAGGCAGCGAATGACAAACGCAAAGAGAAGGAGGTCGAGCATTTGACCGGTGTAAACGGTGGCGTGCTCCCAAAACGTCAACTGCATGCCGCAAAGCCCCACCGCCAACAGAACCGGCAGCCAACGCCCCTTCATGGAAAGTAATCCCTGCGGATGCAACTCTCGCTGCCGTTGGTCCCGGGTGCGGTCCTGCGGGAGCAACGACACAGAGCGCGCCAACTGGGCCAGCGTCAAAGCGGCAAATATTGCGGAAAGGATATTCAGCGCCAGCGGGCGGGCAGCGGGCGACAGCGCCTTGAAGGGAAGGGTGACGAGGAAGTTGAGAGGCTGTCCCAGGTCCGGCGTCCACCAATACCAACCTCCAATTTTCCCAACGACCGGAAGGCTGACCAGCGTCATCCAGTGATTCAACGTAACCAGAAAAACAATCACCGCCGCCGCCGCGATGATCCATGGCAGCTTTTTATTTTGGGATGGCGCAGTTTTGTTGTCAGACATGCTTCAGCTTTCGGGCGCCGCGGCATCGGCTGTTTCAGCTTCGTCGCACAGCCGAAGATCGGCGACGCATTCGACATGTTGCGTCTGCGGAAACATATCCACCGGAATCACGCGTTCCAATCGGTAGACACCGTCCGCGCACAAGGCGTTCATGTCCCGAGCCAGGGTCGCCGGGTGACACGAAACATAAATGACCTGATTGGGCCGCGCCTCGCGCAGCGACGTGATGCTGCCTGGCAGGCAACCCTTGCGCGGCGGATCCACGATCACCGTCGTTTTCGCGGCGTCAAATCTCTCCAACAAGGAGCCCAACAGCTCTTCGGCCTTGCCATGAATAAAATCCCCGTTCGGCGCATTTCGTTGCACGGCATTTTCACGGGCAGCCTGGACGGCGCGCAGATCGAGCTCCACGCCGGCGTAGGATTCCACCGCTTCGGCCAGTTCAATGCTGAAGAATCCGACTCCGCAATAGGCGTCGATCAAATGCCGGGCGCCGCTGTCCTTGAGTCGCTCTTCGACCGCTTCCACCAACGCCGGCAGCGCATGGAAATTGTTTTGAAAGAAGGAGTCGTGATGAAGAACCCAGCCTTCGGGCGGCAACCTGAGGGTCACCTTGAGGCCGCCGCGTTCAGGCGGGTTCTCGCGCACCTGCTTGATCTGAGCGCTCAACGCGGGTTCGGCGATTTTGCATTCCTCAAGATCGACGGTCCACGGACGATCGTATTGCAGAAACCCGATGTGCAGCCCCTGAATCTGCTTGTTCCACTGGCTGCGCAGCATGATGCGATTGCGATAGCCATAAGGGCTGGGGCAGGGGATCACCGGCGCAATCAGGGCGCCGTCGATGCCGCCAATTCGTCGAAACAGCTCCACGATCTGCTGATGCTTGATCTCGATCTGTCGCTCGTAGGAAATGTGCTGATACTGGCAGCCGCCGCAAAGCCCGAAATACTGGCATTCCGGCTCCACCCGATCGGGCGAGGCCTTCAGCACGCTCAGCAATTTGGCGCGAGCGAAGCTCTTCTTGATCTCCACGATCTCGATCTCGACCTCCTCGCCGATCGCAACGAACGACACGAACACGACGAACCCCTCATGGCGCCCGACGCCCTCGCCGCCGAAGGCGATGTCGTCGATGGTCAGATTGATGGTGTCGCCGATGGAAAAAAGCGCGTTTTCATCGGCGGGAGTTGTTGTGGTTGTCATGCGGCGCGCATCAAACCAGAAGGCGCGGCCATGTGGCAACTACGCACTGGCTCCAAGAGGTCTCTTTCTGAGAAGAAGCCATCGACGTGGGCCGTGCGGGACCAGGTCGTTTTCGGAGCCCCTAGCATTGCCCGGATGAATTCCGGAAACCACTCCAAGAATTCAGCAACAGTGGCTCCGCCTTTCAAATTCTCAAAAAGCGTCGCCACAGGGATGCGCGTCCCGGCAAATACGACAGCACCGCTTAGTTGGTCATTGCGGGATTCGACCGCAGCGCACCCTTTCCAATTCATGCTCGGATTTCAGCCAACTTGTCGTGAACACCTCACCCCCTCATCAGCAAGCTCGCGGGCTCGCTGAAGACTGTCCGTGTGACTGTTGCTACCTTGTTCACCCCAAAATGCCTGCTGCCAATCGTTCCAATCA
>JBLHKZ010000178.1:0-12099 GCA_047618185.1 Limisphaerales bacterium
CGACGTGACCGGATAGCCTTCCCTGGCGAGCCGGATGGCCGGAGCCATCACCTGCGAGAGCTTAAGCGTTCCAAACTTCTCCAAGGCATGGCTCAGCGTCGCGGGCGTACTGGGGACGGTTGTCGCGCGGTGACCGCGAAGGCGGGAAGCCTTGGTCTCGACGGCGTCCAGCGTGGCGCGATGAGGAGCTTTGGAGGAACCGTCGAGCGCGATGGTGCGGCCTTCCTCGGCCAGATGAATCAGCATCATGGTCTGGCCGCCGATGCCGGACGCGGCGGGCTCGCAGACGCCCAGCGCGAACGCCGAGGCCACGGCGGCGTCGATGGCGTTGCCGCCGGCTTCCAGCATTTCCTTTCCGGCCTCGGTGGCCAGATAGTGTTGCGCGGCGACCATGCCCCGGGGCGAGGCGCTGACGCGTTGCGGGCGGCAGGCGCTGCCGCTTCCGAGGTCGAACGCGTCTTCGGCGTTGCTGTCTGTCTGTGGTGACATAGAGTTTCTTGCTTTGTTCAGAATGACTTGTTCAGGAATTGCGCCAGCAGCAGTGTGCGCTGGACCAGGCTCGTGCGGCTTACGGCTTCATTGAGCGTGTAGAGATCCTTCGCGACGGGGCCCATGCCGCAGACAACGCTGGTGGAAGTCGGCGCCAGTCCGGCGGCGGACGGCCAGACGGAGGTTTCGCGGGACAGAGGGATTTCCCACTCGGCGGCGACCTCTTCGAGCGACTTCAACAGGCGGGTGTTGGCGCGGCGTTCCTTCATCGCGGGGCGATCGGAGATCAGCTCCAGTTCCCATTTCACTTTTTTGTCCTTTAGGATGGTCCGTATTTCGGCCTCCACCCGATTGGCCGTCGGCGTGTCGGGATAGGTGACCAGCAACATAATGGTTGCCTTGTGCGGCAGCAGCATGGGCAGATGCGACGCGGAAACCTCAAGCGGCGAAACCGCGATGCGTTCCTTGCGAGAAGAGAGTTTGGCGCAGGCTTCGATCTTGGCGAACAGCCAACGCAGGACTTCGGTGGACTGGGTGGATTTGCCGAGGCGGACCGGCTTGCCTTCGACCGTGAGCCGGTAACGCCGTTGTCCGCGGCGCGCCACCACGATCTGATCGCCGAGATTGCCCGGGCGCATCACCAGGACGTTCTTGGCCATGGACGCGGCTTTCTCGACGATTTCATTGGAGTAACGACCGTCGCGTCCCTCGTCCGCGTAGCAAAGCACGCCGATCGGCGCCTTGCGCAGCCGGCGCGCGTGCCGAAGCGCCCGCAAGGCAAATTGGACGCAGGTCAGGGGAGCGCGGGAGGAGCCGACCCCTTCGCCGTGAAGCCATTCGGGATCACGGCGGAACATCTGCATATCCGCCGAGGGTTGGTGGGGCACATCAATGTGATGGATCAAGAGCGTTCCATCCTTAAGTCCGGCCGGAGTCTGCCAGGTCCAGACGACCCGTTTGTCGGTTAGCTCGTCGACCGGTTTGAGACCGATTTCGCGATATTCATCGTCGACTTCCTTCGCGGCCGCCTTCAACCCGACGGGGTCTGAGGTATGGCTGCGGCGACGGGTCCAACGCTGGACATGTTTCTCCATGTCGTCGCGTCGCTGTGTGATGAGGGAGAAGATTTTCTCGCCGGGTGTGCGACGCTGGCTGGTCAGATCCGGCGGACTGGGAGTGCCGAAGTAACGCGCGGACGCGACCTCGACCAGACGATTCACAAGCCCCGCAAAATCAAGTCCCGCCTGTTTGGCGCCCTCCACGTAGGATCCGTGTTCGGCCAGGCTGGGCAGGCTGTTGACCTCCAGAATGTAGAGTTCGCCATTCTTGTCCATGCGCATGTCGACGCGCGCGCAGTCGAAACAACCCAGTACAGCGAAGGCGCGTCGCGCCAGATGATGGGCCTTTTCCTTTTGTTCGGGCGTGAGATTCGCCGGGCATTCATAGCCGATTTCGCGGCCGGATTTGCGGATCTTGTCCTCGTAGGTGTAGATATTGGGTCCGCCTTTGCCGAAGACCAGCTCGGCGCAGGGCAGGACCTCGGGCGGACTGTTGCCCAGCAGGCCAACATTGATTTCGCGACCTTCGATGTATGCTTCGGCGAGCACGGGCTGCGAGAACTTCTCGAATATGGCGTTGGCTCCTTCGCGAAGCTCCTCGTCGTTGTTCACGATCTTGATTCCGAACGAGACCGCTTCATTCTTCGGCTTCACGATCAGCGGGTATTTCAGGTCCGGCATTTCGAATCCGGGTTCCTCCAGGACGGCGAAGTCCGGCGTCGAAATACCGTGTTGGCGGAAGATCATCTTGGAGACGACCTTGTCCAGCGAGAGCGAGTGGGCGAGAGGACCGGACCCGACGTAGGGCAGTCCGATCATCTCCAGCATGCCGGGAACGTGGGTATATCGCGCCTGGCCCTGAATGCCGTAGGAAAGGTTGAACACCATGCCGGGTCGCTCGCCCTTGACGACCTGCGGCATGAATTCCTCAAGGTTTTCAATCAGATCCTTGTCGCCCTCCAGCGCGATGACCTGATGGCCTCCGGATTCGAGAGCGTCCGTGATCCGTTTGATGGATTGGAGTCCGTATTTTTCCTGATTCGGCATGCCAAACAGGTTGATGACGCGTTTACTGTCTCGGTTGTAAACGATGGCTATTTTCACGGTCGTGTGATGGGTAAAGCGTTGTGTCAGGAGAATTCGGGCGTTGAACTGGAAAGGATGTCATTGGCAATGGCGTCGTTGTCGGAAGGAAGCCATTCCGGCGAGGGCAAGGTCTTCAAGGTGGGTCCGAGTGGATTTGTGTTCATTTCAGATTCCTGGCGGCTCATCCTTTCAACGGCCGTTAGAATCGGGTTGGCGATGCGGGTGACGGCGCTACTGATGGATCGCGAAGCTGAAACGAGGTCCGGGTGATGCGCGGCTGAGAGAAGGTTGCCAGCTTGATCGATTAATTCACTGCTGACTTGGCCATGAAATCCGCTCGGCCCGGTCGTGGCGCCAAGCGCCAGGCCACTCAATTGCTCGGCGGAATCCCAGAGCTCCGTTTGCAAATGCCGAAACGCGCGGCGCGCATCGGGCGATGGTCTGCGGGAGGCTTCGAGCTTCCTCTCGATGCGTCCGCAGACCTGTTGCTCGGCACGAACAATCCGCCGGATGGTCCGGCTGAGAGCGGCGTTCAAGTCTCGTTTTCGTGTGTGTGCGCTCATGGTCTCTCAACGTCATTTAGCGATCAGCGTGCCAAGCGGCACGAAGGGGCAAAAGCGGTGGGAAGTGACGAATTCCTATGGGATTTGGCTGAGACGCAAGAGCCTTGTCCGGTTGGCGGTCAACCGGGAGCTAACTGAGTTTCCAAATTGACAACCGAGTATGCAGGCC
Source organism: Limisphaerales bacterium (assembly GCA_047618185.1). GTDB lineage: Bacteria > Verrucomicrobiota > Verrucomicrobiia > Limisphaerales > JAYPEY01 > JAYPEY01. The sequence continues at coordinate 3,366 of JBLHKZ010000178.1, forward strand.
CGCCCCGTCGAGAACGCGGCGCCTTCCCCTGTTTTACTGGGATTGTTGCGATCCCGCCCCGGCGCCGGATCTGCTTAACCCGGCGCAGGCGATGCCCAGATTTGAAAACCCAAACTCCCATCCGATGACCGACACCGAGGAAGAAATCAAAGATCCGTGGACGCCGTTGGCGGAATCCATTGAAACCGACGATGCCAACGCGGCGACCGCCCTGTTGGAATCTCTGGACGCCGGAGATACCGCGCGCGTCGTGGACCGGCTCAACGAGGAGCAGCGAGAAAAGCTGATGGTCCTCGTTGAGCCGGGGCAGGCCGCGGACCTGCTGGAGCAGATGCACGACGCCCAGGTAGTGGACATTGTTGACGGCCTTGAACCGGAGAAGGCGGCGGACATCATCGAGGAGCTTTCCAGCGACGCCCGGGCCGACCTGCTGGGCAACCTTGAGCCCCAGGAGGCCGAGAACATCCTGAACGTAATGGAGCCCGAACAGGCGGCGGGAGCCCGACAGTTGCTGGCTTATGACGCGGAGTCGGCGGGCGGCCTTATGAGGACAGAGTTTCTCGCGTATCCGGAAACAGCGATAGTCAGGGACGTTGTCGAGGATCTTCGGAAGAATGCAGATCAATACTCTGACTACGACGTGCAATATGCCTATATAGTGGACGGCCAAACGCGCCTGGTCGGCGTGTTGCGATTGCGCGACCTCCTTTTGAATCCCTCCCGGCGCGGCGTCGCGGACATCATGCTGCGCGATCCCATTTCCGTGCACCACGACATGGCGCACGAAGAGCTATCCCGCTTCTTCGACAATCACCAGTTCATTGGAGTCCCGGTCATCGACGACGACGAGCGATTGATCGGTGTCGTTCAGCCCGAACAAGTCGAAGAAGCATCGACCGAGGCGGCGGCGGACAATTTCCTGAAGATCAGCGGTCTGAGTAGCGGGGAGGAACTGCGCTCAATGCCGTTGGCGATCCGATCCTGGCGACGGCTATCCTGGCTGAGCGTCAACATCGGCCTGAATGTCATGGCAGCCAGCGTGATCGCGATGTTTCAGGGCACGCTGGAGGCGGTCATTGCGCTGGCGGTGTTCCTGCCAATCATCAGCGACATGAGCGGATGTTCCGGCAGTCAGGCCGTCGCGGTGAGCATTCGTGAGCTGACGCTGGGGCTGGTCCGGCCCTGGGATCTGTTCCGCGTGCTGCTCAAAGAGTTGCAGGTGGGTCTAATCAACGGTCTTGCCCTGGGAATTCTGCTGGCCTTGGTGGCGCTGCTTTGGAAGGGCAATCCCTGGCTGGGGCTGGTGGTTGGCGCGGCGCTCATGATCAACACGGTTGTGGCGGTTTGCCTGGGCGGAATGATCCCGCTCCTCTTGAAACGATTCGACCGCGATCCCGCCCTGGCCTCCGGTCCGATCCTGACGACTGTCACGGACATGTGCGGCTTCATGCTAGTGCTTGGCTTTGCGACTTTGGCGTTGGAGCGTCTGACTTGAGGCGGCAGGAAGTCTCTGGGAATCAGTTTGAGTGATTCAGGACTTTCCGCCCCCGATCCAGCCTTTGCGATAGAAGAAGACGGCGAGGCCGGCCGAAATCGTCAGACAAACGCCCCAGAATACGGCGTAGGAGTATTTCCATTTCAGCTCGGGTATGAAATCGAAGTTCATGCCGTAGACGCCGGCGACAAAGGTGATCGGGATGAAGAAACTGGCCATGATCGTCAGCACTTTCATGATCTCGTTCATCCGATTGCCCACGGAGGACATAAAAAGATCGTTCAGGCCGCCCGCAATTTCCCGGAGGCTTTCCACCACATCGATGACTTGAACGGCGTGGTCGTGCACATCGCGGAAGTAGATTTCGACCTCATCCTCGATCAGGTCGTCCTCGTCGCGTTGGAGGCGGTTCATTACCTCGCGCATGGGCCACATCACGCGGCGCAAGGCGATCAGGTCGCGCTTGACGCGGTGAATGCGGCGCTGGACGTCGGGGGTCGGATCAATCACGACTTCGTCCTCAATGCTTTCCAGAATGTCGCCATAGCCTTCCAGCACAGGGAACAAGTGATCAACGATGGCATCCAGCAGCGCATATAGCAGGTAGGCAGTCCCGAAGTTTTGAAATCGATTGCCGGTTTTTTCCATGCGCTTGCGCACCGGTTCCCAAACGTCGCCGGGGCGTTCTTGAAAGGTCACCAGCAGGTCGTTGAAGAAGAAGAAGCTGACCTGTTCGTTGCCCAGTTCGCCATCCACGCAGGTGAGCATCCGGGCCACGATGAACAGGTGATCGCCATAGCTTTCCATCTTGGGACGTTGGGGCGTCGTCAGCACATCTTCGGCCGCCAGCGTGTGAAATCCAAAGCGTTCCATGAGCTGGTTGACGACGTAGGGGTGTAGTCCGTTAACGTTGATCCATCGGGTCTGGCTCCAGGCCGGACGTTCCTCGGCAAAAAGGGCGTCCAAATCGGGATGGTTCCGGCTTTCGATCCTACCTTCCCCCAGATCGACGCAGGAGATGCCGATGGAGCCGCTTACCGGGGCCACGTCGAGGTCCGGCAGGTTTTCGATGCCGGGGGCGGCGCCCGGGGCCTTGCGGTGTGTGCCCGCCTCGGGCTTTTCGACCAGCGAGGGGAACAGCCCCGACCCAATGGCCCTTCCCGCCTGGCCAATGGCGCCCAGAGCAAATGCAGCGGTGTCCTTGGCAAATCCGATGGTCTTGCCGGCCGCGCCAGAGGCGGTCGAAGCCACCCCCTTGGCGGCGTTGAGCGTCTGATTGGCAGTGTCCTTGATAACCTTCTTCACGCTTTGCCCTTGGACTTGGCCGGAGATTTTGCGGCGCGTTTCCGGGGCTTCGGCTCCGGTTCAATCAACTGGATAGGGATGGGGGCAGTCGCCTCGCCCTTGTAGAGCGACAGATGGGGGAAGGGAATCTCCACTCCCCCGTCATCGAAACGTTTCTTCACCTGCTCATACATCTGATTCTTTACGTTGATCCAATCTTCGCAGACACACCAGACAACGAACTTGAGATCGACCGAAGAACTGCCGTAACCGACCATGTGCACCAACGGTTCCGGATCCTCCAAGACTAGCGGGTTTTGGTGAGCGACCTCCAGCAGGAGTCCCCGGACGCGCGCGATGTCCTCCTTGTAGGCGATGCCCACTTCAAGATCGACCCGCCGGATCGGGAACCGCGTCGCCGTCGTTGTTTCGGTCTTGATGATGGTTTCGTTGGGGATGCGCACCATCTGGTTGTCGAACGTGCGCAACTTGACGGAAAGCGTGTCGATGGACAACACGGCGCCAGTCGTTTCGCCTACGACGATGATGTCGCCAACCACGAACGGCTTTTCGGCCATCAGGAAAAGTCCGCTGATGAAATTGGACAGGCTGGTCTGGGCGGCGAAGCCGATGGCCACGCCCGCGACGCCGGCGGCGCCTAGAATATGGCTGATGGAGAATCCGAGTTCGCGGATGAGGGTGAGGAGGATCATCACCACGCCCGCGTAGAGGATGGCCTTACTTGCCAGCATTCCCTGGTGGGACGAGAAGCGGTCGGACAGGCGACGGTTGACCCAGTGGCTCAGCCAGAAGACGGCGGGAAGCGCAAGGAAGATCAGGGCCAGCACACGGGAGAAGGCCCCAATCAATTCCGGATTAAAATACTCTTTGAAGTCCATGGGTGATGAATCGTGCCTAGGCTTATTGCGCGACGCTTTTGCTCAAGGCTTTCAGCGATGAGAACGTCCGAGCCGTGATGCTATCGTCCAGCGGAGCGCGTGGAGCGGAGGCCAGTTTGGCTCCGTCCGCCTCGGTCGGCCTCTTGCCGGTGTTCTCGATCCGGCTCACCTTGTCCAGTCCGCGATAGGCGACCTGCGTCTCATCGGCCCAAAGTTGGCCGTCTTTGGCAAACAGGGAAAGATGGTCCACTCGAAGACAGATTCGTTCGATCTTCAATTCCACGTCGGAACGGTTGCGGATATGCACGGGGCAGATGGCCATCCATGGGCGGCTCGGGTCGGGTTCAATCTGCGTTCGGGTCCGTGATGAAACCCAGTAGCCGAGCACGCCATCCGTAAAGGCTCCAAACCAGGTGTTGGAGAGGACCACGGTTGGCAGCTCTTCAATGGCCAATTGAGTCTTGCCTATCAAATCGAGCCGAACCCATAGCGGGCACCGGGCGTAGATCCTGGTCTCACTTCCCGGTGTCAGGCAAATGGGAGTCTCGGTCTCGACAACCACAGGCCGGTCTGGGAACAACGGCGTCAGCGCGACGGACTCGTATTCAGCGTTGAGCGGCCAACGCATCCACGTCGGTTCTTCTTCCGGATTTGAATCGGTCCGGTGGCCGCTGGCCAGCCAGAAGTCGTGACCATCGAACCGCTCACGAGTCATCAAGTCGCCGATCCCGGTCAGGCGAGGCTTGTCGCCAGGCATGGGGCGGGTCTTCCATGGTTTGAACATGTCGGTTTTATAGCCCACGGCGGGGATGAATTCCAGAGTTCGTCGCTATTCCCCCGATTAAGGCGTCGCCTTACTCCTGCCCTGGAAGAACGGCGTGACCAGGACGCCGATGACGAGGCCAATGGCGGTCGTCCCGAGCAGCAGGAACGCGCGCGGCATGGAAATGCTCAGGAAGAGAATCCGCGCTTCCACAGTTTCGGTGTTCTGCAACACGACGATTCCGCACAAAATGGCGAGAATCAGCGCGCCGCCCGGTTTGAGTTTAGAATGGGTTGAAAGTTTCATGGTGGTCAAAGTTTTGAATGCGATGGAGTAAGGGCTCCGCGTTGCACCCAAATGAATTGGCGCGAGAATTCCCACGCTCGAAATTCTGAGCAATGGAGATTTAATCCACGGAGCGTGATTTCCCAGTCAAGGCGTCGATCTCGGATACGAACTTCCGAATATCCAGAGGCTTGGGCCGAAACGCGGTGACACCGCTTTGCAACATTTCCGCTTCACGGTCACGGTGCGCGCTAATGCCGAGGATGGGGAGTTCCCCGAACTTGCCCCGAATGTGTTCGGCCGCATCAGTTCCGCTCATTCCCGGCAGTTGGCAGTCGAGAATGACCAGCGCGGGCGTCGAGGTCGTCAGCCAGTCAATTGCCGATTCGGCATCGGCGGCGAGCGCCACTTCATAACCTTTGAGTTCAAGGGCGAGTTTGAGGCCTTCGCGGACGGCGGAGTCGTCATCGACGATAAGAAGGATGGGATTCATATCGGATCTGGACCGTCGAGGCCGGTCGATTTGGGTTTGATCAGGATTTATCAAGTGAGTTGAAAAATGTCAGATGTTCATCGTGTAGCCAGCCGCGTGCCAGAAGAGGATTGAGACTCACGCAGCGACTGAATCCTGCGAAACGACAGCGAATCGGCGAATCGGACCGTTTCTCGATAAATCAGGAGGCGGGCGGAGTGGTCAGTGAGTTAGCAACCTGCCAAGAGCGTTAGCGGCGAATGGAAGGCGTGATGTCGCTGAAACCGAGATTTCAGGAGAATTGGGGCCTGAATTCGAGTGAGACGATTTGGCCTCGCAATTGCTCGATCGTGTTGCGGGAGTCAACTTGGGAGGGTTGATCTCCCACCTTGGCGTCCGTTAGGACCCAGCCGGTCGCGTCTCCCGCGCGGCTGGCTTCTTGGCTTTCCAAAATCTGCGGCTTGTTTGAAGCTCTGGCCAGCCAGTCCTCGCCAGCAATAGCAAAACCGATTATGAACCGAACGACCGCCAAGAGGCTCTTCTACGCGCTTGCAGTGGCCGTTGTAACGCTTCTGGCGACGTCGGCCTGGAAGCTGGCGAGCGCGATGGACAAGATCGATGAAGTGCAGTCCGCGTCGGATGATCTTCAGATCCGTCGGTTTCGCATTGCGGCCCAGCTTCGTTCACGGATCCATCGCATGAACTCCACCTTGTTTCGGCATCAAGTGACCGGGGATGTGGCATTGAGTAAACGCTTCAAATCGCTGGAGACCCAATTGACGCGGTTCATTGATGAGCGTCGGCCATTGCTGGATTCGCAGGAGGAGAAGGAGATTCTCCAGCAAATCGAGGACGGCCTGAATCTCTACCTGACCGAAGCCCTGAACCTCATGTCGGCGCGCCAGCGGGGCGATGAATCGGATCTCGCGCCGATGCGAATCGAGCGGATCATTGAAATGGCGGATGAAACAGTGGAACTCACGAATGAACTTGCCGTCGCCCGGTCCGAGGCTTTCCGGGCGCTCTTGCAGGGATACCGTAATTCTGTGCGCGGTCTGCAACGCACCGTCCTGATCTCGTTCCTGCTGACCATGGCTTCAGCGGCGGGGCTTTCGTGGATGGCGTGGAAGGTGTTCTTCTCGCCCATGCGCCTGGAGTTACAGGAGGCGCGCACCTTCGCGGGACAACGTGAGGAACTGGCGAATATCGGCACGCTGGCATCCGGTATTGCGCATGAGATTCGCAATCCCATCACGGCGATGAAGGCGAGGACGTTCGCGCTGGCGGAGTTGGTGGAGCCGGGATCGCCGGCGGCCAAACAGGCGCAGGTTATCGACCAGGAACTTAACCGAATGGAGCGCGTGGTCCGGGACTTCCTCGATTTCGCTCGACCGGCGGAGCCGGATACGGAGCGGACCCGTCTAGATGATTTTCTTGCCGAAATCGAAGAGTTCGTTCGTCCGGAAATGGAAGAGCGACGCGTTGCGTTGGAACAGCGGACACCGAGCGGCGCTGAGGCGCGAATCGACCCGGGACAGATGAAACAGGTGATCCTGAATTTGGTTCGCAACGCCGCCGAAGCCTGTGCGAGCGAGGGCGGTAAAGTCTCGCTCAAAGCAGAGCGCGGCGGTGGAAAGGCGAGGATCAGCATCAGTGACAACGGCGGCGGCATTCCGAAGGAGTTTAGGGACCAGCTCTTCGTTCCGTTCTTCAGCAAGAAGCATGGCGGCACTGGGCTGGGCTTGCCCATTGCCCGGACTATCGTCCGTAAACACGGCGGCGAATTAACCTTTGAATCCGTCGAGGGACAGGGTTCCAGGTTTATCATCGAACTCGATACTGCTCAGGGCGGATAAGTGTCCGCCGACGCGCCCAAAAAGCCTTTTGATCCGTCGGTGGAGCCGATAGCGTCCAAGGCCAATGTCCGACGCCGGCAGAATCCTACTCGTTGATGATGACGCCTCACTGGCGGAGTCGATCCACGCCGTGTTGGAAAGTCGCGGCTACGAGGTCGTGTGCGCCGAAGACGGTGAAGCAGGATTGGCGACGGCGGAGCAACGCGATTTTGACGCGCTATTGACGGATTTTCGCATGCCCGGTCTGGGCGGCATGCAGTTATTGGAGAAGATCAAGGCGGCGCGCCCCACGCTGCCGGTCGTGATGATGACAGCTTTCAGCACAACGGACCGCGTCATTGAAGCGACCAAGAAGGGGGCGTTCGACTACCTGATCAAGCCGTTTGAAATGCCCGACCTGTTGGAAGTCATCGCCAAGGCGGTCGCCAGCAGCCGTCTAACGGCCAAGCCAGTGGCCATGGGCGGGGAACCGCCGGACGGGGACGCCATCATCGGCTCCAGTCGCGCGATGCAGTCCGTCTTCAAGGAAATTGGCGCGGTTGCGGACAAGCCCGTGCCGGTGCTGATCTTGGGTGAAACGGGTTCGGGCAAGGAGCTTGTCGCCCGCGCAATCTTCCAGCACAGCGGCCGGGCGGATAAACCCTTTGTCGCCGTCAATTGCGCCGCCATTCCCGACACGTTGATCGAGAGCGAATTGTTCGGGCATGAAAAGGGCGCGTTCACCAATGCGGTCGCCCGGCGAATCGGCCGCTTCGAGCAGGCAAATGGCGGAACGCTTTTTCTCGATGAGATCGGCGATCTTCCTGCCCAGACCCAGGTGAAATTGCTTCGAGTGCTCCAGGAAAAGACCATCAGCCGGGTCGGCGGCAACGAGGCCATTCCCATCGATGTGCGTGTGATCAGCGCAACGCACTGCAATCTCGGCGAAATGATCAAGTCCGGTAAGTTCCGCGAAGACCTGCTTTACCGGCTCAACACGTCCGTGGTCCAGCTGCCCGCCCTGCGGGACCGTCGCGACGATATCCCGCAGCTCGCGACCTATTTCACCGCGCGCTACGCTCGCGAATTCGAGATGGACGCGCCGGCGATTCACAAGGACGCCATGACCGCCTTGGTGGAGCACGACTGGCCGGGGAACGTTCGTCAATTGGAGAATATCGTTCGGCGCGCGTTGATCGACTCGCGGGGGATGACCATTTCGGTCGACGTGGTCCGCGCCTCATTCGAGTTCACGGCGAACCCGGCGACCAGCGGAGCCGGAGGATCAGACTCCAGCCTTTCCGACTACATCCGGGGCCAGTTACTGGCGGCGAAAGACCGTAAGACGCCCGGCGCCCTGGAGCCCATTGTGGAGGACTTGGAGCGAGAACTTTACCGGCAGGCCGTTGAGCTGGCGCATGGGAACCAAACAAAGATCGCGAAATGGATTGGCGTGTCGCGCCTGACGGTTCGGGAAAAGCTCAACAAGTATGAGCTGTTCCCCAAGCGTGGCGACGGCGCGGACGATTGAAGTGATGACGGGGGTGTTTCGGCGGCGGTTGGAAAGTCAGTTGTCAAACTTTTCGGTCATGTTTCACAGGGTCCCGTCCTGCGATAGGTTGTCATCTGCTAGCAGCCTGTCGGACTTGGCCCAAGATCAGAAACAAATCGTGGCGACAGCCTTCCTATAGGATAGGAAAT
>JBLHKZ010000179.1:0-12068 GCA_047618185.1 Limisphaerales bacterium
TCCACGCCGTCCTTCGCCTCGTAGACAAACAGATTGTAGGTCTTGTCCTTCGGCAGCGAACTTTGCACGACGACTGTGTCGCGCGCATAGCTGAGATAAATCGCCGTCGGCGTTTCGCCGTAATTCACTTTCTTTTCCCAAAGAAATGAGCCCGACTGCTGATCCAGCGCGACCAGATACAGCTCCTCATAGAGCTCCTTCATTCCCACGCGGCCACGCGCCGATTTCAGCACGGCCGGATGCCGCGATTCGAGAAAGTAGACCCGCCCCTCGCCCAAAGAAATCGTCGGATTAAGAATGGCGCCTTTCTCGTAGCGCCAAAGCTCGTCGCCGCTGTCCTTGTCGATCGCAAAATAGAAATCGCTGCAAACTTTCTCCGTGCCCGGGCCCGTTGGCTTGTCATACCACTGATCCGGCCCATAAAAACCCGAGAAACTCGCCCCCTTTCTGACCGCGCTGCCGAACAGCAGGTGTCCTTCCGAAGCGATGAATCCCCAATCGCGCTCGATCTCGTCATCGGCTCTACCCTCCGTGGAAAAGACCGCCAGTCGCTCGCCAGTCGCCGCATCCAATTTCCAACAACTATCCCCCATCGCCAGGTAGAACGCCTGGTCGTCGATGCAGGAATTGCTGGTGTCGACCTTCACATTCGTGCGCCGCATGCCGGGGATCTCCAGCGACCAGAGAATCGCGCCGTTGTAGGAATCCTGAACGATCAGGCGATCGTCGCCTTGGGTAAACAAACGGCCATTGTGGCTCAGCGGTCCCTGGTTGCGCCCCAGTCGATCGATCATGGCGTCCGGCCCCGGCAGGCCAAACCACTGCACTTCAATCGTGTCGCCGGTCGTCCCCGAAAGCAGCTCATCGTGGCTGTTCGACGTTTGCCCGGCGTCGCCGTACATATGCGTCCACGAACCGGCGCCCTTGAGCTTCGGACGTTTGTAAAGGCCCCACGCGCCGATCGCGGGATTCCCTCCGACCGTTCCCTCTTTCCCCGCTCCAGCCGATTCGAACCAAAGTTTCAAATCGCGTTGAACGACCGACGCACGCTCGCCGTTCAGATGCCCCAGGAACAAGGTCCCGCCCACCGGACGAACATGGCGAAGAACTTTTTGCGGATCCTCCGGAAGCAACCCTTGCCTCGCGAAACGATCCGAGACGACCAGATTAAAGCAGTAGTCCGGATACGGAATTCGATCGGACGTCGCGGTGAGTATCGTAATTCTCGAACCATAAACGCCCGCCGAAGAAAGCCGCTGCCTCACTCTTTGCGCCTGAGCCTCATCCCAGCAAACACCGACGACCATTAATCCGGAACGGCGCGCCAGCTCAAACGCCAACCGCCCTTCACCGCATCCGTAATCCAGGCAGTAACCTTGCTTGATGCCGCTCCCCCGCAGAATGTCTTCGGCGGCCGCGGCGTAAAACTCTGACAGTTCGTCACGTGGAAAAGGATTGGCGTCCTTCGCGAGATCCGTAACGGAATAATTAAAAGCCGTGTCGACCTCGACGGCAGGAAACCAGATCGCACCACTTTCACCAGCCCCGCCAACGCGATAGGTGAATTTTGATTTGAAAGGAAGTCCATCGATCCGAACTTCGTGAACCGTCTTTAGTTCTGCCTCCTCAACCTCCTGCGCGACACCGTCAGGCAAGACATACTCCAACTGGCTTGGCTGAGGCGCAGCCGTCACCCATCGAACCCTCGCGGCGTCCGTCCCCACAAACTGGAGATAGGGCGTCACCTTAAAAAAATCATCGGCGGGCGGCGGGAAGCTCCCCTTCTTCGCCCGGTAGCGAGCGGTAATTTCTTCCGCCGTCATCGCGCGATCGAACATCGCGACCGAATGCAATCGGCCGTGAAACGCATAGGTCTCGTTGTCGTCCTTGTAGCCGCCGATCCGCAGCCAGCTATCCGCATATTCGATCTCGCCCGAGCGCGCCGTGGATTCCGCATCCAACCGTCCGTCGACGAACAATCGCATCGTCCGCCCGTCATACACGCCAACTACATGCCGCCATTCGCCCACAGTCATCGGCGTCTTACTTCGCAGATAGGTCAATCGCGAGGTCCCGATCGCAAATTGAAATGCGCCGTCGTGCGCGCCCAACAGCCAGCCTTTTTCAAAATCTCCGTTATCCTGGATGTAGCCGATGGCGGTGTTGTATTTGGTCGCCTTGTCGAAGGCCGCCCAGGTCTCGAGTGTGATCGCCTTGCCCGGCAGCGCCACCGATTCTCCCTTGTCCGCGATGGAGAGAAAGGTGTCCGAACGATCAATCTGAATGTGCGGCGGAGATTCCCCCAGCGCAATGGAACCAATCGGTTTCGCCGCGACGCCGCCAACGCTGTCGACGAAAGCCCCTTGATCGCCGGAAGGCGAATGAAAGGTCCATTCACGGACCGGACCTTGCGCGCCCGCTGCCATCGGCGCCGCCACAGTGATCGCGATGAGAATCCGTTTTAACAATCGAGGCCAGACCATTGCGATGGACTCTCGCGATTCCGCGTTGGTAAATCAATCCTCCTTCAACGACCCACGACTCGCGCATCTCTTGGCCCGAGCTTCGCGAAAGTCGATTTTCCCAAATCGGGATTGACCAGCGGGGCGCTTCCGCGTCACATCCCAAACCATGAAAGTACAGATTTACCAGGTGATGCATGTCCTCTCGATGGTGTTGATGTCGGGATTCATATTTCAGGCCTTCGCCAATCCGGACCCAAAGAACAAGAAACGCACCATGATGATTGTCGGCATCCTGAGCGTCTTGATGCTGACCGGCGGCATGGGGCTGGTCGCCCTCACCAAAGCCGGTTTTCCCTGGTGGGTGATTGTGAAGTTGGTTTGCTGGTTCGGCCTGATTGTGATCGCCGGACAGGCTTATCGCAAACCCGAGAAAATCCCGTTGTTCAGGACTGTCGCCATCCTTCTCATCGCCACCGCCATTACGAGCGTCTACTTCAAGAATGGAATCACCCCTCTCGAATAACAGTCACGATCGCGGCCGATGAAACGACGGGACTTTCTCAAGACCGCCGTCGCGGGCATCTCCGCAACGGCTGCGGTCCCGACGCTCTCCGCCGCCAAGCGAAGCGACCAGCCCAACGTCGTCTTCCTCTTCGCGGATCAGATGCGCGCGCACGACCTGGGCTGCATGGGCAATTCGCAGGTCATCACTCCTCATCTGGACAAGCTCGCCGGCGAAGGTCTGCTCGTTAAGAACATGATCGCCGCCTCCCCGGTGTGCACGCCCTATCGCGGGCAACTCATGACCGGACGCTACGGCCACGCGACCGGCGTCGTTCACAACGACGTCAAGCTGCCCAATTCCGAGGTCACGATCGCGGATCAAATGACCCAGGCCGGCTACCACACTGGCTACATCGGCAAGTGGCACCTGGCCGGACATCGCAACAATCCGGTCGCCAAAGAAGACCGCCGCAATTGGCTCTTCTGGGCCGTGCGAAATTGCTCCCACAAACATTTCAATCCGCAGTATTGGGTGAACGACGAAACCGACGCAGTCACGGTCGAGGGCTGGGAGCCCGACGTTCAGACCGACGTCGCGATCGAGTACATTCGCAAACATCGCGACCGTCCATTCTTTCTGACGGTTTCCTACGGCCCGCCGCACAATCCCTACAAGGCGCCGGAGCGCTTCCTGAAACAATACGACGGCCGCAAACTCAAGGAGCGACCCAACGTGCCTCCGCGCGGCAGACGCGACCGGGATCAATTACTGCACTACGACGCCATGGTCACCAGTCTCGACGAATGCGTTGGCCGCATTTCCGCGGAGCTCGATCGCACGGGCCTGGCGGACAACACCATCTTCGTTTTCACCTCAGATCACGGCGACATGCTCGGCTCGCAGGGACACAAGTTGAAACAGCGGCCCTGGGAGGAATCCATCAATGTGCCCTTCATCATTCGTCAACCGGGCAAGATCACGGCCGGCCAGGAACGCGACTGGATCGTCTCGTCGGTCGACCTCATGCCGACCCTGCTCGGCCTTTGCGGCGCCCGGATCCCGGACGCCGTGCAAGGCGTCGATCAGTCGAACCTGTTTCAAGGCAAGGGCGCCGAGAATCGCGATTCAGCCTTCCTTTTCAACACGCACAACGGGGGCGGCCCTGGCTGCGACTGGCGCGGCATTCGCACGAAGGATTGGGTCTACGCCTTTCACATGGCGGGCGACTGGATTCTCTACAATTTGAAGAAAGACCCCTACCAACTGAACAATCTCGTCGGGCGTCCTGAGCACAAAGTGAAGCGCGATGAGTTGAGGAAACAGTTGGACTCCATGCGCGCCGAACTCGGCGAGAATCTCCCGCTCAACGGCCGTTTGCCCGACCCCATCCGCCTGCCGAAGCCAGCTTAATTCCACCGTGACGCGATCAATCACCGCGTCCAATAAAGTGCCAATAAAGTGCCAGGCTCAAAGTGGTTGATCTCGTATAAAGTGCCAATAAAGTGCCAGGCTCAAAGTGGTTGATCTCGTTGTGAAAAGGGGGCCATGGTCTAGTTTTCGTCCCGAAGACCGATGTTATGAGAAAGACTCGAATCAAAGTTCAGGGCGGCGTTGGCGTGTATCATGTCATCGCCCGCGTGGTCGGCGGTGAGTTGCTTCTGGGAGATCTCGAGAAGGACCGGCTGCGGATCATGATGCGCGAGAACGCGCGGTTTGCCGGACTCCAGATCCTCACGTATTGCGTGATGAGCAATCATTTTCACCTCCTTGTGCGCATCCCGGAGCAAGTCCAGATTTCGGACCGGGAACTGGTTCGGCGAGTGAATGCCTATTACCCGAAAAAAAGCCTCTATCGCCAGCTCATCAAGCAGAGTTTCGAGGAGTTTGGCGGGAAGTTGCCGAAAGATCTGCGCGAGGGATTGCTGGCCCGTTTGGGCGATCTTCCCCTTTTTATGAAAGATCTGAAGCAACGCTTCAGCAAGTGGTTCAACAAGCATCACGGCCGATTCGGAACGCTTTGGTCGGGGCGCTTCAAGTCGGTGGTCGTGGAAGATCAACCCGGCATCCTGTCCGTCATTGCGGCCTACATCGACTTGAATCCGATTCGGGCGGGAATCGTTGAGGATCCCAAGGATTATCGCTGGTGCGGCTATGCCGAGGCGGTTGCGGGAAATCGGGAAGCGCGGGACGGACTGACGGCATTCTCCGAATTTCAGAACTGGCGATCGATCGCCTCTGGATATCGCAAGCTGCTTTACGTGAAATCGGGCGCCTCCGGAGCCGCGGGCAAGAAGGCGCTGGATCGGGAAGCCATCAAGCGGGCCATGGCAAGCGGCGGTGAATTGAGCCTGGCGGAGGCGCTGCGGGTTCGCATCCGTTACTTCAGCGACGGCGTGGCGCTGGGTTCCGGCGATTTCGTCGATTCCATCTTTTCGGAGTTTCGCGATCAATTTGGCGAAAAGCGCAAGAGCGGCGCGCGCAGTCTTCAAGGCAAGTCGCCTCTGGGGGAACTAAAATCCCTGCGCGACTTGCGGGTAAATCCCTACGAATAGCGTCCGCCGAATTGGCGCAAGCAAGGACGCATCATTCGGATCGCGTCCCTCATTAAATTTCTTCAACTCGTTTCGGCCAGAATTTGGATGTGATGAAAGTCGATTCAGCCTAGTTTTTCAGCATGCATCGATTCATGACCAAACTGGCCATGGCTTTTGTCCTGACCGGCACATTCTCCCTGTCGGCGGCGGCCCCGCTTGCGAGCAAACCCAACCTCATCGTCATCATGACCGACGACATGGGTTACGGCGACGCGGGCTGCTATGGCGGGACGGCCTTCCCCACGCCCCACATCGATCGACTCGCGGAGGAGGGGCTGCGCTTCACGGATTTTCATTCCAGCGGACCGGTTTGTTCCCCCACCCGCGCGGGATTGTTGACTGGCCGCTATCAACAGCGCGCCGGTGTGCCGGGCGTGATCTACGCGCCCTTCAATCGCAATCGCCACCACGGACTGCAACTCAGCGAGGTCACCTTCGCCGAAGTCCTCAAGGATCACGGCTACGCGACCGGCGCTTTCGGCAAGTGGCACCTCGGTTATCAGGAGCAATACAATCCCACCCGTCAGGGCTTTGATCGCTACGTCGGCTACGTCAGCGGCAATGTCGATTTTCACACCCACATCGACGGCGCGGGCGTCTTCGACTGGTGGCATGACGCCAAACACAATCGCGAGGAGGGCTACACCACGCACCTGATCACGCGTCACGCGACGCGCTTCATACGCGAAAACAAAGACAAGCCCTTCTGCGTCTATATCGCGCACGAAGCGCCGCACGATCCCTATCAAGGCCCGGGCGATCCCCCGGTCCGCAAGGAAGGCGACTCCAAACTTATCTACAATCACCGCGATCCCAAACACGCGGCGCGCGCCTACCGGGAAATGATGATCGAGATGGACAAGGGCGTCGGCGAGGTCATGTCGACCGTCCGCCAACTCGGCCTCGCGAAGAACACCTTCATCCTGTTCTTCTCCGACAACGGCGCGACCGGCCCTGGCTCCTGCGGCGGGCTCTACGGCATGAAGGGCAGCCTCTGGGAAGGCGGGCATCGCGTTCCCTGCATCGCCTGGTGGCCCGGCAGGATTAAGGCCGGCGCCGAATCCGATCAGCTCGCCTTCTCCATCGACGTCATGCCCACAATTCTCGACATTGCCGGCGCGAAGCCCCCGCCCGACCGGCCGCTTGACGGCCAAAGCCTCGCGCCCCTGCTCTTCAAGAACCAGCTCCTCGGCAACCGCCAGCTCTTCTGGCAATACAACGACGCCGTGACCATGCGCGACGGCGATTGGAAACTGATTCTCAACGGTGGCAAGCCCAACAAGAACGAGGCGCGCTATCCAAACATCGACTGGAACCGCCCCAACGACGGCCGTGAAACCGTGGCCCTCTTCAACCTGAAGAAGGATAAACAAGAGCGCCGCAACCTGGCGGAGAAACAGCGTCCCCGAGTCGCCGCGATGAAAACGGCCATCAAGCTTTGGCAGGCGGACGTCGCGCGAGGAGCCACGAAGCAGCCGGAGAAATAGATCGGATCCAACCTCAATTGAGGGTCCGGAATGACACGCCTCGCCCCTCCGACGAGCTGAGCTTTGCCCAAGAGTTTTCGATTTCCCTCAGCCTTAAGAATAGGATTGAACGCGGCGTCCATTCATTGAAGCGGCCACCTCCAACAGCGGCAGCGATCCAATGCCGGTGGGGTGAGAGTCCCCGCGAACCCATATCGAAGTCCTGAAGGGACGCCAGAGTCTCTCTAATCCCTGCGGGATACTGAAGTGGACTCGCGGGGACTCTCGCCCCACCAGCTTTCTGGCTTCCTTCGGATTTTTCACGTTCTCTTGCATTCCCAAGCGGCGTCTATTCGGAAGCGCCTGAGAGGGGTGGGTCCTTCCACACAAAGATCAATTCCCAAAAACTGAACTGCCCTCTTCCTCCCAACGAGCCTATCGCATTGCGCCAGATCGGCATCCGTGGACAATGGCCAGGATATTTCCCGCCTGGGCGACCAGGCCTTTTCGCGAAGCGGCCTCGCATGAAACCAGAAGAACAAACAATCAGCGTCCTGGACCCGATCACGCCCGCCGTCGGTCGGGCGAAGACCATGCTGTTCTCACCGTTCCGCGTTCGAAAATGGCTGCTCGTTGGGTTGCTTGCCGCGCTTGCCCAACTAACGATCGGAGGCCGTTGGCTGCTGGACCTTGTCTTCAAAGACCTGCCGGAGCCGACACCGGAGAATATTCAGGAACTCCTGGCAAACTACGAACAGTGGCTCAGGGAGACTCTGCCCAATATCGAACAATGGCTTTCGGACGCCGTGGAGCGTTCATTGCCAATTTTGATTGGCGCCGCGATCGCCGCAGTGTTCGTTTCTGTCGCCTGCCTCTGGATCCGAAGCCGCGGACACTTTCTCTTCCTCAACAGCGTCGCGCGAAACGAATCCAAATTGAAGGAGCCCTGGCGTTCTTTCGCCCCCCAGGGCAACAGCCTGTTTCTCTTTCGCATCTTACTGATGCTGCTCCTCGGGATGACCACGCTGCCATTCGTCAGCGTCATCTTCTACCAGCTCTACCCGATCGTCGTAACCGGGGAACTCGATGCGGGCCGTATCCTGGCGAGCGCATTGTGTTTCCTGGCGGCCTGTTTCTTCGGTCTGGTCAGCGTCGTCATCAACAAGCTCACCAATGATTTCGTGACACCGATCATGTTCCGTCGTCAGCTGCGCTGGCGAGAAGCCTGGAGTGAATTCCGACGACTGCTCCTCGGCCGGAAAGGCGCGTTCAGTGTCTACCTGCTGTTTCAGATTCTGCTCCAAGGAGTTTTGGGAACCGGAGTGATCGTCCTCCAGGGGATGCTGTCCGTCATCTTTCTAATCGCGATTCCAAGCTCCATCGGCATGGTCGTCCTCCCATTTCTCGGTGTGTTGGTCATCCTGCCGCTCCTGATTTTCGACCGCGCCTATTCGCTCGCCTTCCTCGCGCAGTTTGGCGACGACTACGACTTGTTCGCCCAGTCGTCCAGCCCCGCGTCCCCGCCGCCGATCGAACCGGACGCGACAAAAAAGCCTACTTCGTGAGGCTCTCTTTGAGATTCTCCGCCGGAGCGTTGGCCTCCACGGTGGAAGATCTCATCCGTTGGCAACACGCCTTGTCGAACGACAAGCTCCTGTCGGCCGATTCGCGCAAACTCATGAGGACGCCCGGGACGTTGAACGACGGCAAGCGGATCAACTACGGGATGGGGCTGATGATCCGCAAGTCATACGGACGACGGGTCATCGACCACGGCGGCGGCATCAATGGGTTCCGCAGTCACCTCGCCCACTACCCGGCCAGCGACCACACCATCGTCGTGCTCGCCAACTCCGAGACAATCAGCGCCTCCAAGCTGGCCGGGCTCATCGCGGAACAGCTTTTCGAAGAAAAAAGCGAACCGGCAGAGTAGCGACTCCCCCGCTGAACAGCGCTGCCTATTTGGATTCCCAACGTAACTTTGCTAGCCTTCGGAACGTATTTCCCATGAAATACTCCAGATTCTGTTTCCCACAACCCGACCACGCCACACTATGAAAACCAGACGAAGCCTAATCTCCCTGCTCGCCACGGCAGTCATCGCCGCTCTTTCGCTGACCGGATGTAAGAAGGAATCCAACTATGTCGAAAGCGACGACGAGGGACAATCGCGCGAGGGGTCGGAGGCCTACGCGGCCGAGAACGAAGGCGGCGGAGGTGACGGTGGCGCGCGCGGCGGCAGAGGTGGTTTCGAAAGAAACAGCGGCCCCGAGATCGCTTTGCCCGCAGAGGGCGAAAAGGTCAGCTTTGCCAAACACGTCGCCCCGATCATGCTGACTCAATGCGGCCGCTGCCACATCGAGGACAACAAGGGCGAACTGGATTTCAAAACCTATGCATCGCTCATCAAAGGTACGCCCGACGGCCCCGTGCTGATCCCGGGAAAACCCGATGACAGCCCCTTCATCACCCTGCTGGAAGACGGGGAGATGCCTCCTCGCGGCGGTCCCGTCGATGTGAAATACATCAAGGTTCTGCGCGACTGGGTCGCCCAGGGCGCCCACTTCGACGGGGAAGACAAGGGCACCCTGCTCACCAGCATGGTCCCCGAAGGCATGCGACCCGGCGGCGGCGGGCGCGGACGCGGCGGATTCCCCAATCCCATGGACAGCGACAAGAACAAGGACGGCAAGCTGGCAAAGGATGAAGTTTCGGGTTTCATGGCCCAGCGATTTGACCGCATCGACGCGGACAAGGACGGCTTCATCACCGAGGCCGAACTCCAGGCCATGCGCGAACGCTTTCGCTCTGGCCGCGGTGGTGGTGGTGGTGGTGGCGGCGGCGACGAGACTGCGGGAACCGACGTCAACGCCGACCCCGAAAAACAAACGTCGCCGAAGCAATAGTTTCTGCCAGACTGAACGTTTTCACTTCCAGAACCCCTTGCACAAATCATGAAACACATCGCACTGAAATCACTCCTCACGACAACCATGCTGGCGGCCGGCTTATCTCTTTCCGGTTGCGAGAAAATGCCCACGCCTGAGGAAGAGGCCGACATCAAAGCCGAAGAAGACGCGATCATGGCGGAAGACGAAGCAAACGACGACACCGAAGGCCCCGGTGAAGGCGGTGGCGGTGGTGGCGGCGGTGGCCCCGGTGAAGGCGGTGAAGGCGGTGGCGGTCGCTTTGATCCGATGGCCAGTGACAAGAATGGCGATGGCAAGCTGGCGAAGGATGAAGTTGGAGGCTTCATGGCCGAACGCTTCGACGAGATCGACACCGACAAAGACGGGTTCATAACCGAGGCCGAGATTCAAGAACGTCGTAAAAACCGTGGCGGCGGCGGCGGCGGCGGCGGCGGCGGCGGCGGCGGAGGCGGCGGCGGAGGTGGTGGTGGCAAAGGCGGTGGAGGCGGAGCTGGCGGTGGCGCAGGGGGCAAAGGCGGCGGAGCTGGCGGCGGCGGCGGAGCCGGGGAATCAAGGTAACCGCGATAAATCTCTACTCGGAAATTTCAAGACGTCGGTCAGCCAGCATCAACAATTCATCGCATGACAGATTCCAAACTCGAAATCGCCCGACGACGGTTCCTGCAACGATGCGCTCTCGGAGCCACCGCTAGCCACCTGCCCTAAAGCGACACTTCCTTGCCGCCGTTTCTCGCGGATTCCAGACAGGCGTTCAACACCTGTTGGGTCTTCAGCGCAATCGACGGCCAGGTGTCGTCGACCGTCCCCGAAAGCGCCAGGGCGGAGAAATTGTGAAACAGATTTGTCTCCTGCGCCTCGGGCTTGCTGTCGCTGTATTCGCGAACCGCGTAATGACGGGTGTGCTCCTCCATATGGAAATCGCAGCAGTCCGTGCTGAATGAGGAGCTGTTCGTCTCGAAGGACACGCGATTGCCGTAGAATGGAAGCACGAAGTCGTCGAGCGTCAGGTAGCCCTTCGAGCCGCTGATATTAACCAGCTGCATATTCTCGGTCTGAAACGAATTATAGAAGCCGGCCGAGACCCCGTTGGCGAAAATCAGCTCGCCCGAAAATTCCATCGGCACTGCCTCCGGGCTGTCGTCATTTTGCCTCGTAGCCAGAAGGCGTCCGGTGACCTTCACGGGCAATTCGTAGTTCAACGCCCAGAGCGTCATGCGAACCGTGTACCAGCCCAGGTCCCCAAGGCAGCCCAGAGATTCGAGGGCGCTGTTGACGCGAATGTTGCCAGTCAGAAATTCATCGGGCGCGCAGAAGCTAAATTGCGCCTGAATCCGCCGAATCCGCCCCACGCTTTCGCCGTCGTCGAGCACGGCCCGCATGGCGGCCATGCGTTCGCTGTGCATGAACATCACGCCGTCCATGAACTGCACATTGTTCTCCCGGCAGACGTCGGTCATTTCGACCAGATCGGCGAGCGTATCCGCGCAGGGCTTTTCGCACATCACGTGCTTGCCCGCCTGCGCGGCCTTGATCACCCACTCTTTGCGAACTCCCGTCGGCAGCGGAATGTAAACCGCGTCGACATCCTCGCGACTGAGGAGCGCCTCGTAGCTGCCCAGCGCATCGGGCTTTGCGTCAAAGGGGATCTGGGTCTGGCATTCATCGACGAACGCCTTCGCCTTGGCGGCATCGCGGCTGGCCACCGCGACAATCGTCGCATTGTCCGTGTTGCGAATAGCCTGCCAGTTCTTCCGGGCGATGCCCGCCGTGCTCATAATGCCCCATCGGCAAAGTCGTTCACTCATCGGTTGGTCCTGTGGTTGTTCATTCTGCGGATCATGCGGTTGAAAGCCGGGCACCATAGCGACAAGGCGACGAGCCGCCAACTCGGAATCGCGACGGGAAATGAGTCGAACGCAGTTCAAGGTTTTAGGAATCGATATTTGCATTGAAGCAGAACCCACCCCTGCCCCCTCCTCGAAGCTGTGCATTACCCATAAGTTTTCGAATCGGTCGCCTTCGAATCCCAACGGGATTCCGCCCCAAAGCCCAGGGTTGGGAGGCACGACCTACCCTGGGAACAACGTTCAAGAAGCATTTTCAACGCC
>JBLHKZ010000180.1:0-12052 GCA_047618185.1 Limisphaerales bacterium
ACGACTACCTCTACAAGCCGGGCGAGTATCGCTACACCTTTGAGCGGGTGGGCGGGATGGATACCCGGGAGGTGTTACTGCCAAAAGTCCTCAAGTCCGGCGGCTACACGAGCGGAATTTACGGCAAGTGGGATCTGGGCATCCACATGCAATACGAAGGGGGCACGCGCGTGCCCTGCATCGTGAAGTGGCCCGGCAAGGTTCCCGCCGGCACGGTCACGGATGAGTTCCTGACCGCAATGGAGATTTTTCCGACCTTATGCAAGGCGGCGGGAGTCGCTTTGCCGAAGGACATTGTCTACGACGGTTTCGACATGCTGCCGGTGTTGCAGGGCAAGGCAAAGTCGCAGCGCACGGAGATGTTCTGGCAGCGCCGCGACGACAAGGCGGCGCGGATAGGAAACTGGAAATGGGTGGATGCCTCCAATGGTCGGGGGCTGTTCGATCTGTCGGTCGACATCGGGGAGCGAAACGATCTATCGAAGAAGAAGCCCGAGGTGTTGAAGCGGGTCAAAGCGCGCTTCGCGAATTGGGTGAAGACGATGGATGAGGCTGAGCCAAGGGGGCCGTTTCGGGATTATTGATCACTCAAACAAACTTCCCGGGATTCAGGATATCTCTGGGATCGAGCGCTAGTTTGATGGTCTTGTGGAGGGCTCGCATTTCGGGGGAGGCGGCAATATTCCACCAAGGTTTCTTGGCGAGGCCGATGCCGTGTTCGCCGGTGATGACGCCGTCCCATTTCACCACTTGCCCGAAGAGCTCATCGAGCGCGGCGTCCTGATTTTTGACTGCGTTGGGATCGTCCTGATCGACCATGACGTTGACGTGGATGTTGCCGTCGCCGGCGTGGCCAAAGCAGGCGACCGGGAGGCCGTGCTTCTTCTGGAGTCTGGCGCTGAAGCGAAATAGTTCGGCGAGTTTGCTCCGCGGGACAGTGATGTCTTCGTTGAGCTTGGTGAGGCCGGTGTCGCGCAGGGCAAACGAGAATTCGCGGCGCAATTCCCAGATTGTCTCGCAGGCTTCCTGGCCGAGGGAGGCTTTGGCGAAGAGCGGCTTACGTGCCGCGATGATCTTCTTCAGCTCGCGCAGGTCGGATCTGACGGCGCGCTCCTGGCCGTCGATCTCGACGATGAGGTGCGCCTTGCAGCCGGAAAGGAGTTTACTGCCGGTGCGTCTTTCGGCGGCCGCGAGGGTGAACTCGTCGGCCAGTTCCAGCGCGCAGGGGAGGAAGCCGCGGGCGAGAATGTCGTCGAGGGTTTGAATCGCGTTTTTCATGGACGCGAATCCGACGGAGAACCCGGCGCGATAGGGCGGCAGCGGAAGCAGTTTTAGCGTGGCCTCGGTGACGATGCCGAGCATGCCTTCGGAGCCGACGAAGAGGCGGTGAAGATCGAAGCCGGTCTTGTTCTTGTGGGTGCGGCTGCCGAGTTTGACGAGCGTCCCGTCGGAGAGAACGACGTTGAGGCCGAGGACATAGTCGCGAGTGACGCCGTATTTGAGGCAGCGCGGGCCTCCGGCGTTGGTGGCGATGTTTCCTCCGAGCGAGCAATCGGCGCGGCTGGCGGGATCGGGCGGGTAATACATGCCTTTCGCCTCGACGGCGTCCTGCAGGCGCTTCGTCTTCACGGCGGGCTGCACGACGGCCACAAAGTCCCGGTCGTGGATTTCCTTGATCTTGTTCAGGCGCGCGAGGGAGAGCGCGATGCCGCCTTTGACCGGGACGCAACCTCCGACGTAACCGTATCCGGCGCCGCGGGCGGTCAGGGGAATCCGATTCTCAAAGGCGAAGCGGAGAATGTTCGCGACGGCTTTTTCGTTGCGGGGCAGGGCGACCGCATCGGGGAGATGGGAAGCGAACCATTTGTCGCCGGAGTGTTTTGCGCGAGTGGCTTCGTCGAGCCGCAGCTCCCCGGAGGGCAGCAGCTTCTTAAGTCGCGCGAGAGATTGCGCGATTTTTCTACTCATGATTCCGCAGGGGCGTCGCCGATCGATTCCTCGAGAAACTTCTTGGCTTCGAGGGCTTCCTCCTCGGGGACCTGAAGGTGGATGCCTTCCGAGATGCCGGGCGCTCCGAGCGTGGAGTTGATGTCCTTGATGAAGGGGTGGAAACCGGCGGCTTCGAGGCGTGAACGGACGAGGCCGGCTTCGGCGGCGTTGAGTAAGGTTTGAATTGTTGCGAATCCCATAATTGTTGGCGGCAGCGTAGTGGAGAACGGGCGATCTGGCTAGTCGGCAAGATCGGCGAAGATAATCACGCCGGCGTTGGTCTGGACGCGATTGGAAACGACGACGTCGACGGACTCGTTGACCCGTTCGGAGGCGAGATTGACGACGACCATGGTGCCGTCGTTCATGTAGCCCACTCCCTGATCCTTGTCCTTGCCCTTGCGCACGATTGTGATCGGAAAACGTTCGCCGGGCAGGACGACCGGCTTCAGGGCCTCGGCCATCTTGCTGATGTTGACGCAGGAGACGCTCTGGACCTCCGCGAGCTTTCCGAGGTTGTAGTCGGTCGTGAACAGTTTGGCGCCCATGGCGCGCGCGAGATAAATGAGCTTGGCATCGACTTCCGATTCGTCGGAAACATCGCCCTCGTGAATGCGGAATTCATTGCCCTCGAGCTTTTGAACCCGGCTCAACACATCGAGTCCGCGGCGTCCGCGATCGCGTCGCAAGGGGTCTTTGGAATCGGCGATATTCTGGAGTTCCTTGAGCACGAATCGGGGCACGATGACGATGCCCTCAAGAAATCGCGTCTCGATCAGATCCGCGACGCGGCCGTCAATGATCGCGCTGGTGTCCAGGAGGAGGAGGTCGTCCGGTTGATGCCGCGAGGAAAATCGCACGTAGGGGATGATGAGCGAGATGTCTTCCTTGTTGCTGCGCATGGCCAGGACCATGCCGATATAACTGAACCCGATGAACAGGCAAAGGCGCACGATCCATCGCACTTTTTCGTCTCCCTGGGTCTCCACGAAATCGAACATGCCGGAGCCGTCGATCATCGCGGCGATCATGGTGCCCAGCACCAGTCCGAAGGTCGCGGCGGAGAAGGCCCGCAGGGAAAAGCCTTTCAGCATTTCGTCGATGGCGACGAGGATCATGCCGAACCCAAACCCAATGACGATGCCGCCAACTGGGGTCTCGGGGTCCATGAAGGGAATTGGAAGTTCCGGAGTCTGGCTGACTGCGTAGCCAGCGATGGCGCACATTGTCAGAAACAGAATTCGGATGACCCAGAGTGATTTCGTCATTTCCTGAAGGGGCTCCTGCCTGGGTAACGGACGTCGTTGGTTCGCGGCGATCTTTGTCGTTTCGGCTTGTACAGCAAGCCAAATCGATTCAGATTGCTGCTGAGGATGGTCATGTTGCTGAAGACCAGAGTCATCCGGAGCTTGAGTTGTTCATCCTTGAGCAGGCTGCCCATGGCGCCCCGGCCGGCGTTGAGTTCTTCGAGGAGGGACTTCGTCGCCGCGGAGGAGCGTTCGAGATTGTCCATGGTCCGTTCGAGGGCCAGGCGATTGGAGGAGACGGTTGCCCGGAGCTCGGTCGAGAGCTCGGTCAGGTTGTGGGAAAACTCGGAGAGATTAGTGACCGAGCCGAGCTGCTCGGTGAACTGCACGACATTGCTGACCGCGCCGTCGATGCCGGGGCTGTTCTTTTCGATCAGCCGTTGCAAGGTGTCGACGGTGGTGAGCGCGCCGGTGGAGATCTTGCGAAAATTGGCCATCGTCTCGACGGTGCTCTCGGAGATTTGGCGGAAATTGGCGATCGTGGTCGCGAGATTGGTGAGGGTGTTTTCGGCCAGAAGCGTCTTGTCGACGCGTTCGAGCGCGTTGTTGAGGGTGGCGACGGTCATGTCGACCTTCTCGATCAAACCCTGCGCCAGTTTTCCGGCCTCCTGGAGATTGAAGGGCTCGTCGCACTGAACCTCGGCGCCGGGCGCGAGGACGGGCAACCCATTGGTCTGCGGTGATATGGCGATGTATTGATCGCCCAGGAAGCCCGCCTGCTCGATCGAGAAACGGGCGTCGCCGTGAATCTTGTATTTATCCTCGATCAATAGGGTGACGATCACGGATTTGCCGTCTGGAGCGAGATTCATCGCGTCGACCTGGCCGACCTGAACGCCGGCCATGTGCACCGCGGCCTCGCGTTTGAGTCCGGCGATATTGCCGGAGCGGAGGTTGAGCTCGTAGGTCGAGGCGAAGAAGCTGAACCCCTTGCTGAAGCCAATCATCAGCGCGGCCATGACCACGAGGGAAATCAGCATGAAGACGCCGACTTTCCATTCTTGTTTGGATTTATTCATTTTCCAGTATGAGTTTGCCGGGGTCGGAAATCCCGTTTACGAACTGATGGACGACGGGGTCCTCGGAGGCGAATACTTCATCTGAGGTTCCGTCAAGGTAGATGGATTTGTTGTGAAGCATCAAGATTCGTTTACCGATGCGCCGGGCGCTGCGCATGTCGTGGGTGACGGCGATGGTGGTGACGTCCAGCTGGTCGTTGATGCGCATGACCAGCTTGTCGATGTTGTCGGAAGCCACGGGGTCGAGTCCGGTGGTGGGCTCGTCGTAGAGCATGATCTCGGGCTGGTAGGCGATCGCCCGGGCGAGGCCGACGCGCTTACGCATGCCTCCGGAGAGTTCGGCGGGCATTTTTGCCTGGGTGCCCGCAAGCTCCACCATGTCCAGCGACTCGGCGACGCGGTCGTCGATTTCCTTGCGAGTGTGCTGGCCTTCGCGTTCGAGGACAAAGCCGACGTTCTCCGCGACGGTGAGCGAATCGAACAGGGCGGCGCTTTGAAAGAGCATGCCGAATTTGCGTCGGACGCGGATCAGCTCCCGTTCGTTCAGCGCGGAGATCGATTCGCCCTCGACGAGGATTTCGCCGGAATCGGGATTCAGGAGGCCGATGATGTGCTTGAGCAGGACGCTTTTGCCGCAGCCGCTTCGTCCGATAATGACGACGGACTCGCCTTTTTCGATGCGAAAGGAGACATCCTCCAGAACGGCGTGGGGGCCGAAGCTTTTGCAGATGTTTAGGCCTTCGATCATAGCCCGGTCATGACGCTCTTGAGAAAAAGCGTAAGAAAGAAATTACTGATCAGAATCGTGATGGAGCAGGCGACGACGGCTTCGGTGGTCGCCCGGCCCACGCCTTCGGCTCCCTGGGCGCAGTTCATTCCCTTGTAAGTGCTGATGGAGGCAATGACGGCGCCGAAGAACACGGATTTTATGATGCCGATTTGAAAGTCCTGAGCGTCAGTGAACAGGATCATGTTGTGATAAGAATACACGGGATCGATCCCTAACAGGAAAACGCCGACGGCGTATGCCGCGGCGATCCCGAGCGCGATGGCGCCGGTGGTCAACAGCGGCAGGGCGACGATGGTCGCGATCAGTCGGGGCACGACGAGGAAATCAATGGGGTGGGTGGCCAGGGTGCGCAGCGCGTCGATTTGCTCGGTGACCCTCATGGTGGCGAGTTGGGCGGCCATGGAGGCGCCGACGCGGCCGGAGACCATCAGGCCGGCCAGGACGGGGCCCAGTTCGCTGCACAAGGACACGCTGACGACGGCGAGCGTCGCGGAGTCCATCTTGACCTTGTGGAATTGAAAGTAGGTCTGGGCGCAGAGGACCATGCCCGTAAAGGCTCCGGTGATCAGCACGACGGAGAGGGATTTGACTCCAATGAAATGAATCTGGTCGACGATGTCCCGCCAGGAGCGATTGCGGGAAAAGACGGCTCGAACGGCCTCGCGGACAAAAATCGCGAATCGCCCGAGTCCCTCCAGGGTCTCGCGGGCGCGGGTTGCGATCTGTAAAAATGCCATGAGCGGTCGGTTGAGCGAGCGAAAGTGTCGGTTGGCGCCGCTCACAAAAAAACGCCATCCGCCCAAGCGGATGGCGTTGAGAATGAATCGCCCCTGACCGGGTTATTTGGAAACGGGTTTCTTTCGCGGGGCCTTCTGGGCGAACGAGAGTTTCCCGTCCTTCAGGGTCACTTTGACGGATCCGTTATCCTGCAGGTTTCCGTTCAGCAATTCTTCGGCGAGCGGATCCTCAAGATGTTTTTCGACTGCGCGCCGCATGGGGCGAGCGCCGTAATCCTGGCTGTAGCCCTTCTCAACGAGATGATCGCGCGCGGAGCTGTCGAGCTCGAGTTTTATGTTCTTGCTCTTGAGCAGTTCGACGACCTTGAGGATTTCCAGTTCGAGAATCTTGACCAAGTCGTCCTTGCTGAGCGAATGGAAGACGATCACGTCATCCAGTCGAGCGAGAAACTCAGGGCGAAACGTCTTCTTGGCGTCCTCCATGATACTCTCTTTCATCGCCTCATAATTGGCTTTGTCAGAATCCTTGGAGAATCCGATCTTGCCGCCTTTTCGCAGGCTCTCGGCGCCGACGTTGGAGGTCATCAGAATGATCGTGTTCCGAAAATCGATGACCCTGCCCATGTTGTCGGTGAGTTTGCCCTCCTCCAGAATCTGGAGCAGTATGTTCGTCACATCCGGGTGGGCTTTTTCCAATTCGTCGAACAGCACGACGGAGTAGGGGCGCTGGCGCACCTTTTCGCTGAGCTGGCCGCCCTCCTCGTAGCCGACGTAGCCGGGAGGCGAACCGACCAGCCGGGAGGTCGTAAATTTCTCCATGTACTCGCTCATGTCGATCTGTATGAGCGATTTCTCGTCGCCGAACATGAGAACGGCGAGCGACTTGGCGAGCAGGGTCTTGCCGACGCCGGTGGGGCCCAGCAGTGCAAATGTGCCGATGGGGCGCTTCGGATCCTTGAGGTCGGTTCGCGAACGACGCAGGGCCTTGCACAGCGCGGCCACGGCCTCCTCCTGGCCGATGACGACCTGGGAAAGCTCCTTCTCCATATCGAGCAGCTTCTGAGCCTCGTCCTGCTCCATGCGCTTGAGTGGAATGCCGGTCCATTTAGCCACGACCTGGAGAATGTCCTCGTCATCGATGGTGACGCGTTTCTCCTCGCCCTCGGCCTTCCAGGTTTCGAGAATCGTTTCGAGCTTGGCCTTGGCCTTCTTCTCGTCGTCCCGCATGGAGGCGGCTCCCTCAAAATCCTGGTCCTTGATGGCCCGTTCCTTCTCGGTCTTGATCTTCTCGATCGCGGCCTCCAGATCCTTTACGTCCGGCGGACGGGTCATGGACTTGATGCGCCCGCGGGCGCCCGCTTCGTCCATCAGGTCGATGGCTTTGTCGGGCAGGTAGCGGCCGGTGATGTAGCGGTCTGAATGTTTGACGGATGCCTCGATCGCGGCGTCGGTAAATTCGGCTTTGTGGTGCTCCTCGTATTTCGGGCGCAGTCCCATGAGGATCAGAATGGCCTCCTCGACAGAGGGCGCCTCGACCTTGACGATCTGAAAGCGACGATCGAGCGCGGCGTCTTTCTCGATGTATTTGCGATGTTCGGCCAGCGTGGTCGCTCCGATGCAT
Organism: Limisphaerales bacterium; assembly: GCA_047618185.1. Taxonomy (GTDB): domain Bacteria; phylum Verrucomicrobiota; class Verrucomicrobiia; order Limisphaerales; family JAYPEY01; genus JAYPEY01. Next base: position 7,464 of record JBLHKZ010000180.1, read on the forward strand.
TGCATCTCGCCGCGGCTGAGGGCCGGCTTGATGATATTGGAAGCGTCCATGGTGCCTTCGGCCGAGCCGGCGCCCACGATGGTGTGCAGCTCGTCGATGAAGAGGATAATGTTCTTGGCGCGGCGAATCTCGTCCATGACGGCCTTGATCCGCTCCTCGAACTGGCCGCGGTACTTGGTTCCCGCCACCATCAGGGCGAGGTCGAGCGTGATGACGCGCTTGTCGCGAAGCAGCTCGGGCACGTTGCCGCGGGCGACTTCCTGGGCGAGGCCTTCGACGATCGCGGTTTTGCCGACGCCAGCTTCACCGAGCAGCACGGGATTGTTCTTCGTCCGGCGGCAAAGGATTTGAATGACGCGCTCGATCTCCTCTTTGCGTCCGATGACGGGATCCATCTCGCCTTTGAGGGCGATTTCCGTCAGATCGCGGCCAAAGGCCTTGAGGGCGGGTGTCTTGGGTTCTCCCTTTCGTTCGCCGGCTTTTTCTGGTTCCGCGCCAAGAGCTTCGTCGCCGCCGCTGAAATTAGGATCCAGTTCCTTGAGAATTTCCTGCCGGGTGAGCGCGATATCCACTTCCAGGCTTTTGAGCACCTTGGCCGCGACGCCGTCTCCTTCTCGGAGCAGGCCGAGGAGAATGTGCTCGGTGCCGACGTAGGTGTGATTGAGGTTTTTGGCTTCCTTGGCGGCCAGTGACAGGACCTTTTTGACGCGCGGCGTGTAGGGGATATTGCCGATCAGTTTTTGATCGGGGCCGGTGCCGACGAGTTTCTCAACTTCGAGTCGGACGGTTTCGAGATCGAGCCCCAGTTTTTGCAGCACGTTCACTGCGACGCCCTGTCCCAGCTTGATCAGGCCGAGCAGCAGGTGCTCGGTGCCGACAAAGTTGTGGTTGAATCGGTCGGCTTCCTTGCGGGCCAGGGCCAGTACTTGTTGGGCCCTTGGGGTAAAATTACTCATGGCTTCGTCGCTCATAGGGGGAAAGTGATTTCACTTCAGTTGTTTGTCCAGTGAATCCCTTAGTCAAAGATTGTCTATTTCGTGTCAGGATGGGGAATTTTCTTAAGTTTTTCACGCAACATGTCGGCTCGCAGGAGATCTCGTTCCTCGGCCGTCAGCTTGTTGGAAACGCAATTTTGGAGATGTGCGGGCTGCGTCACGATAAACAATTCGTCGATGGCGGAACATTCGACGTCCGGGATGATCTCCAATTCTACGCCCAGGCGGACGAAGGATAGGAGATTCATGGCCTCCTTGGAGGCAATGATGTGGGCGTTGGCCAAAATCCCGTAGGCGCGGCCGATCTGGTTGAAAATGATCTTGGGCTTTTCTTCCAGGAGTTTTTCGCGTGCGTTTTCCTCGTTTTCGATCAACTGACGGACGACTTTGGTCAGTCGTTCGACGATTTCGGGCTCTTGTTCGCCGAGGGTCATCTGGTTGGAGACCTGATAGATGTGGCCGAGGGCGTCGGTGCCTTCGCCGTAGAGGCCGCGCACGGCGAGATTGAGTTTGGTGACGGAATTAATGGTCTGGCCGATCAGGTCGGCCAGTTGCAGACCGGGAAGGTGCAGCATTGCGCTGACGCGAATGGCGGTTCCCAGATTCGTGGGGCAGGCAGTCAGGTAGCCGAACTGAGGTGAATAGGCGTATTCGAGTTTCTTCTCCAGTTGCGAATCGATCTTGTCGATCTCGTTCCAGCACTCTTTAACCTGCAATCCGGGGCGAAGGGATTGCATGCGCAAGTGATCTTCCTCGTTGATCATCACACAGAGTGACTCGTCCTGCCGGAGCACTACGGCGCTGCCGTCTTTCTTGGCGGCGTGCTCTCGGCTGATCAGATGTCGTTCGACCAGGAGAGTCTTGTCGTTGGGATTCAGGCGATCCATGGATTCGGAAAACGCGCCTTTAAAAGGTGTGAGCGATTCCACTTCGGGGCGAATCGCATTCATGGTCTCGATTCGCTGCTCCTTCTTTTTGGCCCAACCGGGAAAGGAATGACCGAGAATGTTGCGAGCGAGCCGCACGCGGCTGGACAGCACGATGCGATCATCGGGGCCCTGTCGATTGACCGAGGCTGAAGGAGGCAGGAGGAAGTCAGCGAGATTCATGGCTTGATTCGCTGGAGTTCCTTGAGCTGGGTCTTCAGCTCGACGATTTCGTCACGCAAGTCGGCGGCGGCTTCGAAATCCTCCTTCGTGATGGCTTTTTCCATTTTGGCCTCCATTCGCTTCAATTTCTCGGCGACGCCGGCGGTTTGCTTGAAGGCCTTGGGGGTCTTGCCAACGTGGCGCACATCTCGGTGCATGGAGCGCAGCAGGCCGTCCAGATTGGCGCTGAAGGCGTGGTAGCATTCGGGGCAGCCAAACCGGCCGGCTTTCTTGAAATTCGCCTGACTGAAGCCGCAGGTGGGGCATTTCTTGTCCGCCGTGGACTCGTCGGATTCGAACTCGAACTCCTCGGCTCCGGGCATGCCGTGGAAGATCGACGAAAGCGATCCGCCAGTGGGATCGTTGACGTTCTTTTCCTTCGAGCAGGCGTCGCACAAGTCGACCTTGTGCATCTTGACTCCATCGACTTTGGTCAGATGCACGGTCGCCTCTTTCTCTTTGCAGATTTTACAAAGCATATTCTTGCAGGGCGCGTGTCGTTATCGTTTTGTTCGTCGGACTTTTCTCAACGTCCTCATAATTGGACGTATTTCGTCGGTGAGACTTTCACCTCGATTTCGGCGGACAATATGGGATCGAATCGCCGGAACGCAACTCTATGTTGCGAGGTGAGAAATCTCTGAAGACTTAGCAAATGGCCGGTATTGAAGCGAGTCAGAAATGTGGCCGGGCCGATGCGCCTGGCTCGTCAGTTTGGCGGACCGGCGGTCGAGAGCGTCAGATTGCGGCTAATTCGAGATAAAGGTGACGTCGTTCGATTTCAGGCGGACTTGATCGGGCAGCGCGCGATGGTCGAGTTTTACGACGATTATATGCTCGCCCGCGTCGAGATCGGCGGAGACCGACGGCCCCTTGCCGACGGTTTTGCCGTCGATGACGACTTGCGATCCCGCCGGCGCCTCCAGCTCGAACTTCACCGTGCCCTTCTGCGCGAGTTGGAAGCGGGTGGCGGCATAGACTTCGATGATGCCGCGCCGCTGCCAACGCTCAAGAATGGGGGTCAGGTCGTCCTTGAGCAAACCGCCGACGACGGTCGAGTTGACGGACGCCCAGCCGGCAACGCTCAGGTCGCCCATGGCGGCTTTGTCGGCGTCGCCCTGTTGGTTGGTGCTGTGCACGGTGAAGATTTTCCAGGCGCGCGCGACTTTGGATTGAGACGCGTCGTAGGGACCGGGCTTGCCGAGCTCTGAAAGGAAGCGCGCGAGGTCGAGCCGCTCCTGCTCTGTGAGCGTGTCCATCAGGCCGGCGGGCATGAGCGACAGGCCGTTGCGACGCTGCTGAATATTGTTCTTGGGAATGGAATTCTCCTGGTTGCCGGCGTCGCGCAGGACGAGTTCCTGTTTCGTCTCGCGGACGATGATCCCGCTGTATTCCTCTCCGTCTTTGGTTTCGACCGTAATCGAGTGATAGCCCTCCTTGATCTTGTCGTTGGGCTTGAGCAGAGACTCGACGAGGTAGTCGATTGGCGCGCTGGCGCCGATGGAGGTCATGTCCGGTCCGACCAGGCCGCCGACGCCGCCGATCGCGTGGCAGGCGACGCAGGCCATGGATTGGCGACGATAGACGCGCTCGCCCCGCGCGGGATCGCCTTTCGTTGAAACATTGGCGATGAATTTCTTCAGGTCCTCAGGGGAGATGTCGGCGGCGGAGGGCAGCGCGCCGGCGAATGCGGTCAGGGCCGCGATCAGTTCAGGTTCATTGCGCGAACCTTCGCGAGCGATGCGCAGGCCGGCCCGGGCGACATTCTCGGGCGGGGGGAATTCGGACATCTTCAGGGCGAGACCTTTGCCGGCGTTCTTGACGTTGAGCAGCGACCGCCAGAGCGTCTGAGCGTCGTTGTCGTCTTTAGTGGCGGCAAGGACCTTGAGAATGCGATTTCGGGAGGCTCCGAAGTTGAGGGACGCGAGAACGGTGGCGGCCTGTCGGCCGCTGGCGGTTCCGGCGTGTTTGTCGGCGATGGAGCCCAGTCCCTTGATGGCTCCCTGGCCGCCGATGCTTCGCAGTCCGTCAAAGGCAGCCTGACGGAGTTCGGGCCTAGCATCTGCGTTGCCGGCGGAATCCAGCATGGCTCCGATGGATTTACCGAGTTTCCAGATTCCGGCCAGCCGGATGGCCGCGGCGCCGACGGCGGCGTTGTCGTGTTTAAAAAGTTCTCCGACGGCGTCGAGCGAACCTGAGGGGCGCAGCTTTCGCAGTCGCGCCGCTTCGCCCAGCGCCTTGAGCGAGCGGGTCGCGGCTTCCGCGTTGAGGCCGCCTTTGACTGTCTGGTCGAAGAGCTGGCGCAATTCACTGGCTCCGCCGGATTGGCCGATGATTTCGATCCAGGGACCCTCGCCGTTCTTCGGCAGTTCGGCGGGGAGGAGCCGCGCTAGCACCTGTTTGGATTGTTCCGGCTTGATCGACTTGAGCGCAAAGGCGAGCGCCT
>JBLHKZ010000181.1:0-12039 GCA_047618185.1 Limisphaerales bacterium
TTGCTTGGCGGGAATTGGGATCGCGGTCGCGCGTTGGATTCTGACCTCCAGCCGGTTTACGGCCCGGAACTGGCCGATGTGGACGCGAAGGCGGCGAAAACCGCGCGCGAAATTGATCTGCAGTTTCAGGCCCGCATTCGAAACTATGAAAGCGCTCAGGAGCTGGCTGGCGAACCGGTTACAGAAGCTGAATTGGGCAAGATCGAGGAGGCTCGACGCGCGGCTCTTGGCCAGTTGATGAATGAAAAACAACTGCGGGCCTATTGGCTGCGTTTTTCTGATCGCGCCCGGAAACTGCGCCGGGAATTGTCGCAATTCAACGCGACGTCAAATGAGTTTCTTACGGTTTTCAATATTCGCGATAGGATAGAGCGGGAAATGCGGCTCAAGCACGGCGGGGCCGACAAGGCCAGCCTCGGGCTGCGAAATGGACTGAAAGCAAGAGGCAACGCAGAGATCAAGGCGGCGCTGGGGAGGGCGAGATATCAGGCGTACAGTTTCAATCTGGATCCGCTTTATCGAAATGCGGCGGCATTCCTGGCGACCCACGGCGGGGTTCCCGACAAGGCATTGCATCTATATGAGTTGAGTCAAATGAGCAAATTGCAATGGGACACGATCCAGAAGGACGAGACGAAGGACGAATTCGAACGTCGCGAGGAGTTGGAGCGCACGCGACGGCAACTGGATGAGAATCTGAAGCAGGTCCTCGGCCCCGACACTTATCGCAGGTATCGAGAGAGCGGGGCGAATTTTCTGGAATCCGTGACGATGTGAAGCGCCGGCTGGCCGGCGCGACGCTACTTGGGATCCAAGGGCTTGCTGTCTTTGAGGACTCCCGGCGGCGCCGTGATGTTCAACGAGGTCAGAATCTCTTGGGTCCAATCGTTTGAGTCGTCGTTGTAGAGAATGACCGGTGTCTGGTTGATGGTCTCGGAGGCGGTGTCCAGAACGAGGGAGACTTTTTTGTCTTTGGCCTTCTTGCGAACAAAATCCTGAATCTCCTTGAGAATGTTTTCACGGCTCTGGTGTCTCAGTTCATCGAGTTGCGTTCGGGCGGCTCGTTGGAAATCGTTGATCGTGGCTTCCAGCTCCTTGACCTTGAGCGCCTGCCCCTGGAGCGTCTTTGTGCGTTTTTCCTTTTCGACGGCGGATATCAAAGGCTCCTTGAGCGCTTCATCCAGTTTCTTGAGTCCGTCCGCCAGCCCGCGGTATTCCGCGGTCATGGTCTGAAGCTGCGCGTCCAAGGCCTTCCCCTTTGTCTGCAGAATGGTGTCGGCCTGCATTCTTTTCCAGTAGCCGTTGAAGACTTTCTTCAGATCGATCGTGGCGATGCTTGTCTGGGCTTGAGCCGAGGATGCGACGATGAGCAGGGCGAGGAGCAATAAGGGAAGTCGGGCGATACGATTCTTCATGAGATTTTGAAAGAGGATGGGAAGGCTGGCGGCAGCTCAGAAGTTCCGATTGAAACCGGCTCCGAACTGAAATTTTCCGCTTTTGTCATTGCTACCGTCACCATTGAGTGGGAATCCGTAATCCAGACGCAACGGACCTATGGGCAAATTCAATCGAACTCCAATGCCGATGTTGTCATTCCAGAATCCGCTGTCGCCGTTAACCGTCGCGCCGGCGTTGTTCTTGAATTCGTAGCTTGAACTAAAGCTGAAAGCGTCTTGGTAGACCATGCCGGCGTCGTAGAAGGCGGCCAGGCGCACGCGCTCGACGACCGGGACGCTGTATTCCGCCGATCCGAACCAGAAGGTGCTGCCGCCCAGCGGTTCATTCTGATCGTCGCGCGGGCCAATTTGTCGGAAGCGATAGCCGCGCGCGGTGTTTTGTCCGCCCAGATACCAACGGTCAAAGAGCGGCACGCGGTCGGATCCGTGGTTGTCGATGATGCCGCCTGAGCCGTGCAGCTCGAAGATATGCCCCTTGAAGAATCCGGGAAAGTAGTGGGACGACTTCAGCTCGAGGCTGTAGGTGTCAACCTGTCCGCCCAGAGGACCGCCAGCGATCGTGGAGATCAGTTCGGTTCGTTGGCCTCGCGACGGGGAGAGACCGCTATTCCGAGTGTCCCAGGCGATGGAGGTGGAGAACTTGGAAGCGATCAGCGCCTGCTCCTGGTCCTTGATCGTTTGCGACGCCGTCGTGATCACATCTTTGATGGCGACTCTTTCCAGGGTGTAACCAAGGCGGCCGATGAGGTTCCGCTGGCCAAACAATGCTTTCTTTAGGCCGACGCTCGCGCCGGACCGCTGCTCGTTGTAGGTCTGGCCGACGAAGTCGAGCTCACGGTGAAATAAATCGACTTCGAGCTCGAGTCGGCGCTCCAGAAACCAGGGTTCCACGAAGGTGAGTTGGTAATCCTGCCGGCGGGTGCCGACCTGAGCCCGCGCTCTCGCCCGCTGGCCGCCGCCGGTAAAGGTGGGCGGCTTGAACAGGTCGAAGTTGCCTTGCGTGACTTCAACAAATCCCACGAGGGAATCGATGGAGCTGAAGCCCGCGCCGACGATGAGGTTGCCGGTGGCTTTTTCCTCGACGTTGATGACCAAGTTCTTGCGATCCGGCACGTCGGTCGGCTCGGGACGCACATCGACCTTTTCGAAGTAGTCCATTTGCAGCAATCGATTCTTGCTGATCTTGACCGCGACCATGTTGAACGTGTCGCCGGGCGAGACGCTCAATTCGCGACGAAGGACTTTGTCCTTCGTCTTGTCGTTGCCGCGAATCTCGATTTTCTCGATGTAGGATTTATCGTTCTCCTCGATCTCGTACTGGATATCCATCGTGCCGGTCTCGATGTTGGGCTTCTTGCGCGGCAGCACGGCCGTATCGATATATCCCTTGATCCCGTAGAGGGCCTTGATGTTTTCGATGTCGTCGCTCAAACCGCCGGGAGTAAAAATGGCTCCTTCACCCATTCTGACCTCGGCCTTGACTTCGTCCTCGGTGTGAAGCGATGTGCCTTTGACCTCGACGGAGCCGACGTTGTATTGGTTGCCCTCAGATAGGGTGATCCGAATGGCGATCCATTTTTTCGAAAGCTCCTCAATTTCGATGTCCTTGATCTCAAAATCGATATAACCCTTCTCACGATAGAACTCGGCCAGCTTTTCGCGGTCGTCCTCGAACTGCTCCTCCTTCAACACGCCGCTGCCGGTGATCCAGGAAAACATCCAGCGGGCGCGGGTCTTCATCTCCTTGCGCAGTTGCTTTTCCTTGAACGCCTGGGCGCCGACGAAGTCGACGCGCTTGATGCGAATCTTGCGGCTTTCCTCGATGCGAAAAGTGACGGTGGCGCGGCCGGCGGCCTCGGTGATGCTGGGCACGTATTCCACCTTGGCCTGTTGGAAGCCGGATTTCTGATACAGTTCAAGGATCATCCGAGTGTCGGCGAAGAGCTTTTGTTCGTCGTAGTGTTCGCCGATTTTGGAGCTGAGTTTTTTGCGAAGTTTGGAGTCCTTGTACTTTTCGTTTCCCTCGAAATAGATGTCGGTCAGGACGGGTTTGCCTTGCACGATGTAGGCAAGATCCACGCCTTCGGGGCTGACGGTGGATTTTGTGTAGATGTTGTGAAAAAAACCGGTCTCGTAGAGATTCCGGATGTCGTCGTCGACGGGATTCTGATTGAAGGTATCGCCTTTCTTGACGCGGATATTCGCGCGAATCAGCTCGTCGCTGACGGCGGCGGGGCCTTCGTGCACGATCGTGATCGAATTGATCTTGGGGGCGGCCTGGGCCAGGGCGGAGGGGAGCGCCAGCGTTGCCATGGCCAAAACGGCCGCGATTCGAATGATCGTTGATCTCATGCTTCTTTTCAGTTCCGCGGATCGTCGTTCTGGTCAATGTCGATCCGGCTCTCGTATCTCGTGTAGCCCTTGAGGAATGTCAGTCTGACATCCCCCGTCGGGCCGTTGCGTTGTTTCGCAATCAGCAAATTTATCGGCTCGCCTTCGTCGGGCGCAGGCTCCGCCGCCGCGCCGCCTTCGTCGCTCTCGCCTGAGCTGGGCTTGTAGAGCAGGCCGACCAAGTCGGCGTCCTGTTCAATGGCTCCAGACTCGCGAAGGTCGCTGAGCTTGGGTTTGGCGCCCTCGCCGCGCTTCTCAACATCCCGGTTGAGCTGGCACAAAATGATCACCGGAACATTCAGTTCTTTGGCGAGGGATTTGATCCCGCTAGATATGTCCGCGATCTCCTGTTGGCGGTTATCAGCGGCTTTGCGCGCAGTAGAATGGAGCAGCTGTAAGTAGTCAATGACAAACAATTTGATGCCAAATTGCTGGTGCATGCGCCGCGCTTTGGCCCGCAATTGCAGGATGGAAAGCCCCGGCGTGTCGTCGATGTAAAGCGGCGAAACCGAGAGCAGGCCGGCGGCTTTGGTGAGCTTGGGGAAATCGCGATCGACGAGGAAACCCTCGCGGATGTTTCGAAGGTTGACGCGGGCCCGTGAGCACATCATCCGTAGGACCAGCGATTCGGAGGTCATCTCCAGGCTGAACACGGCGCAGGGTAATTTTTGTTCGAGCGTCACATACTCGGCGATGTTCATCGCCAAAGAGGTTTTGCCCATCGACGGGCGGGCGGCGATGACGATCATTTCCCCGCCGTGCAGGCCCATGGTCATTTTATCCAGATCCGTAAAACCCGTGGCGACGCCGGTCAAGGCGCCCTTCATGGAATGATAATGCTCAATCTGGTTGATGGCGCCGTGCACCAGGTCTTTGATCGGCTGCACGCCGTCGGCTTCGACCCGCTCTTCGCTGATCGCCAGCACTTCCCGCTCGATCTCATCCAGCAGCGCGTCGACCTCTCCCTCATGTTCGTAGACCTGACGGACCACGCTGGTGCAGGTTTGAATCGTTTTTCGCAGTAGATGCTTCTCGCGAATGATCTCGATGTAGTAGGAGAGGTTCGCGGGCGAGGGGACTGAGTCCTGAAGCGCGTTGAGGTAGGCAACCCCGCCGATGGAGTCGAGGAAATTGGAGTCCTTGAGTTTCTGACGAAGCGTGATGATGTCGATCGCGTGCTTGCTGTCGTACATCTCCGCCAGGACATCAAAAATGGTGCTGTGCCGCAGATCGTAGAAAACTTCGCTGCCCTTGGCGAATTTCTCAAGGCATTCACCCATGCAATCGACGGGCGACCAGAGGACGCAGCCGAGCACGCCCTGCTCGGCCTCGACGGAATTCGGCGGCGAACGGTCGACGCCTGTCAACGGCGCCATTGCGGGCTCGCGCGGCGGCGCCTTTTTCCGTTTCGTCTTTTTCAGATCAGGCGGTCCGGCGGGGATGTCGTCGAAAGAATCAATCATGGGCGAGGAGAACACCTGAATCGGCCGGAATGTGAAACGAGAAAATGGATCAAGATATTGAAAACCTATTCGCATGATCCTCGAATCGCCTCGAGGCGTCCTTGCCGCGGCCGTTCAAATGAATCTTATCGGGAAGTTCTTCACGAAGTATTCGCAATGCGGGGCAACAGAATTCGGGCTTTTTCCAAGTTATTCACAATTAGCCGGGGGCAACTGGAGAAGCAGGAATAAGCGCTGTCCGCAATCGGAAGTTGTTGGACTTGTTCCCAAATCATTCACATTGGGCTGAGAGAGGCGTTTGGCGCGTTTTTTGGCGGTCTATTCCCTCAGTAGCGCTTTCCGCGCCGCGACATGCGCAGGTCAATCGGTGTTCCGTATGCGGTCTTCGATCTCGCTGGCGGCGGCTTCAAACTGCGTGAAATGGAATTTGAATCCAGCGGAGCTCAATCGACCGGGCACGACGCGACGGCTCTTGATGATGAGTTCGGTTTCGGTCCGCAGGAAGAACGCTCCGAGTTCGAGTAGCCAAAGCGGCGCGGGGAGTCCCAGGCCGAAGGGCGCGCGGCAGACTCGGCGCAGGATGCCTGTCATGTCTCGATTGGGCAGGGGATTGGGCGCGGCGAGGTTGACGATGCCGCTCACGGTTTCGTTGTAAAACAACCATTCAATCGCGCGGCAAAAATCGATTTCGTGAATCCTGGAAACGAACTGACGGCCCGAGGCCATCTTGCCGCCCAGCCCCAGGCGGGTCAGGCGGCGCAGCACGAGGAGCACGCTGTTTCGGTAATTCCCCAAAACCATGGCCGAGCGCAGCGCGACTTTTCGCGTGTCGGGTGTTTGGGTTTCATCGAATGCCTTTTCCCAGGCGACCGCGACTTCGACGGAAAATATGTCTTTGGCTTCACGGGTTCCGCCGATCTTGCCGCTGGCTTCGTCCATTGGTTTGTCGAGCGAGCGCCGGTAGATCGTCGCCGTGCTGGAATTGAGCCACACCGGGGGCGGGGTGTCGCAGCTCGCGATGGCTTTGCCCAGAATGCGAGTTGAGTTGACGCGTGAATCGAGGATCAGGCGGCGGTTGCGCGCGTGGTAGCGACAATCGACGCTGCGCCCGGCGAGATTCACGACGGCTGTCGCGCCTTCGAGCTCGGACGTCCAGGGACCGATCGATTCGCCGTCCCAATGGATAAAAGAAACGCCGTTCTCCCTGCGCTCGGCGCCGCGGGTGAGAATCGTGACGTTCCAGTCTAATTTACGAAAATGCCGAGCCAGGGTTTTGCCGAGAAAGCCGGTTCCCCCCGCCAGGATGATCTTTTTGGTTTGAGTTGCATTCATGATCTTTAAGGAAGTTCAAGAAAGGCGGCGTGCCTGTGACGTGACGCGGGATGGATATCAGGGGCTCTATTGACGCGATGCGGCCGGCTCATCCAAACGTCGGTCACGCCCGGTGAATGCATCGCTCCGACGAGTCGTGCGTGGCGGCTCCAATCGCCTGTGAGATTGAGCAGGCTGTCGTCGGCGAGGGTCGCTTCGGCGCGGGTCAACGGCCAGGGTTCGTGCCAGACGCTGAATCGTCGACGGGTTCCGCGATGGCAGGTGTAGGCGGTGTATTTCTCCGTGAGGAAACGGGTGAGTTCATCAGGCGCATTCGTGTCGGCTGAGTTGGCGGGCTCGAGTCGCGCGTTGAATTCGAGTTTGCGGAGTTCGCCTTGTCGCTGTGCGACGCTGCCCTCAAAGCTGAATCGCTCGGGATCGCAATCGTAGTCGAGCTTCGCGAAATGATAGGGCAGGCCGTAGGTCAGCGATCCGAGCGGGACACTGAGCCGACTTGAGATAAACTCCTTCATGAAGTAGATGCCGGATTCTCCCTGATGACGCACGTAGGCGCGCACGTTCAGGAATCGCGTTTCGCCGAACGGGAGGAAGGGCAGCGCGGTCAGGGCGCCGCCAAAGGCCGGACGCAGGCGTCGCATGGTGAAGGCGACCAGGCTGACGTGCGCCTTGCCCTCGAAGAGATCGAGCTCGAAGGGGGTGGAGGGCTGTAGCCTGTGTGGCTCAATCTCGAAGTGAATGAACAGGGTGTCCATCCAATCCGCGAGGAAGAGAGGGCGCTTTTCGCGTTTCACAAATGCGGCTTTGGCGAGGTTGCTTTCCGCTTCGGCGGCGGTTGCGGCTTCCGTTTCCGCAAGGCGTGTCGGGTTGAATTCAAGAACACTTTTCATGGCATGACTCCTCTCAGCGCGGCCCAGCCGTAAATGAAGGGCAGCGAGGCGAAGACGATATTGGGCGCGGTGTAGCCGAGCGAGCGCAGCGGTCCGGGATCGCCGAATTCGCGCCGGGCTCGGATCCAGGTGAGCCATTTGAATCCGAGAAAGAGAGCAGAGGCGAGCGCCCACATGAACGCCCACGGTGACGTCGCGGGTCGGAGGGCGATGATCAGCCCCGTCAACGCGAAGAGGGGCAGCCAATCCAACGCCCGTTCTCGCGCGTGGGGTTTGTCGGCGCTGGCGGCCCGCGGGGCTGAGCAGGTTCCGGTCAGGCAATGCCGGCGCGCGGCGATCCAGCGATATCCGGCCCAAAGCAGTCGATTGATGAGCGGCAGTTTGGCGGCGATCCAGAGCGGCCAGGCCCACCAGATCCGACGAATCAGGTAGACGATCGCGTCGACGCCGCCTAACGGGGCGCCGCTGTTGGGAATGACGATCAGCTCCCGCAGGGGATCGTCTTTCGAAATGCCCAGGCGGTCGACCACCCAGGGTGTTTGTAGATGCGCAAACTCCACCCCACGCCGCTTCAACGGTCCGCGACCCCAACGCGCCAGCTCGATGCAAATCGGGCATTCCCCATCATAAAGCGCCCAGGCGCACGTGGGTTCCTTCAAGTGCTTAATGACTGTTATTTCAGTAGTCACAGAAATAAATGAGTAAATTTTTTTAAAAGAGATGAATCATCCCAGGCCGATGAGCTTGAGGGCCTTGTCGCCGAGTTTCGCGAATCGGACGATGGCCTTGGTGGGCCATTTGCGCAGTTGGGCGTACCAGCTTGTGGTGGCGCCAAAGAACTCCTTCAGATCCTGGAGCCGTTGTTTGGTGTGGGCGTCTTCCTTGTTGTTCGCCTTTTCGACGTCGATGAGACATTCCTCCAGCAGGGCGACGGTGGGATCAAATTCCCGGCGTTTTCGTTCGTCCATGATCACGCGGAACATCTCCCAGACGTCCTTCATCGATTCGAAATGATCGCGGCGATCGCCGAGGATGTGCACGACTTTGACGATGCCCCAACTTTGCAGCTCCCGGAGGCTGTTGCTGACGTTCGATCGGGCGACCGAAAGCGACTCGGTGATCTCCTCAGCTTGCAGGGGGCGGGGCATGATGAAGAGCAGCGCGTGAATCTGAGCGACGGTGCGATTGATGCCCCAGCGGGTTCCCATTTCTCCCCAATGGAGAATGAATTTCTGTTGGACTGGTGTGAGGGTGATCATGAAGTTCATTTATTTCTGTTTAAACAGAAACTACTGTTTTCTGCTGACAGTGGCAATCTTTATCGAGCCGCGGGTTATCCGCTTGTTAACCGTCCCGATCGGAGTGAGATATTGGAGGGCTTCGAGTTTCGAATTTCCCGCATCGTCATCGCGCTTCGTGGATGGGGGTGCAAACGCTGCGGGCTAGCTGTCCTTCTGGGCGGCCTTGATGAGTCGTTCCTTCATCGCCTGTCGGGCCGTGCGGATGCCGCCCAGTCCGAACCAGAATGCAAGGGCCGCGCCAATGACGAACATAATCTTGGTGATGGGCGTGAGATCGCCGAGATTGCGAATGAAGTATCCGAAGCTTTGATCCGCGGTGAAGGGTGCAAATTTCCACTCGGTGAAGATGCCAACGAGCGCGCCCCAAACCCCGCAGCCGCCGGCGAAGATCCAGGAGCGATGGCGGATGCAAATCCCCGCGCCGACGCCGACAAAGGCGCCGGGAATGGCCAGACCGTAGAAACCCTGGCCTGCAATCCAGATAAAGATGTAGTAGCCGATCGCGGAGCCAATGAGCGCGCCGATGGCTCCGAGCGCGAAGCTGGTGATGCGTTGGGTTTGGGTCATGTCTGCCTTGTCGGTTCTCTGGGATTCAACCGCCGATTTGCCTGATGTCACGGATAATCGGTAGGGCTTACGTATGATCTTGGTTCAAGAAGAACGCAAAGCATTGATTGCCCAGAATTCCCGAAACCGAACAGGATATAACGGAGGAAACAGAGGAGGAAGATCTCTGTTCTCTGGGTTGGCCCTGTTCAGATGCATTGTAGAAACGCGAAGCGTTAACCTCAAACGCACTTTTCGCTCGTACACAAGCCCTGGGATAATCTGGCCCGGGGCGGCGGAAAGCTCCCTTGTCTTGACGAACGTTTCCCGAATTCGGACCCGGCTGAAGATCTTCTGCCGCTCGGCGAATAGTGGGCTGTATTCATCTGTGTGAATCCGTGTCCATCTGTGGTTTCTTCCTCCGGGGTTGCCATCCGATCACGACTGACGCACATTCCCGGGCAGATTATGGAAACGACAGTTAAAGACAGACCGATCGTCGAAAAGACGAAAGAACTTTGCGCCACCTTGCTGGAGCAGCCGGAAGTGAAAACCTTGCGCGCCGACATGGACGCCTTTCTGGCCAATGAAGAGCTGCGCAGCGGCTACGATGTGCTTTCCATGAAAGGCGAGGCGCTCGGACAGCGGCAACAGATGGGGCTGGAGATCCCTCCGGAGGAAATGGCCGAGTTTGAAAAAGATCGCGACGCCTGGATGGCGAACGATGCTTCCATAAAGTTTCTCGAATCGCAAAAACAGATGCAGCGCATCCAGGATGAGATTCATCAGTTCGTTTCCAAGACCTTTGAACTGGGGCGGGTGCCGGAGATGCACGACATCGATCAGCACTGCAACGATTGCGATTGCAGCAGCTGAGAACGGCTTAAACCTTTTTGTCAGGCGCGTCTTCGGGCGCGCCTTTCTTTTTTTCGGCGATCGGAGCGGAGGGCGCGGGCGGCGTCAGGCTTGCGCTTTGCCCGGCCGGCGCCGCGGTTGCCTTCCTGAAGTTTCGCAGGCTGGAAACGATCAACCACAGCATCAGCCCGAGGCCGGCCGGGAGCATGAGCGCGAGCAGCCATGAGGGTTTGGCTCCTTCGTCGAGGATGACGAAATCCTCCGCGAGCCCGGGATGGAGCGACAGGAGCTCCGCGCGATTTTCGGTGGACAGCTCGATGCCAAAGCGCACGAGTCCGCGGACGTCGCGCGGCGCGGTGCGTCGGGTCACGTTGGTCCCGGCGGGTTCGTCCCGGGCGCCGACGGCTTCGGCGAGGCTTAGCGCCTCGATCTGGAGTTGCAGCTTGTCGTCGCGAATCGACAGCAAAGCATACACCGGCGCATTCGTGGCGCCGGGCGTCCGGAGGGGGATCAGCATTTCCGGAGCGTGGTCGGATTCGATATAATTGAAATGGCGCGCGCCAAAGAGGTCGAGTTCGCAGTCGGTCAGGTGGAGCCATTTGGCCGGCGGCTTTTGTTTCTGATACTTCGCGAGTGGGATTGTGACGGGTTCGCGATTGGTCAGGAACGTGTAGGCGGCCAGTGATCCGGCAAAGATCATCGCGAAGCAGGCCAGTGTCAGAAAACCTCTCATCGGGGGATGGTTCAAAACGGCAGGACCGCCTGGTCGTTCAGGAAATTCATCTCGTGGAGATGCAGGGTGGGGCTGGGCTCGTCCTGGGTCGTCGACTCGACGCGAACGTGGCGAATGCCAGCCGCCTCAAGTCGCTTCCCAATGGCGCGGCCCGCGAGTTCCGGCGAATTGCAGTCGCGGCTGAGGTGGACGAGAAACACGCGGCGCAATTCCGGCGTGACGACTTTTTCAAGCAGCTCCGCCGCCGCGTCGTTCGACAGATGGCCGTGCCGACTGAGGATGCGCTGCTTGATGCTCCAGGGGCGCTTGGTGTCGCGCTCGAGGAGGTCCTGGTCGTAGTTGCACTCGAGCAGCAGAACGTGCGCTTCGCGGGCGCGCTCGATGATGAGCTTGGTGGCGTGGCCGAGATCAGTAAGCACGCCGATGTTTCCCGCGTGCGTGCGGAGCAGGAAACCGACGGGGTCGTAGGCGTCGTGTGGCACGCTGAAGTTTTCCACCTTGATGTCGCCGACCTCGAAGGTTGCCCCGACCGTAAAAATGCGGAATTCGATGGGAGCCTTGACCTGGCTTTCGATGGCTTCCTTGGTGAGCCTATTGCAATAGACCGGGATCTCGAGTTTGGCGGCGATCGTGCCCAGCCCCTGCGTGTGGTCGGAATGCTCGTGGGAGATCAAAATGCCATCGAGTCGCTCCGGGGTCCGCCCGATCGATTCCAGCCGTTTGCGGATCTGGCGGCCGCTGAAGCCAGCGTCGATGAGGATGCGGGTTTCATCAGTTTCGAGATACGAGGAGTTGCCGGAGGAGCCGCTTCCCAGGACGGTGAATCGAACAGACATTGATCGATGTTATTCGGGGGGCAAAAGCGTCGCAACAGTTTTCGGGCGAGGCCGGGGAAAACCGGCGGGAAAAGAGGCGGAAAAGGTCTTGCGTGGGGCGGGGCGGTAACTTAGCTTCGCGCCTCTTCGAAATCCGGCGACGGGTTTCAATTGGTGGCTCGGTAGCTCAATGGTAGAGCAGCGGCCTTTTAAGCCGTTGGTTCTCGGTTCGAGTCCGAGCCGAGCTACCACCGTTTTT
>JBLHKZ010000182.1:0-11954 GCA_047618185.1 Limisphaerales bacterium
CGATTGGGCGAACGAATGGACGACCCCCGCCCCCCTGGGGAATCACTTTTCCACCAATCGTTGACGCAAAACTCGTTCCGAGCTCACTCAGGCAGCCCCGGACGCTCGGACGTCTCACCCCATCAGAATCAGGGCCGAAGGCCTGTCATGTGATAGCCCGGGCTGAAGGCCCACTGCCATTTAGTTAAGGGGACTATGAAGTCAAAAAACATTCTTGCGGCGAGTGCGTTGGAATCGACATGAGCGGGCGAGCGATTTTTTTCGTTCTGGGCCTTGGCGGCCTATTCGGCGACTCACCGGACTGTTCTTCATCCACAACTGTAATTGGCTCAGCGCTTCATCCACGTTGCCTCTTCGGTTCATCAGCAAATCGAATATCCGCTCTTTCAATGCGTGGTAGCTCACGGCCTTGTTCACTCGCAAAGGATATTGGCGTTGACGATCGCCAGCGCTCAGTTGCTCCTGCGCTTCCTGGCTCAGAAGGTTTTCGAGATTGGCGACCAGAACCGCCGCCTGAAGATCTTGTTGAACCGATTCCAGAGTGAGCCAAGGCTTACGCATGAGTTGAAATGGCAACAAAAGCCAATGTTTTCGGCCCATTCGGTCAACACTTATGCGTAACCCCTGCCCTCTGCTTGTTCTCGAACGCAATTTCTGCAGAGCCTGTCGTCTTTAAATTATAGGATCGCGCTTACCTGCCCAGCAATCGCGCGCTCTGACTTCAGTCCACCTTCATCGATTCAGGATCGATGTTATTCGCAGCACACCATTCGACAAATGCCACCGGGGAAATTTCCGAGGGCTTGATCTCGCTGCGTCCGCCCCAGAAAACATTGGTGTAGCTAACCGGAATGCCAATGGATTCCAGGTGTGCGTCGATCGCCGCCTTGTGCTCCATCACCATGGACTTGTCGGTCCCGTGAACGACGCCCATGACGTTGACGTTGCGAAACTCCGGTCCGCCCTCGCGCCAGTAGGCGTGGGTCATGATGTGATGCCGACCCACTTCACTGCCGGCTTCAATCTCACGGCCCGCGGGCACGGCCCAATGAAACAGAGCGTTAAACTTCGTGACGCGCTCCCCGGTGGCGAGGCGTTTGACGTGCTCGAGAAAGGTCGAGAAGCGGCCGATGACCTTACGCTTGTTCAGGTCCTCGGCAATTTCGCAAAACTCTTCCAGGGAGACACCGGCAGCTTCGGCGCGCGGCGCCCAGATATTCCCGGTGAGCTCCTCGGGTTCGAACTCGCGTTTCAGAGTCGTCAGAATTTTCCATTCCAACTCATTCAGATCTACAATCGAGACTTCGGTCGCCACCGCAGGATCGTCGGACTTGCTGCCGGACGGCATACCGCGGCGGCGCATGTGCCCCACCCCCAGCGCGAACAGTCGCTTCGCGGGCATCAGTCGGAAATGCCTCGCGCCGATACGCTCGCGCCAATGCTCGGCGTATTTCTCCATCGCGTAGCCCTGCGGGACCTTGAGGGTGGTCCAGAGCTTGTAGGTCGAGCCCGGCGAGTCGGCGTCGGTCGAACGCGTCACGACATGACCGGAAAAGGGATCGTCCTCGAAAAGCGTAGTGAAGGCGGAATCGAGTTTTTCCTGAGGAATTTCCCAGGCGACCAGCGCTCCCTTGGCGAGATTAGTCGCGAGCAGGGTCTGACGGACCCGACGAATCGTGCCGCCGCGCAGCATGGCCTGGATGCGCTCGATCACGACCGGCAGATCGACGCCAGACAGCCGTGCAATCTCGCCCAGCGGATCGCGTAGAAAGCCCTGGATGCGGTCTTCTGAAATTTCAAGGATTTGGCGGTTAATCGGGTCGGCGAGATCCACCGGTGTGTCGGTTGAGTTCATACTGTTTGCTTTAATCTGGTTTCTCGTTTGAGCGCGGGAGTCTCCGTGAGTCCCCGCCGATTTCCAATTTCTTTTTCCTCGCCGAGTTTGGCGGGATTCAAACCGTTGCCAACTCTCGACCCTGATCGCGCAAGCCCTCGCGCCTTGCAACTGGCGCCCCTCCGGGTACTATCGCCCCATGCAACTACGGCGTTTCTTCGCGTTACCTGGCCTCGTTCTGGCTCTTTGCCTTGCTCCGGGCCCTATCGTCGCCAACGCCGCCGACTCTGAATTTAGCTCCCTTCGATTGGGTGAAGGACTCGCCATCCAGGAGTTCTCCAAAGCGAACCAGATTTCCAATGTCACCGCTTTTGCGATCGATGAGAAAGGCCGGGTATTCATCGCCGAAGACGGTCGCCCGCATGCCGCAGCCCTCAACGCCCGCCAGCTGACGAATTGGGCCAACGCAGATTTAACCTTTCGGACCGTCGACGAACGTTCGGAGTTCTTGCAGAGCCGGATTAACTCCAAGAACGAGAACCTTCCCGAAGGTCTGAAACCTGACCGAAATGGCGACGAAAAGATCGATGTCAGCGATCTGGAGGTCGAACGCCACCGCATCCACCTTCTGGAGGACAAGAATGGGGACGGAAAAGCGGACACCACGAGGCTCTACACCGAAGGCTTTAACTCCTTTCTTTCCGGTCGCATCTCCGGAATGCACGCGCGGGACGGCGCGCTTTACACGGCCTGCGTTCCCGACCTATGGCTGCTGAGCGATTCCACCGGGGATGGGGAGATCAACGACAGCGCCGCGCTGCACCACGGCTTTGGAGTTCATTTTCCACGCGACCGCCGCGATATGACCGGCCCAGTAATGGGCCCTGACGGCCGCCTTTACTGGTGCGCCAGCGATCGCGGCTCCTGGGTCGAAACGACCGACATCATCTACTCGGCCTCGGATACCGGCGCGATCTTCCGCTCGGAGCCCGATGGCTCCCGACTCGAGCTTTACGCCATTGGATTTCAAAATCCGCGCGGGCTGGCCTTCAACGATTCCGGGGATCTCTTCGCCTTCGACGCCGGCGCCCAAAACGAAGAGGCCCGCCTGATCCATGTCGCCGAAAACGGAGACTACGGCTGGCGTCATGGTTGGCGCATCCAGCCGGATGCCGGGGTTTGGAAAATGGAGAATCTCGGCGATCTCACCGCCATCAATACGAGCAAGCACATCCTACCGCCGGTGGTGCGGATGGGCAATCAACCAGCCGGACTCGCCTACTCCAATGCCGTGGGGCTGCCCTCGCGATACGGCGGACGATTCCTACTGGCGGACGCCGCCAATGGCGGCCGGATTCACACAGTCCAACTGAAGGCCAAAGGAGCCTCCTACGTTCGCGCCGACAGCCGCGATTTCGTTCGTAATCTGATCGGCTCCGATCTCCAACTGGCGCCCGATGGAAGCGTGATGGTCCTCGGGCGAATCGGCTCGGAGGGAACGGAGCAGCTCTATCGCATTTCCGACTCCGCGCCTGAGGGCAAGACGCTCGCAGCCGAGACGTCGGAAATTCTTTCCCGAGGCATGCTTCAACAGTCGTTCAAGAAATTGGGCCAGCTGCTCGATCATCCGAGTCAGCAAGTTCGGATCGCGGCGCAATTTGAACTGGTCGACCGCACCACCAAACGCCGTGTGCAATGGAAGGCGCTGGAGCTTCGCCTCGGCGGCGGCAAAGCGTATTCGACGCTGATGAACGTGGCCAAGCGACATCCCAGCCGGATTGCCCGACTGCACGCAATCTGGGGACTCGCCCAGGTTCGACGCGGCTCGTCCAAATTTCGCCTCACCGATCTTTCGAAGCTGCTGGGTGATCGCGATCCCGAGATTCGGGCTCAGACCGCCAAGGTCGTCGGCGAGACATTGACCGTTGAATTGTTCGACAAAATCCTCGTCCTGACCCAGGACCCCGATCCGCGGGTTCGCTATTTCGCGACCCTGAGTCTCGCGAGGTTTCGCCAGGCACGAAGCATTCCGGCGATACTCGCCATGGTGCGGGACAATCAGGACAAGGATCCTTTTCTGCGCCACGCGGCCGCCGTGGCGCTCGCGAGCATCGGAGAACCGAATCAGCTATTGGCCGCCGCGCAGGACGCGGATAACTCGGTAAGGCTCGCCGCCGCGCTCGCCATGCGGCGCCGAAAAGATCCTGGCATCATCCTGTTTCTCAACGATTCCGATGAGACTATCTCCCGCGAAGCCGCGAGAGCCATTCACGACCTGCCGATCGATTCCGTCATGCCCGGTCTGGCCAGCCGAATCACACAATTACGCTTCACCGCGGAGACCGGCCGGAGAATCGTCAACGCCGCCTATCTCCAGGGCAACGCCGCTTCGGCCCGCGGCCTGACTGAATTCGCCGGCAATGAGCTGGTTCCCGAGGAGCAGCGAGTCGACGCGCTGAACGCGTTGACTGCCTGGATGAAGCCCACGCCGATCGATCGCGTCACCGGGCGCAGCCGGACGATCTCATTGCGTCGCGATGGCCTCGCCGCCTCGGAACATCTGGAGCCCTACCTGCCGCGACTGTTGTTTGCCGCGTCCATCAATATTCGGATCGCCGCCGCCAAAGCCGCCGCCGCGCTGGAAATGAAACAGGCTGAGGAATCCTTCGAAGGGATCGCCGGCGACCCTGGAAGCAATGTCGCGCTTCGAATCGTGTGCCTCGAAGGTCTGGCGACCCTGAACAGCAGGCTGCTTCAACAAGCCCTTTCAGCCGCGCTGGCCGATCCTTCACCGGCTCTTGTGGAAGCCGCCCGCGCCATTCAGGCCCGCCCCGCGGATGGCGCCGAGTGAAGCCAAAAGGCGATTACCGACGGATAAACACAGATGAGATTTGAACACCGTCAGCCGCGGACTGAAGCATCTGTATTCATCCGTGTCCATCTGTGGGTAAAGGGAAACTGGGCTCTTTTTTTTTGAAATGACCTCCGAACAACCTTCGCCGCCGCCAATTCCGTCGAACGCTCCTGAAGTCGCCAGCCCCCGAGTTTCCAGGGGGCGCTGGTGGATTCATCTCCTCCTGCTTGCGGCCTACCCGCTGACCCTGGGAGTTCTCGGTTTTCTCCATACGCGTGAAAGCACGCAACCAATGTTGCCGAAGGATTCCGCCGGACTGCTCATTGCCGCCGCGTTTGAGCTTGTCACCTTTGGCGTGATCTTCGGCATCGCCTGGGCTTGTTCGCGAGTCAGCGCGGCCGAACTCCATGTTCCCTGGCGCGGCGGCGCACGGCCCATCGTGCGGGGATTTTTTTACGCGATTGGTTTCCGCCTCGCGATCATGTTGGCGCTATTTGTCGCGATCGCATTCGCCCTGATATTCGGCCTGGTCGATCTGGAATCCTTGAAGTCCTTCATCGAAAAGAACGGACCGAAGGTGGATAAGCTGGTCGATCCCAGCGCTCTGGCGAGCGATCCGGTTTATCTGACGCTGAATCTCACGCTGATCAGTTTTATCGTCGCGGGATTGCGGGAGGAACTCTGGCGGGCGGGTCTGATCGCCGGCTTGATCGCGCTTTTCCCCAAACGTTTCTCAAGCGTCCCCGGCCGCATCGCGGCCATCACGATCGCGGCCGTCATTTTCGGTTTGGGCCACCTGCCTCAGGGCTGGATGGCTGTCGGCATAATTGGATTGCTCGGTTTCGGGCTCGGCGCCGTTCTCGTGTTTCATCGCTCTCTCTGGGACGCCGTGTTGGCGCATGGTTTTTTCAACGCCGCCTCCTTCGGGATGATGTATTGGCTCGCCAGAACGTCCGTGAACGCTCCTGCAGTCGTCGGGCCCTGAAGCCTTTTCCTCCGTCGACCTAGGCCAACGAACCCTCGGGCCCTTTCCAGATGAGGCGAATTGAATCCAAACGCAGGCGCGCGGAAAAAATCTGCTCCCGGAGAAGAGCCATCTGACGGTCGAGGCTCTCGATTTCATCCTCACGAATGTGATCGTTGACGCGTTGCAACGCCCGGAGACGCTCGATTTCACCCCGCAGGTTCAGTTCCATTTCCGACAGCGCCGCCGCCTTGATGCCCCCGATGCGCGCCTCGGCGAACTCGCCTCCGGCTTTTAGCATGCCCGGCAGCAGATTCTGGGTGAAATCCGCGTTGTCCACGATTCGATAGACAGAGCCCTTGCTAAGTCGATCTTGCAACAACGTGCGCGGGAAATCATCCGAGCGATCTTCCTTCCGATGGTCGACGACGATCCGGACCGGTGTCGTCGGCAGAAACCGATCGAGCTGAAGATGGCCGGGCGCGACGCATTCGACGATGAACACTAACTCTCCAAGAATCAGCTTGGCTCCCTCCTCGTTCCAAAGACCAAAGGCGCAATTCCCCTGCTCTGATCCCAGCAGCAGCTCCATCGATCCCGTCACCATGGGATGATCCCAGCTCAGGAACATCACGTCCTCGCGCGACAGGGCCCGCACGCGGTCAAACGTGGCGATCGCGCCTTCATCCGGGAGCGAGGGGAAGGCGTCAGTCAAGAGCCCGCCAGCGCCGAGCGCGTAGGTGCGCGACGCCATTTCTTCGAGTTGCACGCCGTAGTGATCAAACATCTGGAGCATGAATTCCTCCAGTTCTGGGTCGGCGTCATTCTGTCGGATCCGGGCGATGACCTCCGCCGCCGATGCCGGCTTGAATGAACTCATTTCGAGCAGTCGATCGCGCCCCTTCTCCATCAATTCATTCAGTTCCTTTCGCGCAATCTCAGTCGACTCCAGGAGGCGGCTTAACTCCTCCTCCGAGCCTTCCGGATCAGCCGGATACTCCAGCGCCAGATCGTGGGCCTGACGACCGAAGCGCTTCATCAGTTCGTTGCCGCAAGCGAGGCTGGATTCAAAGCCGTCCAGACCTTCGTGATACCAGCGAACCATGACTTGCTGGGAGCTGCCCGCGACGTAGGGAACGTGAATCTGTATATCCGCGGTCTGCCCGATTCGATCGAGCCGTCCAATGCGCTGCTCGACCAGCTCGGGATTCAATGGCAGATCAAAAAGCACGAGGTGTTGAGCGAACTGAAAATTGCGCCCTTCGCTGCCGATCTCCGAACAAATCAGAATCTGCGCGCCGTCCTTTTCCGCGAACCACGCCGCGTTTCGATCCCGCTGGATCAGCGTCAGATCCTCATGAAACATTCCGGACTTCGTAGTGATCCGCAGCCGCAGCGCGTGATCGATCGCGGCGACCTTTTCCCGAGTCCTACAGATCAACAGAACCTTTCTGTCCTTCAAGTCCCGCAAGAGCGCCGCCAGCCAGATGATTCGCGGATCGGTTTCGTAATTGGGCGCGAAGGTCAGGGTTTGGTCGCCGGCATCCACGGCAAATTCGACCGACAGGCGATCCAGGATATCGGGATCGTCCTTGGGGCGCGCCAAGGGTGTCAACCTGGCCTCGCGTTGCGGGAAATTCTCCATCGCCGCGCGGGTATTTCGAAACATGACGCGCCCCATGCCGTGCCGATCCAGCAGTTCGCCGATCAGAATCTCGCGCGCGTCGGAGTCTCCCTTCTCGATGGCGCCAAGGCGCCGCTCCATGTCGGCGTCGTCAAAATGAAAGACTTCCGAAAACAGGATCCGGTCCGCTTTCGACAAGGCAGTTTGAGAAAGCAGTTTCTCGACGATCTGCACGACGGCCTGATGATGCTCGGCCTCCTCGGCGAATTTCCCCAGATCGTGATAGCGATTGGGATCCAGCAGCCGCAGTCGCGCGAAATGACTCTCTTCTCCGATCTGCTCCGGCGTGGCGGTCAACAACAACAGGCCCTCAACCTTGCGGGCCAAAATCTCGACAATTGCGTATTCCACGCTGGGAGCTTCCGGCGTCCACTCCAGATGATGGGCTTCATCCACGATCAGAAAGTCCCAACCCGCTTCGATCGCCTGTCTGGCGCGCTTCTCGTCCGCCGCCAGAAAATCCAACGAACACAGCGCCAGTTGATCGTCGAGAAACGGATTCTCCCCCGGGTTATTGGCCTCGATTGAAACGCAACGCTCCTCATCGAAAATATTAAACCAGAGATTGAAGCGGCGGTACAGCTCGACGAACCACTGATGCACCAGGGAATCCGGAACCAGAATCAACGCCCGATCCACGCGCCCGCTCACGAGAAACCGGTGCAGAATCAGCGCCGCTTCGATAGTCTTGCCCAGCCCCACCTCGTCCGACAACAAGATGCGCGGCGCCTGGCGGGACGTCACTTCACGGGCGATGTAAAGCTGATGGGGTATCAGGTCAATGCGTCCTCCGACAAAACCGCGCGCCTCCGATTTCCGCGCCCGGTGCTGATGCTCCAATGCACGCAGCCGCAGATCGAACAGTTGGGGCTCGTCCACCTTGCCGTATAAAAGTCGTTCCTCCGGCTTGCTGAAACTGATGGTATCGCTCAACTGGGCTTCGGGTAATTCAACGCCCTCGCCGTGGTAGATCAAGAGCCCATCCGATTCCTCGATTTCAACGACGGTAAAAACCTCTCCCTCGCAACTCTTGAGCGAGTCGCCCTTGCGGAACTGAACGCGCTTCAGAGGCGCGCTCTCGACCGAGTATTGCCGCATGTCGCCGCTCGCCGAAAACAAGATGCCGACGCGTCCATCCTCGACGCGCAAGACTGTCCCGAGCCCAAGTTCGGGTTCGGCTTCACTGATCCATCGTTGTCCGGGCGTGTATTGAGTCATTCGTAAAGAGGAGTCGTTTCGTTTTGCCTGGTTGAACGGGGCAAATCGAAGCGCGGTGTTATAAGAGCGCGGGTCCAAGGGGCCAAACATTTTCCGCCAAAACTCCCCGGACTGGGTGCATACGAATGTGGGTGGTCGAAT
The DNA here is from genome assembly GCA_047618185.1 of Limisphaerales bacterium. Classification (GTDB taxonomy): domain Bacteria; phylum Verrucomicrobiota; class Verrucomicrobiia; order Limisphaerales; family JAYPEY01; genus JAYPEY01. The sequence continues at coordinate 8,696 of JBLHKZ010000182.1, forward strand.
TCACGGCAGAGTCGCCACGTCGGCTTTGTCCCTCCGGGACTGGAGATGCAGGAAGCGTTAATCAGGGACGCATTTTTGCTCATGCGTAAGCCCTGCCGAGACCGTTCACGTCAATTTCACAAAGGGCGCCTCATCTATTTCGGCTTTGGCACGAGCCACTGCGGCGCGATTTGATCCGCTTCATCCGCTGTCGTCAGCCAATGAAGCAAACGGTCTTTCATCCGACTTTCGACCGCGGCATGGGCGGGCTCGCCTGCGAGATTTCGATATTCGTCCGGATCGTTCTTCAGGTCGTAAAGCTCGGCCGGTCCGCCCGGGTAGTAATTGTATTTCCAGTTTCGCGTCCGAACCATCTTGGCGTCTGGATGTCGGACGCCTTTCACGCCCTTGCCTTTCTCGAAGTAGAAATCCAATCCACGCGTGATGACCTCGGGAATGATATTCTCGCTGAACACGGCCTCTTTGGAGACATACTTACGACCGACGCTCGCGATCAATGGAGCGAGACTCCGGCCCTGGTTTTCCTTGGGCTCGGGCAGTCCCGCCAGTTCGAACAAGGTGGGCAAAAGGTCGACGCATTCGACCAGTTCATCATGCTGCCCCGGGTTTACGCGCCCCGGAAATCCGATGATAAATGGCACGCGAACCGATTCCTCAAAAAAGCAGTTCTTGCCCATCAATCCATGCTTGAGCAGTTGATCGCCATGGTCTGAGCTGAACGCAATGATGGTGTTCTCGGCTTCGCCGCTGGCGTCCAGCTCGGCGAGGATCAGGCCGATCTCCTTGTCGATCTGGCTGATGCTCGCGTAGTAGCTGCGATAGGCCCATTGCAGCCGATCTCGGTCCATGCCGTAAGGCGGCTTCTTTCCCCGCAGTATCAGTTTCTGCAACGGGTCGGGCAAAGTTTCGATTTCATCACGTGCCCTCGCTTTCGGCAGTTCGAACTCAACGTGATCGTACATCGAGTCGTAAGGACGCGGGACTTCGAAGGGCGAATGCGGCTTCCAGAACGAGCTGTAGAGAAAGAAGGGCTCATCGCGTTGGGCAAGTTTTCGTATGTGATGCCGCGTCCGGCTCCCGACCCAGGCCGTGTCGGTGTATTTTTCCTCGATTGCCGCGCGAAAGGGATTCTTGCCCAGCTCGATATTTTTGGCGTAGCGGCGGTAGTGAATCTTCTTCAGCGGGTCGCGTTCGTTGCGCCATTTCACGTAGTCGGAAAATCGATCGAGGTAGGACACCGCGTCGTGCAGCTCCACCGTGTCGAACCCGGTGCGTTTGGCCTCTTCCACGGTCGGCGGCATCAAGTGCAGCTTGCCGACCGCGGCGGTTCGATAACCGGCGGCTTTGAGGCGCGCCTGCATGAGAATCTCGCGTCGATCGAGAGGCGTGTAGTTGACTCGGTTCTTGTGCGAATGCGGATAGCGTCCGGTAAAGAAACTGGCTCGCGAAGGCACGCACACCGGCGCCTGCACGAAGGCGTGCGTGAAGTTGGCGGATCGCGCGGCGAGTTGATCGAGGTGCGGCGTCTTGATGGTCCGATTACCATTCGCGCCCAGACAATCCCAGCGATGCTGGTCGGTCATGATGAACAAGATGTTCGGCCGTGATTCTGCGGCGGCGGTCGCGATGACTGCGCCCTGCCCCGCCAACAGCGCCAAGGCCGCCCCGGCTCGCCACCAACATGGAAAATGGTTCTTCATCGTGCGCTCACTTCTTTTTGTTGGGTCTTCAATACTCATCGGCCGGAGGTAATCGTATGCCTTCGCCGTCCGTCCGGCAAGAATCGTGAGCGCATCTCCGGCTCAGCCCTGTGGGCGATTTCTGAATGAACTCGGGCTTTTAATCGTCGGGAAGATCGTTACACTCGCCTGATCCAAATCCCCGGGGGCAACCGCCCTAAACGCGCTTGATTGCAATATGAAAAACAAATTCCTCCACTTCCTGACGGTCGGCCTCGTCGCCGGCGCGCTGAACGCTGAAGCCGGCCTTGAACTCCAGCCAGTCGCCTCTGGATTCGTAGCGCCGATGGTTCTTGAGCCCGTCAGCGACGGCTCAGGCGCCCTGCTCATCGCCGATCAACCCGGCACGATTTCTGTCCTGGGCAAAGACGGCAAGGTGCGTAAGGAACTCTTTCTCGATCTCCGTCCGCGCATGGCAAAACTACGCGGCGGCTTTGACGAACGCGGCCTGCTCGGACTGGCGCTGCATCCCAAGTTCAAGAGCAATCGCAAATTCTACGTCTACTACAGCGCCCCCTTGCGCCAAGGCGGCCCCGCCCGTTGGGATCACACCGCACATGTTTCGGAATTCAGTGCGGCTGAAAATGCGCTGAAAGCCGACCCTGACTCCGAGCGCGTCGTGCTGCGAATTGACCAACCTCAATTTAATCATGACGGCGGACGCATCGCCTTCGGACCTGACGGCTTCCTCTACATCGGCATGGGCGACGGCGGCAACAAGAACGATCAGGACGACGATAAAATCGGCAGCCACGGCCTCAAAGGCAATGGCCAGAACATCAATACTCTGCTGGGGAAGATCCTCCGCATTGACATCGACACCCGGAGCGACGACCGCCCTTACGGCATCCCCGCCGACAATCCCTTTGTCGGCAAAAAGGGATTGGATGAGATCTACGCGGTCGGTCTGAGAAATCCCTGGGGCATCAGTTTCGATCAAGGGGGAGACCGGCAGCTCTTTTGCGCCGATGTTGGCCAGAACATGTTCGAAGAAATCAACATCATCGAGAACGGCGGCAATTACGGCTGGCGAATTCGTGAAGGCCGGCATGGTTTCGACCCCGAGAATCCGACCACCATTCCCGAGAACGCCCCCACCAAAGACGCCACGGGAACCGCCTTCAAAGAGCCGATCTTAGAGTACTTGAACATCAAAGGTTTCCAGGCCGCGCGTTACGCCAAGGAGATTCGAGGAGCCAGCGTGACCGGCGGCTACGTTTACCGCGGCAGCGCCATTCCTCAGCTCAAGGGACAATACGTATTCGGCGATTGGTCGCAGAACTTCGGCCTGCCAATGGGAAAGATGCTGGTCGCCAATCGCACGATGGCCACGGGCGGCAAAGAGTGGGAACTGCGGGCGCTCCAACTGGAGAATCTCCCCAAAGCCGGCGGCCGACAACTCGGCGCATTCATCGTCGCCCTCGGTCAGGACCTCGCCGGCGAGATCTACGTCATGACCAACGCCAGCAACAGCATCAAGGGCAAAACCGGCATGGTTTGGAAGCTGGTCAAGAAATGAA
>JBLHKZ010000183.1:0-11918 GCA_047618185.1 Limisphaerales bacterium
CGCCTCCGAGGAATCCGTCGTCATTCAAACTCTTGGCCTCGCCGCCAGCGAAGTCACTGAAGAACAATACGCGGCGTGGCTCACTGCTGAGTCTCTCCCTTGACGCACCATGCTGTAAAACATAGTTTTACAGCATGGTTAAAACGATTACCAAGGTCGGAAACTCGAACGGAATCATCCTCGATGCCGCGTTGATGGAACTGGCGCACCTCAAGGCTGGCGATCAGCTCAACGTGGAAATTCACGACGGAGGCGCGATTACCTTCACGCCGCTGCGCGGATCGATCGAGGCGGATCCCGCCGGCACGACAGCCAAAAGGCTCATCGACAAAAACTCTGAGTTGTTTCGTAGATTGTCGTGAGCCCACAACTCATTCATCCGACCGTTGAGGCGGTGAAGGCAATCCATGTCGAAGTTCTCGCAGCTCACGGTGGAGCCGAGGGATTGCGTGACGCGAATCTTCTCGCGTCCGCTGTCGGAGCGCCCCAGGCGTCCATGATGGGCGCCCCGTTGATTTCAGACCCCACAGAGATCGCCGCGGCGTATCTATACTATCTTTGCAAGAACCACCCATTCATCGACGGAAACAAGCGAACCGCCCTTGCCACCTGCCTCGTCTTTCTAAGTGAGAACGGCCTTCTTCCCGACGAGGACCTCGATGCCGACGCGTGGGAAAAGCTGACTCTAGGCGTCGCCGCCAGCGAACTGGACCGCGATCAAACCACGGCAATGCTGCGGGAAATTCTCCAAAGTTGAGAGAAGGCCGACGTCAAGGATGACCGACGCTGAGCAACTGCCGCCTACTTCAGCTCCTTGAGCCGAATCCGCCGGTATTCCATCTGCCCGCGATCGCCCTCCAGCCCGATCGGACCTGTGGGCGGGACCTTCATCGCGGCGTTCAGGACTTCGCCATTGCACGTGCAATGGGCGGCGCCGCCTTTCACCGTCACGACCATTTCATTCCAATCCTGCGGTTTGTATTTCTTCAAATCCTTATAAGGGCCGGCCAACGGATAGTCGCGGCATTGGAGCTGGGGCTTGCGAATGAACACTCCGCTGTCCGCATTGGGCGTCGCGCGAAACTCCAGCTTCAAAACGAAATCGTTTCCAAATTCCTTCGTCGTCCAAAGCTGTTGAATGCGGCGTCCCTCCGCCGGAGTCGTCACAATCAATCGACCGTGCTTCGCCACATAACGCCCGTCATTGCTTTGCTTCTTGCCATCGAAAACGGCCTGCTGCTTGAGCGTCTTCTTTGCGCGAAATCCCCAGCCCGTGAGATCCGAGCCATTGAAAAGGCTTTTAAAGCCCGGCTCCAACTTGAAAAGGTCCGCCTCAGTTTCCAGAAAATCCAGCGTCGCCAGGATGGGTCGCAGCGCGGCCTCCCACTTCGCGTAGCCGGCCTTATTCGGATGGAGCAGATCGGGAAACTCGCCCTGCTTCGCGTCGCCCTGCGCATTGGCGAACAAGGTCCAGGTGTCGACCACCGTGATCTGCGCGTCGCCCTTGACCACCGCTTTGCACAGCTTGTTGATTTGTTTGATCTGATCGGCCCCGCGTTTCTTGGAGGCGGAACTGGGCATCACCTCGCAGAGCACAATCGGCATCTTTGCGTTGTGCGCCTTCAGCGCCGTGACGATAAGTTTCAGATTGCCGGCGATCGTTTCCGCATCGGCCCGCTCCTCCAGATCGTTTGTGCCGATCAGCAGCACGACCCCGCTCGGGTTCAACGACAGCACGTCCTCCTCAAGCCGGATCAAAACGCCGCGCGTGGTGTCGCCGCTGATGCCCCGATTGGCCACTTTCACCCCACCGAACGCCCCGCGCATGTCGTCGCCCCAGCCCTGAGTGATTGAATCGCCCAAAAACACCAGAGCGCCCTGGTCTTGCTTGACCTGCTTCGCCCAGGCGCTGCGACGCTGCTTCCAGAGGTTCTTGAACCAGTCATAACGTCGGATCGGCCCCGCGCCCGGCAGGCCCTCATCGGAGGCGGGAATATCGAAGCGGGCCGCGTTGGCGTCCTGAGCGACGCTCAGGCTCATGGATGCGGGGATAAGGAAGCTGGCTGCCAGCAGGAGAGTCAGAGTCTTTTTGATGATCATCGGACGCAAAGCGTCGATAGAATCCGCCAACAAATCAAGCGCTCGTTCAACCACGAATAGTCGTCGGACGCAGTTCAAAATTCAGGACGGGTCCCGTCCGGAGAAACTAAGACGGCTTTCACCGAACGCGCAGGTAGTGACTGGAAATCGTCAGCGGCAGTTCATTCTCCACATGTGTGTGCACGGTCAGAATATCCAGTCGCTTCGGAGCCTCTTCAAATCGAATTTCGCCGGCGTATTTTCCACGCCCGATCTTCTGCATCTTCACCTCCCGCCAACGATCGTATTCGAACGGCAGCGTAAAGGGCTCGCTCTTGTCCACCGCCCACCACAGCGCGTTGCTTTCCGGTTCGCTGCCGTCCGTAAACACCGCCTCCACCTCCAACGTCTTTTCCCTGACGTTCCATCGGTGAGCGATCTCGGGCGCCTTCAACATCTCGCGCGCATCGAAGAAGTGATGCAGGGCAAAAGTCAGAAAATCGTCTTTAACCTCGGGCAAAACCGGCGTGCGTCGATCGAAACCCACGCCCATCGGCCCGCCGTGCTGACCGCCCGGCACGATATAGATCGGAAAGTCGGGGAACAATTTCCCCAGCTCCAGCAAGGCCGGTGAAACACTGTCATTCGCGCCGACAGTGTAAAAATACTCCAGCCCGCGGGCGCTCATCCGTGCCAGGTGATCGACCATCCGACCGGCGTCCCAATAGCGATCCGTCAGGGCCGTGATCTCGTCGGACGACCAACCCGCCGCCTTCGCCTGCTCAAGCGTCACTCGCACATTTACGCGCCGTCCGTTGCGCCCTTCCAATGCCTCCTTCGCGGTATCGGGAAGCCCCAGTTTTCCGGCGTCCAGATCCGCAAAAAACTGTCGGTTCGCGTCGAGAATCGACCGGGACTCCGTGCTTCTTCAGCAGCTCAAGCTCATTGCCGCGAAGGCCCCCGGTCCGGAGCGCGAGCGTCTGATTCACAAGCAAAACGTTGCGGCAAGGTCCGCCCGTCGCCGGCGCGCTCAACGTCACCGGCAATCGAACCTTTTGCCCGGGCCACCATTCGCAAATGGTGATCTCGATCAGCTTCTGCCGGATCGATGCGTCTTTGGCCGACGGCTTCCAGTCATGAATAACTTTCGTCTCCAGAGTGGACGCGTCACGAATGGCGGCGCGGTCGAAGAGTTGAGAGGAATCATTCGCCCCGCCGGCGGGAAACACGACGGCAAACAGGAAAGAGCCAACCAGGCAACGAAGAATACGAGAGTTCATGCAACGCAAAGAACGCCTGAGACCCGCTCAAAATTCAAGCGCGGGAATGAACACTGAAGCCGGCCGAGAAAGTAGAACGGGTTTCATCCCGTTTAAGCAAAGCCGCAGGCTTTGGAACAGACGGAAAAACGGGATAAATCCCGTTCTGCTTTTCATCTCACCCAAACAGCTCCCGCACTGGCTTCCCCTTGCCGTCCTGAGTCACATAGAACGGCCGGCCTTCGATGTCGAACTCGGTCTTTGGGCTGATGCCCATCGCGGTCATGATAGTGGCGTGCAGGTCCATGATTGAAACCGGATTCTCCACTGCGACCAGGGGCCGTTCGTCCGCCGTCTTGCCATACAGAAATCCCTTCTTCATGCCGCCGCCGAACATCACCACGTTTGTCCCGCCAGTGAAATGGCGGTGCAGGCCGTAGTGCGCCAACTCGGTCATCTTGTCGCCCTTGAAACGCGCCTGATCGTTGGCGTTCGAGCCGGGCTTCCCTTCGATCATGGCGTCGCGACTGAACTCCGACGCGATGATCACCAGCGTGCGATCGAGCAGGCCGCGCTCCTCCAGATCGAGAATCAATTGCGCAATCGGGCGGTCCATTTCCTTGTGCACGCGATCGACCGTCGTGTGGCCGTCGTTGTGCGTGTCCCAATGCAGAAAGGGCACGTACTCCGTGGTCACCTCGACAAAGCGCGCGCCGGATTCGACCAATCGTCGAGCGAGCAGGCAACCCTGGCCAAAGCGTCCGGTGTCGTAACGCTCGCGGCTTTCCTTGGGCTCCAATCCAATATCGAAGGCCTCGCGATCCTTCGAGGCGATCAGCCGATCGGCGTTCTCCAGCGAACGCAGCATCGACTGCCGCTGATAATCGCTCATCACCTCGCGATTCGGATTCTGATCGACCAGCTTGCGGAACAGTTTGGCGCGATTTGCGAAACGTCCGGCGGTCATTCCCTTTGGCGGCTGCACGGCCGCCGCCGCATCCTTTGGATAAGGCAGATTCATCGGGCCAAATTCGCTGCCGAAAAAGCCCGCCGTCGTGAACGCCTTCAATTCTTCCTTCTCGCCGACGCCCTCCAATCGCTGCCCGATGTTGATGAAAGGCGGAATCACCGGATTGCGCGGCCCCAACACCTTAGCCATCCACGCGCCCAAATGAGGACAGGCGACCGTCTGCGGCGGCACGTAGCCCGTGTGCCAATGATACTGGTGCCGTGAATGCAGGATGCTCCCCAGATCCGCCTGCACAGCCGAACGAATCAAGGTCGCTCGGTCCATCACGCCAGCGATGTTCTCCAGCCCCTCGCAGATCTTGATATGATCGACCGCGGTGTCGATCGCCGGAAAAGTGCTGAGGATCTTCTTGATCTCCAGCCCCTTTTCAAACGGCAGGTAGCGTTTCGGATCGAACGTCTCGGGCGCCGCCATGCCCCCGCCCATCCAGATCAGGATGCAGGAATCCGCCGTCGGCTCTGGCTGCTTGATCTTGGGCGTTTCCTTGCCGCCCGCGTCCTTTGCAAGCGCGAGCGTCGGTTCGCCCGCCATCCAGGCGGCGGCGCCGGCGGCGGCCAGTTGTTTCAAAAAATCGCGGCGGACAATCCGCTCCGGGGCCTGGGGATCTGTTTCAAGTTTCATGGCAAATTCAATTCAAAGTGATACTACCTCACCGTCATAAACTCAGGCTTCAGAAAAATAGCCCAAAGCAAATCTTCAACCGCCTCAGCCTTGGGTTCGGGGCCCAAAACCTCGTGAATAGTGGCGCGCTCCGCATTCGTCGGCTTGCGGGCCAACGTAAACCGATAAATGTAGTCCGCCAGTTCGTCAGTCCCGGACCAGTTCCTCGCCGCCAACAGCCGTCCCCCGCGCGCCAGCGCATCGGCAAACACCGCGTTATTGTGCAGATCGATGGCGGCCAGCGTGCTCAACTCCGAGGGGCGCGACGACACGATCTGTTCGCGCATGGGCCGACCCAGGCTGCGCATGAGAAAGTCGCTCTTCATGAGCGAGGCGCGCGTCATGGGCATTTCACCGTGCGCGACGCTAGCCAGCAGGTTCTTGAATTTCCCGGAGACCGCCTCGTTCCAAACCGGCTTCGCCTGGACCCCGATCGCCTTCTCCCACTTGCCCCCCACAGCGCCCAGCCGGCCTTCCCTGGATTTCGGGAGTTTCGCATTCCATTGCCAGTCCGATCCCGATGCAATCACGATTGCCGCGCCGTCACTTATGCGCAGATTCGCCTCGAAAAGAAGCCCGGCCGCATTGGGCGCCTTGCCCCCGTTGCGAGCGCGCAGGACGAAGTGGTTCGAGCCTTTCTTCAAACGCCCGTTCAACGCGATGGCCTGGGGCTTTGACCAACTGTCTCCGCGAGCCGCCTCGCGCCCGTTGATATACAGAACGAAGGAATTGTCACAGGTCATAACCGCCCCGCCGCGCACGACTTCCCCGTCCAGTGTGAAGACCTTGCGCAACAGAATCTCTTCACCCGCTGGAGACGCTTTGCCGCCGGTCGCAGAGTCGCCCCAGATCCATTGACCTTGAAGCCTCATCCCCTTGAGAACTGCCTCATCGACCCGACCTCGAAACACCGGCGCATCAAACGTCCCCGGCGCCGTGGAGGTGATCAGCCACAAGGCGTCCATGAACTGTTCGGCGGTCATCCGACGCGAACGCGGTCCCTGGTAGACGTACGCGCCAACTTCGCCGCCGTGGTCCTGAATCTCACATCGGCTTTGATAGGCCTCTGAGGTGGCGATCAATTCCAGGACCGCCTTCAGATCGTATTTCTTGTCGGTCAGATAAACCCCGAGAGTGTCCAGCAGATCGGCGTTCCACGGCGCGGTTTGCATCGCGTCGAGCGGATGCACGATTCCCCGCCCCATGAGCTGCGCCCAGAGCCGATTCACAATCGTGCGCGTCGTGCGGCCGTTCTCCGGATGCGTCATCAGTTTCGCCAGTTGCTTGAGCCGCTCGGGCTGCTCGGCCTTGGGATCGATGTCGCCCAACTCGGGAAACAACCAGGCCGCCTTCGCCACCCGCCCCACTGGCTTGTCGCAGCGAGAAATCTCCAATGGACGCGTCGAATAGACCGCCGCCAGCCCGTAGGATTCGTCCAACTTCCAGCGATCGATGAAGCTGTCGTGGCAGGAAGCACACTTCAAATTGATCCCCAGAAAGGACTGCGAAATGCTTTGCGCAAATTGGATCTCAACCGCCTGCCCTGCGCTGACATTGCCACGCCACTTGATGCCGTCGATGTAGCCCTTGCTGGCCGGCGTCGACGGCGCGATCAACTCCCGCACAAATTGATCGAAAGGCATGTTGGCGGTGAGCGCGGCGTAGAGCCACTCGCTGATCTGCTTGCGCCCGCCGGTGATGAATCCCGTGCCGGTGTAGTCATTGCGCAACAGATCGTTCCAAAACGTCAGCCAATGATCCGCGTAGCCGATCTCGTCGTCGAGCAACCGTCGAAGAGCCTTCGCCCGTTTGGCGGGATCCCGGTCGGCAAGGAAGGCATCGAGCTCCTCCGGCGTGGGCGGCAGACCGATCAGATCCAGCGAAGCGCGCCGAAGAAATTGCGCGTCATCGATCGGAGCCGGTCGCGGCAGCCCCCGCTCTGCCAGCCAGGCGTCGAGAATGCGATCCACGGGATTCGCCCTGCCATCAACGATGGGAGGCAGCTCTGGACGACGCGGTTTCAACGGCGGTTCGTAAGTCTTCCTCGTAAAGCTGAATCCCGCGTCCCAGGGCATGCCAGCGTTGACCCACTTTTCCAGTTTCTCAATCTCCGCCGGCGACAAACGCGACTTTTTCTCCGGCGGCATCTGCTCCTCCGGATCGGTGGAGCGAATGAGTTTGATGAAGAGCGATTGATCCGCCTCGCCGGGCGTCGCCGATTCGTCGTCGAGGAACAGCTCGCGTGTGTTGATGGAAAATCCGCCCTTGGCATTCTCCCCGCCGTGGCACTCGACGCAATGCTTCCGCAGGATCGGGGCCACCTCGTGAGCGAAATCGATCTCGCCAGCGGCGATGGCTCCGAAGGCGCTGAACGCCAGGGTTGCAGCAAGCGCCCAAAAACGCGCCGAACTCTTGGATGGCTTTTGATTCACAAACATCACCGCAACATTTTAGCGGTGCGCGGCATCCTCCGCAAATCAAAGCGATGCCAAATCGGCGTTCACAACTCGAATGACATTTCCCGGTCTGCGCGCGCGGTAAGGAATCGTTCCACCGTGTCCCGCTTTCGTGCCCGAAACGGGCTCCAAACCGGACGTCCGGTCGAAATGGAAAAATGGGACGCGGTGGAACGCGATCCCAACCAAACCCAAACAGGCACGACACCAGTGCAAGAAAAATGTCATTTCGCGAAAGAGCTCAATATCCCGAAGGAATTCAAAACTCCTCAAACCGATACCCAACTCCGTGCACGGTGCGAATGATCTCTGGCTTGGCCGGATCGCGCTCAACGCGCTTGCGCAGTTGGGAAATGTGTTGATCCAGCGCGCGGCTGTTCGGGAAATAGTCCACGCCCCAGCAGTTATCTAGAATCGCGTCGCGCGCCATCGCCTTGCCTCGATTCCGGAACAGCAGTTGCAGGATCTTCACGTCGCGCAGGCTCAGCTCAATCGCCTCGTCTCCGCGATAAGCGCGCAACTCCGCGGGCGCGATTTTCAGCTCACCCATTTCGAATGGCTCGTTGCCCGAGTCCGGCCCACGATCGCGCTGCTGCGCAAAGCAGCGTCGCGTCACCGCGCGAATCCGGGCGACGACCTCCTTCACGCCAAAGGGTTTAACGATGAAGTCGTCCGCCCCCAGCTCCAGACCCAGCACCTTGTCGATTTCCTCCGACTTGGCGCTGATGAACAGGATCGGCGTCCGTTCGTCGAGCTTGCGAAGCTCCCGGCACACTGCGTAGCCATCCTGGCCCGGCATCATCACGTCGAGACAGACCGCGTCGGGCTTCTCGCGCCGAAACAGATCCAGCGCCGAGATGCCGTTGTCCGCGACCACCGTCTCGTAGCCCTCGCCCTGCAGGATTTGCGCCAGCCCCTGGCGGGTGATCGGATCGTCTTCCGCAATCAGGATTTTCATCGTTGGCCGCCTGTCTTTTTTGTCGCCATGGTCAGCATGAAAGTCGCTCCCTTATCCGACGGCTCAAGGGTCAGATCGCCGCCGTGATTGCGCGCCAGCTCGCGCGCGATCGACAGCCCGATGCCCGTACCCGTCACGCCGTCGGACAGCTTGTTGCTCAACCGTTTGAAAGGCTCAAAAATCTCCTCGCGTTGCGACTGCGCAATGCCCGGCCCCTGATCGGCCACGGTGATCGTCAACTCCGCTCCGCACATCTCGGACTGAACCCGCATGACGCCGCCATCCGCCGCGTATTTCTCCACATTGCCAAACAGATTTCCGAGAATCTGCTCCAGAAAATCCGAGTCCACCGCAACCGCTTTCGAGGCGGCGCCTTCGAAGCTTACTTCCACACCCCGGGTTGAAAGGGCTGGACGAAAATGCTCAATGACCGCGCGGATCGCCTCGTCCGGGACGCAGTCTCGCGGGCTGGGTCTCAGGGGCTCGCGTTGCCGTTTGGCGAAGGCCAGCACGTTGGCGATCATGCGGCTCAGGCGCTGGCTCTCCTTCACGATCACATCGAGGTTCTCCCGCGCCGAACCCTCCGAGTCCGCCAGCTGGGTTTCCATCATCTCGGCGTACATCCGGATGTTTGTCAGCGGCGTCTTCAACTCATGCGAAACTTGATTCACAAAACTGACCCGCTGCGAAGCCTCCCGCATCTCCCGCGTGTTTTCCCGAAAGAAATAGACCGCCAGTCCAACGACAACCAGGCAGCCCAGCGCCAGGGCCGTCCCGACATTGAACCAAGCCCCGCCCGCGCCTCCGGTCGCCAGCGAATCCGGCGCCGCATGGTAGTTGAATGTCCACATCGACAAGGGATCGTCCACCGCCATCCGCACATCCGGCTCAGCTCCCTCGTCGGGATCGAACGAGCCCCACTGGTAGATGGTGTGATTCTGCGCGTCGGTCAGCGAGATGCGCCCGCTCAGGCTTTTCGAGGTGTCCAGGCCCGTGTCGGGCAGACCGCCCACGACATCCGCCAGCAGCGCCGCTCGATCAACCTCTACACCGACCACCGGCCCCGAGTCGAGCTGGCGCCAAAAGATCAGGTGCGCTCCGTTGCCCCAGTACCACGAATGCCAGCCCTGCGTCCGCGGCGCCAAATTGGAGGGTTGCGACTGCGAAGACGAAGACGCGGAGTAGGACAGTGCCTGGGACGAGTTCCAGGAACCCGATTGCGACAGTGTTTGATTCGACAATCCCGCCTGTCCGTCGTCAGCCGAGCCGAAGCGAACGCCCGACTCCCAGACCGAACGGGTGCGATCGAAAAATTCCTTCTCGTTGTCGGTCGCCGAACCGTCGAGCAGCGGATAAATAAACGAACCGTCCGGCCGCAGGACAAAGATCTGTCGGGCCAGCCGTTCGGAACGCAGCTCCAATCGAAGCGTCGAGGAGTCGATCACGACTCGTCCCTTTGAAGCGGGAGCGGTTCCCGCCCTGGCGACGGCCTCAACGCCCGGAGATTCCGTCACTCGAACCAGCTCCCGTTCGCCCGCCTCGATCACGCGCGCGATCGCCTGCTTGCGCACCGCGAGCTGATTGGCCATCAGCTCGCGGAACTTCACCTGTACGCGACTCTGTTCATCGCGCGCCAGCTCGGTCCCCAGCCAGGCCAGGAGCCCGAGCGGCAGCAGCACGATGAACAGATAGATCGCGAACAGTTTCGGCTTCACTTGATCTTTATTATCAAATCCACATTGCCCTTCTTCACTGGCGGCTGATTGGTTCCCTGATTCCCGAACCACAATTGCGCATTGTAATCGGCGGCCCATTCGCCATTGGCGCGCAATTGAACTTTACCCTGTTGGACAGCCTGTTGTTCGTAGCGCATCTGCTTGCGGTTCCGTCCCCAATTCGCGGCATCGAGATTCCTGGCCGAGACGCTGTTCAAATAACCGTAGTTCTTGAGGAAATCCGAGTTATACATCCGAGCGTTCTTCTCCAAATACGCGCCGTTGCTAACCAACAACGCCTTGGCTTCTTCAACTCGGCCCTTGTCGCGCAACTCCGTCGCCTTCTTGTTGTTTTCCACCGCGATCTGAGACACGCACGAAACCATCACATCCTTGCAAACCCGTTTCGCAATCTCTGTTTCGGACTTCGAGAAACGCGCCGCGACGGAGCTGCTCAAGTGATCGTTCACCTTCGTGCCCATGTTCAGGTAGCTCAAATGCACGGTCGCGATGTCGCGGACCTGATCGACCCTCGTCGAGGGCACTTCGACCTCCAGCAACACGAACTGCTCCTGCTTGCTGTAGAGCTGGTTCATCGTGGTCACCACGGTCTGGCCGGAAATATCCGCTTCCCGACCCAGCACGCGCACGGGCCGCACACCCGCCTTGCAGTCGATTGACACCACGACCTTTTGCGCGACGACATCGAGCATCTCACCAAAGTCCTCGTTGAAAATCTGCGTCAGCTGCGAGGGCTCCTGAATGAAGCTGTGACTCCCGTCGCTCTTGAGCGCCAGCTGGGTCATCAGGTCTTCGTTGTAGCCCAGGCCCAGGCCCAGCGTGGTGACCGAGATGCCTTCCTTGATCAGGGACGCGCCCAACTGCCCGAGTTCGCCGGGGCTGCTGGGGCCGTTGTTCGCCTTGCCGTCGGAGAGCAGGAAAATGCGATTCACGCGCTGCTTGTCGAAGAACTTGCGCAATTCCGCCGCGCCCTTGCTTACGCCGCCAAACAAGGCCGTGTTTCCGCCCGCGCCGATTTGATCGATCTTCGCGTAGATCGCGGCCTTGTCCGTGCACTTGGTCGCCGGCACCAGCACATTCACCGTCGAGTCGTAGACCACGACCGATACAATGTCATTCGCCCCAAGCCGTCCGATCGCCATCTTGGCGGCCTCGCGCGCCTGGCGAATCTTCTCGCCCTGCATTGAGCCCGACTTGTCGAGGACCAGCGCGACGTTGACCGGCGGCCGTTCCTTGTCATTGGCGATCGCAAAGCCCGTCAGCCCGACCTTGAGAAAGGTGGTTTGTTTGGTGTCCGCCTTGAGCACCGGCTTGGCCAACTCAACATTGAGCGTGACTTGAGCAGCCGAGGCGAGCCCCGCCTGAGCCAGACAGGCGATCAGCGCCAGAGCCGCAAAGCTGAGTTTCTTTAAAGGCAGATCGAGCCGCAAAGAGGCGCAAAATGATGACATCATATTTTCCCTTTTGTGCTTTCTGAGCCTTTTTGCGGCAAATGTGTTTTCGGCGTTAGCCGCTTCGGTGGAATTTGTTTTCATGGTGAGTTCTCCTGATTGAAGTTTCTGGGTTAAGGAATCACAAGGTTTCATGTTCTTGATGTCCTTAACTTACGACCGCGCCTTCCGCGTCAGGTCAGCCCCGCGTCAGGGAATTGTAAGAAAATTGTCAGCGAGTCGCCTGATCACTTCCCGGATTTGAATTCCTCCGTGTTCCACGGCAAAGGTTCGGCGAAGTATTCCGCCG
>JBLHKZ010000184.1:0-11836 GCA_047618185.1 Limisphaerales bacterium
CTCCCGCCCCTAGCCGAGCAGAAGCGGATCGTGGCGAAGGTGGATGAGTTGATGGCCTTGTGTGATCGGCTGGAGGCGCAGCAGCAGGAACGCGACACGCGGCGCTCCGCGCTCGCCCGCGCCTCGCTGGCCCGCTTTGCCGAAGCGCCCACCCCGGCCAATCTCCACCACCTCTTCCACCCCTCCTACACCATCCCCCCCGCCGACCTCCGCAAATCCATCCTCACCCTCGCCGTCCAAGGCAAACTCGTCCCCCAAGACCCCAACGACGAACTGGCTAGGCAGAATCTCTCGCTCATAAAAGCAGCCAAAGACGAGCTCCAGAAATCGGGTGAAATCGCCAAGGAGAAGAAGATCGCTCCTCTTGATCCTGAAACCCTGCCCTTTGATCTACCCGAGTCTTGGTGCTGGGAAAAACTCGCAACGGTTACTGAGCTTATTACGAAGGGTTCATCGCCGAAATGGCAGGGTGTCGCATACGTATCTAAAACTGAGGGCGTGCTCTTCATTACGAGCGAGAACGTCGGCAACTACAACCTCAGGAAACTCGACCAGCTCAAATACGTTGAGAAGAAATTCAACGAGATTGAGCCGCGCTCCATCCTCAAACACGGTGACATTCTCATGAACCTTGTTGGAGCATCGATAGGAAGAACTGCGATCTACAACCTTAGGGAGAGTGCTAACATCAATCAGGCTGTTGCTTTGATTCGATTGGTTCGGGAGACCGACGGGGTTTGCCCCCAATTTCTCCTCCACTACCTCAACAGCCCGTCGGCGATCGACTACATGCTCTCTTCGCGTGTGACGAGTGCTCAGCCAAACATCAGCTTAACTAACGCTCGCGACTTCGCCATCCCACTCCCACCCCTCGCCGAACAACGCCGGATCGTGGCCAAAGTGGATCAACTGATGGCCTTGGTGGACGAGTTGGAAACGCAGCTCGCCGCCTCCCGCGCCACCGCCAAGAACCTCCTCCAAGCCCTCGTCGCCGAACTTACGGCTCCAAATCTGCCCGCGTGAGCGTCGCCTGCTACATTAACGAGTTTCGACCATTAGCCGAGACGTTCCCCGGCCGAAACGCTATCGCGCAACACGCATTGCCGGCATTTATTGATGCTTCCTGCCGTCGCGAACCAGACCTGGAGTCCGAGTTCCCGTCCATCACCGCCCTCTGCCGGGCGGAACACTTCGCGCCACAATTGCGCGAGGGTGATGTGGTCGTCTACGTGACCAAAGAATTCGATTATCCCCCTGGAACGGAAAGGTCGCGGCGAATCGTCGCGGTCCTCAGGATCCTCAAATCATGGCTGGAGCACGCGAACCGTCGTGGACTCAAGGCGCATGAGCAGGCAGCCCAATGGTATCGCGAGCACAAACTGCGCCTGCCGTCCAACTGCATGGTTCATCCCGACGGTTGCTGCCCGCTCGACCAGACAGACCGCTACAAAGCCAACTTGGAAGAGTGGGAGCGCGCCTATCGGTTGCGGGCCATCGAATGCGGGGCATTCCACGCCTGTGAGCCAATTTTCCGCGAAGTTCACAATCCGCCGCGCTTGACCACCGGACAGTTGCATCAGTGGTTCGGCCAGATTCCGAACCCGCGAGACCAGAGACCATTTCCACCCGAGGATTTTGCGAAACTGTTGCTCTGGCTGGCCGGTCAAACGCCTGACGACACCGAGGTGAAACGTCTTTCCAAGCTCGCGGCGGAACTTACCGCCGCCTGATTCCCCATGCCGCAATTTGCCCGCCATCTTGGAATCGACTACTCGGGAGCGGAGACGCCCATAAAGAGCCTGCCGGGCCTGCGGCTGTTCGAGGCGACGCCGGACAGGGCGCCGAGTGAGATTCCCCCGCCGCCGAGTCCCCGCAAGTATTGGACCCGCCGGGGACTCGCGGAATGGCTGGCCGGGGAACTTGCCGACGGCCCGCCCGCCATCGTCGGCATCGATCACGCGTTTTCCTTTCCCATGGAGTATTTCATGACTCACGCGGTCCCCCTGGACTGGCCCGCATTTCTCGACGATTTCCACAAATACTGGCCCACCGACGAAGAACACACCTACGTCGATTGCGTCCGGGATGGACTTTCGGGAAACGGCGGCAAGCGCGGCGGGGATTCGCGTTGGCGGCGGTTGTGCGAACGCCGGAGCAAGGGCGCGAAGTCGGTCTTCCACTTCGACGTTCCCGGCAGCGTGGCAAAGTCCACGCACGCCGGCCTGCCATGGCTGCGTTTCCTTCGCCAGCGACTGGGCGAGCACATTCATTTCTGGCCTTTTGACGGCTGGGAACCGCCAGCGGACCGGCACGTCATCGCGGAAGTCTACCCGTCGTTGTGGAACAAGACCTTCCCGCGTGAAGGCCGCACCCCCGACCAGCACGACGCCTATTCCGTGGCCCGCTGGCTCCGGGAAACCGCCGTCGCCGACAAGCTGCCCGAGTTCTTTCAACCAAACCTGCAACCCGATGAACTTGCCACCGCGCAAATCGAAGGCTGGATTCTCGGCCTTCCCTAAGAACACTGGCCTCCGACATCATGCCGCTCTACGAAATGACTCCTGACTCTTTCCGTCCGCTCGGTGAGGCGTCCTTCACCGATTTGAAGGTGCGCGAGCGCGATGACCTTCAGCGGTTGCTGCGCACTCAGATCGACGTGCTGGGAGATGATCTCTACGTGCTGAGCGAGGAGTTTAGCGACTGGGACGACAGCCGGCGACGGATCGATCTGCTCGCCATCGACTTGGACGCAAACCTTGTCGTGATCGAGTTGAAGCGGACCACGGACGGCGGGCACATGGAGCTCCAGGCGATTCGTTACGCCGCCATGGTCTCGGCGATGACCTTTGAGCGCGCGGCGCAGATTCATGGTGAGTTTCTTATCCGTATAGGGAAGCCGGTCGAGGACGCCCGGAGCGGAATCTTGGAATTCCTGGGGTGGAGCGAACCGGACGAGGAGAGTTTTGGTTCCGATGTGCGGATGGTTCTGGTCTCCGAGGATTTCGGGAAGGAACTCACCACGGCCGTGCTTTGGCTCCGCGAGCGCGACATTGACATTCGGTGCGTCCGCCTGCGGCCCTATCGCGACGGCGACATGACGTTGGTCGATGTGCAGCAGATCATCCCGCTGCCGGAGGCGAACGAGTATCAAGTCCAATTGAGGGAGAAGGAACAGGTAGGCAGGAGAAAGCGGGCGGAGCGATATGATGTGCGCCAGCGATTTTGGGAGGGATTGATCGCGGTTGCCCGCGAACGAAAAACTCGCCACGCAAATATCAAACCGGGCGCGGCCAGCTGGTTGCGCGCCAGCGCCGGTGTCGGGGGGCTGGGGCACGAAGCGCGGAAAGGAAAATTGTAGATTTCACGGGACGAAAAGAGGGAACCCTTTCCCTGAGTTTCCCCGAATCCCACAGCATTGCAAAAAAAGAGAAAGTGCGTTTCAGTCAATAAAAATGGGGAGTTTTTGGGGCGTGAAAGTGGAGCGGGTGAAGGGAATCGAACCCTCGTGTCGAGCTTGGTAAGCCTTTCGTGCTTCAAGTCAACTGCCGGAACACGGTGAAGATCGCCCATCATTGCGCCGAACTGGTCAGTATTGAACCCAGCGTGCGTGACGGCTCGCCTGCAGGGGATAATCCCGAATTCCGGTCCGCGACCGACCTGAAGGCGGCGTTCCAAGCCGCGGGTAAGAAAGTCCGGGAATGGTGCATGTCCGGACAGGGCGGCATGAAGCATCGCCAGGTAGTCGTGCTCGCGCCGTCGTCGGACCAACATGAATGGCCCAAAGATTTCGGAACCATCCCGGCGACTCAAAATTTCGACAAGTGGAGCGACAACAAGGGAGTCCTTATCTCAACCGCGAAGCGCTTCAAAGGTCTTGAAGCCGACGCTGTGGTGATTATTGAAAAACAATCCGATGAACCCAAGGCGCGCTCGGAACAATACGTAGCGCACTCGCGGGCAAAACATTTGCTGACGGTGATCGAGATTGGAAAATGAAATAGCGCTATTCGGAAAACCGGGAATTCCACGGAAACTAACCGACGCCAAGACCCTCTGGGGCACCTTGGAGAGCACGAAAGAAAACCAGGAGGCAAGGGCGACTTTGCCAGAATGATGACAATCACATCACCCAACTCGGAAAACGAGTCGCCAAAGGAGAAGTCGATCAGTCAGCTTTACGACCCGGTGCCGCTTGAGGCGCTCGAAATACACAGTGTCCTTCAGCGGACAGAGACGGCCAATGGGAGTGCTGCTTGCGTAGTCGCTCGACTAAAAGGAATTGTTGGCGGCGGGTGGAATTCCCAGTCACGGCGGGTCAAGTGCTGCTTTTTGAGAGCGATCCCCAACGCCTTGGCCTTCGGAAATTGATTAGCAAACAACCCATTGAATTCGGCGTTACCGTTTCTCAAGGCGCGCAGTCGCTGGATTTCCCCCAAGTCAAATCTCATTGGATACCAAACTCGATTCTTCAAAAACATCGGCAAACGGGAATTGTTTTTCGCGAGCACGAATTGATGCGGCCTCGACAATGGGCGGGTGACTCGTAGCCCAAGGTCCGAGGTAATCGCAATCGACGGTTGCGCCAATTCGTGACAGATCTAGGCGGTCGGCATCCCAGCAAGTCTGAATGGTCACGTTATCGTGATGCCGCACTGCTGTGTGTTTGTTGCAAGCCTCCACCAGTAGACTGGTTTTCTCCTGCGGCCAGTCCGCGTCTTCCAAGAGCATTTCCTGGGCAAGTTTCCCGCCCCTTTCTCCATGCGGCGGATCGTGCAGATCGTTAATCCGTCTCGAATCATGGAAAAGCCCAAACATCACCAGCACATCCGGATCGGCGCCTGTAACGTCTGACAGTATCAGCCCGTTAAAAATTACCCGCGCCCAGTGGCTGGCTCCATGCGTGCCGAGCCAACGCAACTTGTAACCTGAAAAAACAGCGGGCAAGAACCTGTCGATTCGTCCTGTGTCAACATCGCTCAACGTTGCCTTGGTCATGGTGTGCATTCTCGCGTCAAAAGCATCCTGAAGCGATCTCATCCACTCAAGGCCTTGCTTGCAAACTTCGCCCCGTTGTCAGTGTGCAACCATTTGGGAGATCACAGGATTGAGCCCAGTTCATACTCGGACGCGCCTCAGTCTTCCAGATCCGGCCTTGGGAAGTTGAAAAAGGTGTATCCTGAATCTGATTTGTTGGCGTTTATCGACGCATCTTCATTCACAAATTCCGATTTTTTCGCCAGTTCCATGATCTTATCTTCATCGAGCCCAGCTATATCTTCATTCGCAAATTTCTGATGAAGACCATCCGTGGGGCAGATGACGGACTTGTCAACCAGCATCAGATACGCCCGAACCTCGCATTGGGGAAAGGCGGCGGCGACCACCAGTTTTTGAAAGGCGACATCGTAAAGGTAGGGCTTCCACCTGGAGTCGATCCCATTTCTGGTCTCGAAGGGCGCAGCTTCCGTGGGGTCGATGCTCTTCGCCTTGACCTCGATTAGGTCCAAGCGGGTCCCCGTTTTTTTCAAGACATCGACACGAATGAAGAGGTTCTCGTGTTTGACTGCCGCTTCAAAAACCGTGGCTTCGTCGGTGCCGAGCAGCGCGGCCGTTTGCTCGAGAGACTCATCGTAATCCAAGGTCTCGATGTCATGTCCTTCAGGGAAGTAGCTCTTGGCCAATTCTCCCACTTGGAAACCCCCTTCAGCCAGGGCTGCCAGGAAAGGGTCTGAAAGGCCGCTGTCGGCATAGACCTTCTCCTTCTTAGTGTAGTAAAGCTTCGTCGGACATTCCAATCCAAGCTTGAAGCGGGATTTGGTCAGGAACCTTGGCATTAATGACAAGGTCCTCAAGTCTGGAATGGAAATCCAGAATGAATTCCCTGTTTTTCACCGGAAACTGTCTCATCAGGAATGGGCCAAAACGTGGGGTCCAATCATATCGAACGGGAGCAACGAGCCGCCGAGCGACGCATCCGCGCGGCGAAGTTCCCGGTTCTCAAAACGCTGGAGAGCTTTGACTTCAAAGCCCAGGCCTCGATCAACGAGGCGGTCGTGCGTGAACTCATGCGCGGAGAATACATCGACCGAAAGGAGAACGTCCTGCTGATCGGCAATCCGGGAACTGGCAAATCCCATCTGGCAACCGCGTTGGCCCAGGTGCTTTACTTCGTGTGGGTTTCAATTGCGACCTTGCTGCAACTCTGCATGACGTGGAAGAATTGGGGATAATGACGAACGATTCCTCAATCCGCTTGGGCCTGTGCTGCATCTTCCGCGACCAGCCCATCAAGTTCCGCAACACCACGGTCAAAGCTATCAGCAGCATGGATCGTGATGCTGCATTGGCGAAGCTGGCCGGGCTGTGCATGGCGAACGCCGACGCATTGCAGGCATCGCTGCAATTCTGTGCCGACAACGGAATCGGCTGCTTCCGCATAAACAGTCAACTCTTGCCGCTGAAAACTCACGCTGAGTGCGGCTACGACGTGGCCGATCTTCAGGACGGCGATGAGATCATACGGCGATTCAAGGAGTGCGGCGAATTCGCCGGAGATCACGACATCCGAACGTGCTTCCATCCCGACCAGTTTGTTGTTCTGAACTCGCCTCGGCCCGACGTGGTGGACCGATCCATTGCTGAACTTGAATATCAGTCCGAGGTTGCTGAGTGGGTTGGAGCCGATGTCGTCAATATCCACGGTGGCGGGGGGTATGGCGACAAGCCGAATGCTCTGGCCCGATTCGCCAGTAACCTGAGCCGCCTGTCAGACCGGGCACGAAGCCGACTGACGGTTGAGAATGACGACACTACCTACACGCCATCAGAACTGCTGCCGGTGTGTCGGGCTGAAGGTATCCCGTTGGTCTACGACGTTCACCACCATCGCTGCAACCAGGATGAGCTCTCCATCGAGGAAGCCACTGAGCAAGCCATCGCCACTTGGGGCCGGCAGCCGATGTTTCACATTTCCAGCCCGATTGAAGGTTGGAACGGGCCAAAGCCGAAACGTCACCACGACTTCATCGACGTGCAGGATTTTCCTGATTGTTGGCGTGGCTTGCCACTGACCATTGAGGTTGAAGCCAAGGCCAAGGAAGTTGCGGTCCTGAAGCTGAAGAAGCAACTGGCTGAAAGCTGGTTTGTCTACCTCGTGCGATGTGCTGATGGCTCGCTTTACACCGGCATCACGAATGATCTGGAGCGACGTGTCGAACAGCACAATGCAGGCACCGCGTCACGGTACACACGCAGCCGACTTCCGGTCACGCTGGAATATCAGGAAGAAGCAAGGAACAAGGGATCGGCATTGAAGCGAGAGTTGGCGATCAAGGCGTGGTCGCGGGCGGCAAAAGAAAAACTAATCGAGTCGTGAAGCAGGAAAAGCTGTACAGCATGATGAGTCGGCGGGTGATCCCTTCTCCCGCTCCTCATGCCGACCGACTTTGGGCAATCTCGTCTTTGATTTACTGCGGTCCGACAGCCTCAATTTTGAGTCCGCCTCTGTCGTCTCGCTGTAAGCAAGCAACTATCTGGTTTCAGTCGTCAGCAGTTCCAACAATTGCCGCTCCCTCTACCTCGCTTCCCTCGATTGAGTCTGATTCCTAAAATATTGTATGCGGCGCTCCAATAGTGCGGCGCACACCCGCCCCAAAAGGGAATGACCGCAGCCGAAAGGCGCGAGTGGAAGCGAGAACGTGCGCGTGTCAAATTAAGACGGGCGGCGAATACCGCCTATCGGAGAAGCGGGACTCCGCGGCCTGAACCGACTTCGCCGAATCCGCACTACAGCGCCGGCGGCGGACCCGGCACAGGCAGACGTCGATGACAACAGCACTGCCTTCACCGTGTTAGAATCGATAACTCCGTTACAAGTCCGGCTGCAATCGAGAGCGTTCACTGTAGTTTTAGGGGACAAAAAGGGGAAACCCTAGTCCTGTATTTCCCCGAGTTGCACAGTATTGCGCAAAACGCCGAAAGTGCGTTTCATTCAATAAAACAGGGTTTTTTTGGGGCTGAAAAGTGGAGCGGGTGAAGGGAATCGAACCCTCGTGTCGAGCTTGGGAAGCTCGCGTTCTACCATTGAACTACACCCGCATCCGTCGGGCTGCCTTTTCTAGCAGATGCCTAGGCGCCGCGCAACGGAGGTTTTCAGGCCGTTGAGGAGTTTCCGTATTGTCGGAGAAATAAATCTTCGTTTTCAACGCTGCCGATTAGGACGATATCGGAATCGGCTTCCAGTTTTTGGGTCGGTTCCGGATTGATGTGCATGTCGGCGCCCTTGCCGATCGCGATGACACTACAGCCCGTTTCGGCGCGGAGGTTGGATTCAATCAGGGTTTTGCCGGCGAGCACGGCGGGAAGTTTGACCCGGAATACAGTGAGTCCTTCCGCGACCATCAGGATGTCATTTCGTTGGAGCAGGTTGAACAGCACGTTCGCGCCCATGCTGGCGTAGGACATGACGAAGTCCGCGCCGGCACGATGGAGGCTTTGCACGTTTCGCTCCAGGGTGGCGCGGCTGATGATCTGGATGTCCGGTCGCAGGCGGCGGCAATAGATGGTGAGGTAGATGTTGGTGTCGTCATCATGCGAGGTGATGATGACGGTGTGAGCGTCGCGCAAGCCGGCGGCCTGTAGAACTTCGAAATCCGCCGCGTCGCCTAAAACATACTTGTCCTTGTTTTGGATGCGATCGGCGTTTGATTCCACGATGCGATAGTCGATATCGCGTTCCTCAAGGGCGGCTCCGGTGGAGCGTCCGACGCGTCCTCCGCCGATGATGACGACCGGCGCATCCGTGCGGTGGTAGATGCAGAAGAGTTCGTCGTAGGTTGCGATTTGTTGTTTGGAGCCGGCGAGCACGAGAACGGTGTTGGCGGTGATCTTGGTCTCGGGAAAGGCGGGTTGGAACTGGCCGCGCTCCCAGACTCCGACGACGGAAATGCCGGCAATGACGCGCAGGTTGCTCTCGGCGATGGTTTTGCCGACCAGCGGCGTGCCATTGGCGGTGGCTTCCGCGATGTAGAGTTGGTCGAATTGCCCGATTTCGTGGGCCACGGCGTCTCCGCCCATGGTGCGGCGGGCAAGGGCCTGGCCCATCATTTCGCCGAACTGCACGACCTTGCTGCTGCCGGCCAGTTGTTGGACGTCGAGGGAGGATTCAGTGTTGGACGTGGTGACGATGGGCACGGTCTTGTTGGTCTCCCGGACGGTGAACGCGATGTTCGTGTTGACGATGTCCGTGTCGGTCGCGACGACCATGGCGGCCTGTTGGATTCGCAGTCGGTCATAGGTTTCGAGGCGATCGGGATCGCCTACGACGACATTGATGCCCTGGTCGTAGAAATCGAGCGCGGCGCTGGGATCGGGCGTCACGAGCGCGTAAGGATAGTTGTACTGTTGCAGTTTTGTGATCAGAGCGGCGGTGATGGAATCGTGATGTGTGAGAATGACGTGACCCTTGGTGTTTTTCGGCAGATCCCGCGGAGTTCTCGCGGCCTGTTGCGCCGCCATCCAGGGAGCGTAAAAAAACTCGATGAACGTGAATGGCAGAATCACGAGGAGAAAGATAATCCCCGAAAACAGCACCAGTAGGGAGAAGGCGCGGCCGAGATCCCCATAGAAGACGATGTCACCAAAACCCAGCGTGGACATGACCGTCAGCACCCAGTAGAAACCGGTCATCAAGGAATGGTGTTTGTAGTTCTGAAGGCCCAATTGAAATTCTCGGAGCATCAAGATTTGGAAGACGACCGAGTAGAGGATCACCATAACGGTCAACAACAGCATGAACCGCAGCAGCAAAGCGGTGTTTCGCTTTCCGGCCTTTTGATGAGCGAAACTGGGAAGAATGGAAAAAAGGGTCTTCATCTGACGGAGAGGCGCGTTGTCTCAGTGGCGATCAATGAACCGCGAGCAAATCGGGATGAATGTCGAATCACGCAGTGAATTCTACTCGTGGATGGCAGCCGCGTAAATTACAACTTTTTTGGGGCATTATGGCAATTTGACGCGTGGCGTCTGCGGCGGAGCAAGGGCATGAAATGGGCCGGCGCGGTCGAAATCTTGAGATGGCCGGGCAGAAGGCTAACGGCGCGTGGAAAAAGCGAAGGCGAGGGGAGATGATGGCTTTTGCAATCCCCAGTTTCTCAACCGTGGGCCCAGCCGCGGTCGGCCAGGATTTCCTGCCCGGTAATTGCGCTGCTGGCGTCGCTGGCGAGGAATAGCGCCACGTTGGCGATCTCTTCGGGCTGCAGGAGATCGGGAATGCATTGCACCTCGCGAAGCTTCTTCTTGATGGCCGGCGTGACGAATTGGTCGAGCTGCCGATCCGTCATGATCCAGCCGGGCGAGAGCGTGTTCACGCGAATGCGATGGGGGCCGAGTTCGCGAGCGAGCGCGCGCGTGAAACCGAGGATGCCGCCCTTGGTCGCCACGTAGGCGCTCATGTCGGGCGGGGAGATATGAATCGTGATCGAGGAGAAATTGATAATGGCGCCGCCGCGTTTCTTCATGAAGGGGGCGGCCTGTTGCGAGGTGAAAAAGAACGCGCGCAGATTGGTCGCGAACAAGTCGTTCCAATCCGCCGCCGTCATGGCCTCAAGCGTGATTCGCGGGTCGCGCGCCGCGTTGTTCACGAGCGCGTCGATGCGTTTCTCACGTTTGCCGACTTGCCGGATCCAGGCGCGGACCTGCGCTTCGCGGCGCAGATCGACCTTGCGGAACACGGCCTTGTCGCCCAACTCCGAGGCCAGCGCGGCGCCGGCGTCGGCGTCCACATCGCTGAAATAGATGCGCGCTCCCTGTTCGTGAAATTGGCGAACGGTCACGGCTCCGATGCCGTTGGCTCCGCCGGTGAGCAGGACAACCTTGTCGTTGAGGTCGGGATACCGGGTCATGCTCGGGCTATTTCGAGACAAAGTCTGCGGCTAGTCGCTCGGCTTCCTCGAGATCCAGATCGCTCAGCTTTTCACCGAGGATGCCGATGCGCTCGATGGCGTCGGGATCGTCCTGTTTGGCTCCGATCAGATACCAGGCATAGGCCAGCGGTGCGTTCTGCGGGACGCCATTGCCGTCTTCGTAGAGTCGCCCGAGTTGAGCCTGCGCTTTTGCATTATTGTGATTGGCCGCGAGTGTTACCCACTTGAGGCCCTCTTTCAGATCTTTCTCGACGCCGTCACCGGTGATCAGTTTGCGACCGAGAATCTGGGCGGAGGCGTGGTTGCCATTTTCTGCTTTTTTACGCAGCGTTTCGGTAAATGACAGCCCGGCGGTTCCTCCGTCCATGCCGGCGGACGGAGCCTCGATCAGGTCTTGCCCCTTGGGCGCCATTAACCTGGCGCTATCTTCGAGAGACAGCCTGCCCTCGGTCGAATCGGTCGAGTTGGTTAGCGGGGGGGGCGGTTCGTCGGACGAATCTTCGATAGACACATCGGTCTGGATCTCGACAGCATCGCCGCCGCAGCCCAACAGGGCGCAGGCGGCGAGGGCGGCGAGAAACGATTTCAGACAATTGGAAAGAGGCAATGCAGAGAGTAACGACTTCATTTTGGCGAGCCTAGCGGATTGTAATTTCAAAATCAAATCGAGGCGCGGTGTTTTCTGGCGAGGAATGCGGAAAAGCAGGAAAAGTAAAAGCCGCGCTAAAAGCGCTTGATCTTGGCCGGAATAGTTTCCTATTCTCCGCGCCCCGTCAAATCGACGGA
Organism: Limisphaerales bacterium; assembly: GCA_047618185.1. Lineage (GTDB taxonomy): Bacteria > Verrucomicrobiota > Verrucomicrobiia > Limisphaerales > JAYPEY01 > JAYPEY01. The sequence continues at coordinate 11,709 of JBLHKZ010000184.1, forward strand.
CCGCATGGTTGGGGTCGTAGCTCAGTTGGTAGAGCATCGCGTTCGCAACGCGGAGGTCTGGGGTTCGAATCCCCACGGCTCCACCAACCTTACTTTCGTCGGTCCTGTTTCTGCCGGAGACCTCGCTT
>JBLHKZ010000185.1:0-11778 GCA_047618185.1 Limisphaerales bacterium
CGTTTCGTCCGGGGATCGTTCGAACCAGCGGCTGGATTCCAGTTCCCGCGCTATTCGACGCCAGAATCCGCGCCGATAATTGATCGCGCGGTTTCGGAACGCGCGGAGGCAATAGAACTCCGGGGTGTCGGGGCGCGAGGTGAGCTTCATCAGCCGCAGAAAAGTCTCCTGCAGCACATCCTCGGATTCTGAATGGCTCAGGCTCAGCGCCCGGCCATAGAGGATCAGCCCGGCGGCCTGAGCTTCGTAAAGCGGTTCCAACCAGGTCGGGATTGTATGAGGTTCATCCTGCATATCTACCCAATAGACAACCCGCGCGCCCGATTTGTATAAAATTTTGCGAGGAAGCTTCATTTCGCGGCGGTTACGCATGAGTTTACGATCGAGATTACTCCAACTCTTACCGTATTTGGGCCACGTCTACGCGAAAGCGCTCACCAAGGCGGCGCCCCGCGTCCCGCGGGCTGAATTGGGCGGCTCGCCCGATTCTCGTTTGTATCAGGTTGACTCGCACGTCGCATCTGACATCGCCCGTGTTGGATAATGGGCGCCTTGTCGATAATTGACCACGCCTCCCGTCGGGCGGTGGCGGTGGCGATTGTCGAATCCCGGGCTTTGCTAAATTATTTTCAACAAATAAACGCCGAAAACAAAACTGAATCAGTGATTTGCATGAACTGGATGAGCGGTTTGAAGCATCTGGCGCCGCCGCTGCTACGGGGTCAGCGAAGTGACGCAGTGATTGGCGCCGAGCTGCTTGATGGATCGAATTCATCAGCTGTTAACTTGAGAACGAAACATAAACAACGACAGACGACAGGACTAAACGACATGAAACGATTGATCTGGAAATACCTACTCTTGGGCGCGCTGTGCCTGGCGCCGTTATCGGTCTACAGCCAGGACGGCGATGCGTCCGCGGCGGAAGAAGCGGCAGCTGAAGCCGCCGAAATGGCTGACGAAGGCGCTGAGGGCGACGAAGCTGGCGCAGGCGATGGTGGCGATGAGGCCGCGGCAACGCTCGACAGCGGCGACACGGCGTGGATGATTGTCGCGACGGTGTTGGTCCTGTTCATGACGCTTCCCGGACTCGCCCTTTTCTACGGCGGCCTGGTGCGCTCGAAGAACGTGCTCTCCGTGTTGGTTCAGTGTTTCGCCATTTGTGGCGTGATGTCATTGCTCTGGGTGATCTTCGGATATGCGCTGGCTGTCGGCGGTGAAGGAAAATTCATCGGAGGCGATTGGAGCATGCTGGGGCTGAATCATCTGACGCTCGAATCGCTCACCGGTTCGATTCCCGAATCTGTCTATGCGACGTTTCAGATGACGTTCGCCATCATCACACCGGCGCTCATTGTTGGCGCATTCGCTGAGCGGATGAAGTTCAAGGCCATTCTGCTTTTCACGATCAGCTGGTTTATTTTCTCGTATCTGCCGATCTGGCATATGGCGTGGAACCCAAACGGATTGTTCTGGGGATGGGGCGTTATCGACTTCGCGGGAGGCAATGTTGTCCACATCAACGCGGGCATTGCGGGTCTGGCGGCCTGCATTCTGGTCGGCAAACGCAAGGGTTTCCCGAAAACTTTGATGATGCCGCATAACGTTCCGCTGGTTGTGATCGGCGCGTCGATGCTCTGGGTCGGCTGGTTCGGATTCAACGCCGGCAGTGAGCTAGCTGCCGATGGTGTCGCGGGCATGGCCATGCTCGCCACTCAGATCGCCACGGCGACTGCGGTCGTCACCTGGATGATTGTTGAATGGTGCAGCACGGGCAAACCCACAGCCGTGGGCGTCGCCACCGGCGCGGTCGCCGGTCTGGTGGCTATTACGCCGGCTTCCGGCGTGTGCGGGCCGCTGGGCGCCATTATTATTGGATTCTCAGCCGCCGTGATTTGCTACTTCGGCGCCACGACGTTGAAGAAGAAATTCGGATACGATGACAGTCTCGACGTTTTTGGCGTTCACGGCATTGGCGGTATTGTCGGCGCGATCTTGTCTGGCGTGGTAGCCTACAAGGCCTTTGGAGGAAGCGGGTATCACGAGGCCAACAGCGATACAGCAATGTTGGCGCAGGTGTTTATTCAGATGAAGAGCGTGATCGTAACGATCATCTGGAGCGGCGTTGTTTCCGTGGTCGCGTTGATCGCGATCGACAAGACGGTTGGCCTTCGCGTCGATGAAGATGTGGAAGAGCAGGGGCTCGACTTCAACGAGTTCGGCGAAACGGGCTACAACCACTAAACCGAATTCATAACGATTCAGAACATTTAAAAAACACAGCTATGAAAAAATTAGAAGCGATCATCAAGCCGTTCAAACTCGAGGAAGTCAAAGAGGCCCTCAGTGAGATCAGCATCGAAGGCATGACCGTCAGCGAGGTCAAGGGATTCGGGAGGCAGAAGGGCCACACCGAGATCTATCGGGGCAGCGAATACACTGTGGACTTCCTGCCGAAGATCAAGATCGAGGTGGTGGTGTCCGACGGACAGGTTGCCAGCGCCGTGGAGACCATTGCGAAGGCGGCCAAGACCGGCAAGATCGGCGATGGTAAGATCTTCGTCATCCCGGTCGAAGAGTCGGTGCGTATCCGGACGGACGAAAAAGGCGACGCGGCGGTGTAGAACCGTCGGCGAACGCCGATAATCCAACAGTCGCAAACCGGCGGAGACATTAAGTCTTCGCCGGTTTTTTTGGGTCAGCGCGTCTCGACGACGACGGCCGTGAGATTATCGCGCCCGGAGGCCTCCAGCGCTTCCTTGACCAGGCGTTCGGCGGGTGGGAGATCGATCAGGTAGGGCGGGGGAGTTCGCACGTATTTTTCCATGCCCTTGTCCCAGACGCCGTCAATGATCCCGTCGGTGCAAAAAATAAATCGATCTCCGCGGGTGATGGGAAACGTGGCGATTTGAGGTTCCACGGCGTGCGGTTGAGCTCCGATCGAGCGTTCCAGCAAATGTCGGGTCGGATGAATGCGGCCTTCGCGCTCAGTGATCCTGCCCTCACGCCGAAGGCGGCCCGCGTCGGTATGATCTTCGGTGAGTTGCTTCATTGGGCCCGCAGCCGGGAGGTGATAAATCCGGCTGTCGCCGACATGGCCGATGTGCAGCAAGTTTCCGCTGAACCAACCGACGCTCAATGTCGCGCCCATGCCGCGGCATTCGAGGTAGTGCCGGCCCATCTTTTGGACTTCTTCATGCACGCGTTGAAAGAACTCCCGCAAGCGTTGTTCGCGGTCTGACAGACTGTCGCTGGCGCGTTGGTGGAACTGTCGTGCGATCAGATCGGTCATGCTCTGAAGCGCGCTGCGACTGGCGAATTCGCCCGCGTTGGCTCCGCCCATGCCGTCGCTCACTGCAAAAATGAATTCGTTGCCTTCGGCGGGCGCCTCGCCCTCCTTGCCCAGATACTGGACCTCCTGAGCGTCGAACATAAGCGCGAGAAAGGCGTCCTCGTTGTTTTTTCGGACGCGCCCGCAATGCGTCTGCCCCGTCCAAGTGTATTCCATTGGCGCCTCGTTCATGCCGGTCTTTCCAGTTTTTCCAGATCTTCGATGGTGAGTCCTTCCCCGGTTTCGAGGATGGTCGCGAATTCAAAGTCAATGATGCAAAAACGACCAAGCTGCGTATTATACGTCACATTGCGCACAAAGGGATCCCCATGGCGCACACCGTAGTTTTCCAACTCATCGAAAAGTTTTTGGCGTTTGTCGTCGCTGAGACGGTTCACGATGGCGCCGCAATTGGAGGTGACGAGGTAGAGTTCAGCAGGATCTGTATGGAGGACTGTGGGGACGAATTTACAGTCGCGTTTACTGAGGTATTTCAAGACGTTAACTTCGTTTTCAAAGCGTTTTTTGGCAAATGAGCCGCCGAAGCGTTTGTGTACGCGACCATCGAATCCGACATGGACGGTCGCGCGTTTGGTGTCTTTTATTTCCTTCATGGCGCAGCGTTGAGGCGGACGCTAACACATGGGCGCCGCTCCGGCAAAATTTGTCGAAAGGCGCTATCGGAAAAGCTGGCACGACGGTTGCTTTAGGATTGGCGAAGATTACGAGAAAGGCTAAAAGCCTCGCTCCAAATAAAACAAACACCATTCGAAAGTTAGAGAATCATGTCTAAAATCAAGCTCGAGTACGTATGGCTCGACGGCTATACGCCCGTTCCCAACCTCCGCGGCAAAACCCGAGTGGCGGACGAAGCGCCCAAGTCCCTGGACGATTGCCCAATGTGGGGATTCGACGGTAGCTCCACCGAACAGGCTGAGGGCGTCGACTCCGACTGCATGCTCAAACCGGTGGCGCTTTACCCGGACGCCGGCCGCAACAACGCATTCATCGTGATGTGCGAAGTCATGCTGCCCAACGGCGATCCGCATCCTTCCAATTTCCGCGCCACGATCATCGACGACGAGAACGCCTGGTTTGGCCTGGAGCAGGAGTATTTCCTTTTTCAGGACGGAGTTCCGTTGGGTTGGCCCACAGGCGGCGGTTTCCCTTCGCCGCAAGGGGAATATTACACCGGTGTCGGCTATTCAAATGTCGGCGACATCGCCCGGGATATCGTCGATGAGCACATGGAGTTGTGCCACGAGGCCGGAATCAATCACGAGGGCATCAACGCCGAAGTGGCGAAAGGCCAGTGGGAATTCCAGATTTTCGCCGAGGGCTCGAAGAAGTGCGCCGACGATATGTGGATCGCTCGCTATCTCTTGCTTCGCCTTTGTGAGGCTTACAAGGTCGATGTCGAGTGGCACTGCAAGCCTTTCACGGGCGACTGGAACGGCTCGGGCATGCACTGCAACTTCTCGACGCAGCATTTGCGTGAGGTTGGCGGCGAGACTTATTTCAAGGCGCTCATGGGCGCGTTCGAGAACAACATCGACGAGCATATCGCGGCCTATGGCCCGGACAACGATATGCGTCTGACTGGACTGCACGAGACGCAGTCGATCGACAAGTTCAGCTGGGGTATCGCCGATCGTGGCGCGTCGATTCGCGTTCCGCACAGCTTTAAGAACAATGATTGGAAGGGCTACCTGGAAGATCGCCGGCCGAATTCGCAAGGCGACCCTTACCAGATTTGCTCGCGTGTTCTGAAGACGATCGCTGAAGTGCCGACCTCCTAGGTCCAGCGAGTCGCCTAAAACCTCTCATGCGGCGTTCCCGATTTCGGGGACGCCGTTTTTTACGTTTTGCTGCGTGGGTATAAACGACCAAGCTGTTGATATATGCGCAGGCACGAAGCTTCGAATGCGCAAAAAAAGCCACTAGAGGTTTTGGTGACAGGCGATCAGATTTTTTTTACGCAGTTTATTGCAGGTTATGAACGAAACGGCGGTTTGGAATGAAATGAATTCATTCTGGGCGTGAATCCTGCTGGAATTCGGAAATCCCGCGTTTCGGTCGAAGAGGCGCCCGTGTTACACGTCCGCGTTCCACATGAAGTGGAGCGGCAACAACCAACACCAACGAACAGAAAAGAGAAAAACTGCTATGCGAAGAATACTGAGTTCAATCTGGATCACGCTGCTGCTGACCGTCCTGGCAGGCGGTTTCGCGGTGGCGCAAGAAGCGACGTTCGACGAGGAAGCCGCTGCGGAAGCGGCCGAGATGGCCGAGGAGGGCCAAGACGCCACCGAGGGAGAAACGGACACTGGCGAAGGTGGCGGAATCGACTCCGGCGACACTGCCTGGATCATGGCGGCCACAGCGCTGGTCCTGTTCATGACGATTCCCGGACTTTCGCTTTTCTACGGCGGCCTGGTTCGGAGCAAGAACGTGTTGTCCGTGTTGATGCACTGTTTCTTTATTACCTGCATCATGACGATTTTCTGGCTCGTGTGCGGCTACTCCCTGGCTTTTACGGAGGTCTGCCCGTTTTTGGGGGGACTTGATAAAGCATTCTTGAGAGGGGTCACCCCCGAGACGGTTAGCGGCAGCATTCCCGAGGTCCTGGTGTTTCTGTTTCAAATGACTTTTGTCATCATCACGCCGGCTCTGATCGTTGGCGCGTTCGTCGAGCGCATGAAGTTTTCGGCGATTGTCGTCTTCTCGCTTGTCTGGGCCTTGTTCGTCTACGTGCCTGTCTGCCACATGGTATGGGGGCCGGGCGGCTACTTCCTTGAGAAAGGCGTTATCGACCTGGCTGGCGGCATCGTCGTCCATATCACTGCGGGCATCGCCGCATTGGTAATCTGCATCAAGGTGGGGCCTCGAAAGGGCCACCTGAAAGAGAAAATGGCTCCTCACAATCTGCCGATGTGTGTGATGGGCACGGGCATGCTCTGGGTTGGCTGGTTTGGATTCAACGGCGGCAGCGGGCTCCATGCGAATGGCGCGGGCGTCATGTCGATGGTCGTGACACAAATCTCAGCGGCGACGGCGGCGATCGTCTGGACCTGCATCGAGTGGCGCAAGAATGGCAAGCCGAGCGTGCTGGGCTGCGTCACCGGCGCGATCGCCGGATTGGCCGCGATTACGCCAGCGGCGGGAAATGTCGGGCCGGTCGGCGCGATGTGCATTGGAGCAATTTCCGGATTCGTCTGCTGGTATTTCTCAGTGATCCTGAAGTCCAAATACAAATATGACGACTCACTCGACGTGTTTGGCGTCCACGGCGTGGGCGGCTTCATCGGGACCATTCTCGTCGCTGTGTTCTGCTCGTCCACATTTGGCGGTTATGAGCCGGAGGGTTACACGATGGGCACGCAACTGGGGCTTCAGTTCACGGCGGCCATTGTCGTTGTGGCCTATACGCTTGGTGTTTCGTTGGCTATTTTGAAGGTCATCGAGAAGACTATTGGCTTGCGGGTGGATGAGAACGCCGAAATTGATGGGCTTGATGTCGCCGACCACGGCGAGCAGGCCTACAGCTCCTGAAACTGAGACTTACACCGAAACAAAAAAGATCTACGACCTATGAAAAAACTGGAAGCGATCATCAAGCCGTTCAAACTCGAGGAAGTCAAAGAGGCTCTCGGGGAGATCGGCATCGAAGGCATGACGGTCAGCGAAGTCAAAGGCTTCGGACGTCAGAAGGGACATACTGAAATCTACCGAGGCAGCGAATACACGGTGGACTTCCTTCCGAAGATTAAAATCGAAACCGTGGTGGCGGACGATCAGGTCGACGCGGCGGTGGAGACCATCGCGAAGGCGGCCAAGACCGGCAAAATTGGCGACGGCAAGATCTTTGTTATCCCGGTCGAGCAGGCGATCCGAATCCGGACGAACGAAACGGATGACAAGGCGCTCTAATCGTCCTCGCTGAGCGCCCCTGCGCCGGCAAGAAATTAACGCGACGGCGCGGGAGCAATCCCGCGCCGTCTTTGTTTGCGCCGCGCCCGGCGTTCTTCAATCTGTCGGGCTTCAGGAGGTTCGATTGCTCCTTTTTCCAAATCTTGAACTGCGCCCTGACTTGGTCGTGAGGCGGGGATCGCCTCGACAATCACGCGCCCGGCGCCCAAGCTCCCGCCCGTGAAACAGTCTATTGTAACATTGGATTTGGAAGGGGTTTTGATCCCTGAAATTTGGATCGCATTCGCGGAAAAGACCGGCATCGAGGAGTTGCGTCTGACGACGCGAGATATACCTGACTACGATGAGCTGATGCGCGGCCGGCTGAAGATACTCGCTGAGCGAGATCTGAAGCTTTCAGATATTCAGGAGGTGATTGGAACGCTTTCGCCATTGGCAGGCGCGAAGGAGTTCCTGGACGAATTACGTTCAATCACGCAGTGCATTATTCTATCGGACACCTTTCTGCAGTTCGCGAAACCGCTGATGCGACAGCTCGATTGGCCGACGCTCTTTTGCAACGGCCTGGAAGTCTCCGACGACCGCATTGTGAACTATCACCTGCGGCAACCGGACCAAAAGCGGCAGTCCGTCGTGGCGCTCAAGAGCCTGAACTACAAGGTGATTTCGTTTGGCGATTCCTTCAACGACACGACGATGCTCAAAGAGGCGGATGTAGGGTTTCTCTTTCACTCCCCGAAATCGATCCAGGAGAAATTTCCGCAATTCAAGGCGTTTGAGGAATACGCGGATCTGCTCGCGGCGATCAAGGCGGAGTTGTAGGGCAGCGACGGCGGAAGGGAGATGACGCTCATCGCTGGATTCTCAAAGGGGCGACTTTCAGAGAATGGACCCTCATCGAAACCCTTGAAGAACCTCAACCAGATGTTATGAAAACGAAAACACCGCCTCGGGGTGGGTGATTTTGACCCGCAAAATGACAGCCCGATGACATCGGTCTTGATAAGTTGGAAATTCGTGAGATCGCCGCGGCGTTGGTCCAATCAAAGACCGTGGAATACATGGGAATTTGCGCTCCCCGGAGAAAGAGGCTGGCCCCGTCGGCGCCTTTCAAACTCCAGAAAGTGTCTCGGAATTTAGCGATCCGGTTCCCATCCGGGGAATTTCCAGACCACGATTTGGAGCGAGGTTTACCGTGCCCGCGACGGGGAAACCGAAGAGGTGCCCCAGGCGCTGGAAGAACTATGCCGCAAATACTGGCACCCCATCTACTCATTCGTCCGGCGGCGGGGACACTCATCCCATGACGCGCAGGATCTCACCCAGGGATTCTTTTCCCGGTTACTGGAGCGGGGATATCTGCGGACGGTTGACAGTTTGAAGGGGCGATTTCGATCGTTCCTGCTCACTTCCCTGAAATGGTTTCTGGCCAACGAGTGGGAGAAGGCGTATGCGGCCAAACGAGGTGGAGCCTCCTGCACCTTCTCCCTCGACGAGTCCTCGGGGCCGATGGCGGAGAAGAACGCGCTGACTTTCACTTCAGAGCCGTTCAGAGCCGGGGTCGCGGCGGGTGAGGTCCATGACGGCTTTGCGCGCGTCCTTGCCCTCGTAGAGCACAGCATAGACCTCGTTGATAATCGGGGCCGGCACTTTGAGTTTTTGCGCCAGTTGATGGGCGGAGCAGGCGGCGTGGTAGCCTTCGGCGGCATTAGCGGAATCAAATAGAATCTGTGGCAATTGTTCTCCGCCTCCCAGTCTTTCTCCAAAGTTGCGGTTGCGGCTCAATTTTGAATAGCAGGTCGCCGTCAGATCGCCGATCCCGCTGAGGCCGGAGAAGGTTTCGGTTCGCGCGCCTCCGGCGACTCCGAGGCGGGTTATTTCGACGATTCCGCGTGTTATCAGGGCGGCTTTTGAGTTGTCGCCGAACCCCAGGCCGTCGCCGATGCCGGCGGCAATGGCGATGACATTCTTGAGCGCGCCGCCCATCTCCACGCCGTAGACATCGTCGCTGGTGTAGACGCGGAACGCCGGGCGATGGAAGAGCGTCTGAACGGCGGCGGCGGTTTCCTCATTCTTGCTGGCGGCGACGATGGCCGCGGGAACGCCATTGGCGACTTCGAGCGCGAGCGTGGGGCCGGACATCGCGGCAATTTTTGCCTTGGGCATGGTTTGCTCAAGAATGCTGGACATCGTGAAACCGGTGTCGAACTCAATCCCCTTGGTGCAGGTGACGGCAAGGCGATCAAAACTTGAAAGATGCGCGGTGACGGTGCGAAAGGCCTTGGAGGCAACCGCGATCACCAGAACTTCGGCCTTGGCGGCGGCCTTTTCAAGATTCGGCTCGGTGTTCCAATCGGTCGGAAGTTGGACGCCGGAGAGATAGGGTTCGCTGATGCCGGTCTTGGCGAGTTTCGCCAGCCGTTTGGAATTGTGCGCCCAAAGCGTCACTTCGTTCCCGCTCTCGTGCAGCAGTTTTGCCAGGGAGCTGCCCCAGGCTCCCGCTCCCAATACCGATACCTTCATGCGATGTGTTTTATCCGACGTTCACGGCTTCTTCTTGCCGATGCGTTGTTCCGTTCCAGCGATCAAGCGGCGGATGTTATCTTTGTGTTTGAAGATTGCAAGGGTTCCCAGAATTAAAGCGACGCCAATCATCAGCGAGCTGCGGTTTGTCGCCCAGGCGGAGATGGGAACGGCGACGGCGGCGGCGAGGGATGCGAGGGACACATAGCGGGACAATGCGAGGACGACAAGCCAGGAAACGATGCAGATAAGCCCGACAATCGGCATCAGCGCCAACAGAGCTCCGCAAGTCGTCGCGATGCCTTTGCCGCCCTTGAATTTCAGCCAACAGGTGTAGTTGTGGCCGAGAATCGCGCAAAGTCCGCCGATCACGGCGAATCGTTCGTGGAGAGGGTCGAGGTCCGCAAGCTCCAGCCCCGCGAGTCGAAGCGCAATCAGCGGAGCCAGGCGGCAGGCCAAAAACCCCTTCAGCATATCGACGATCAGCACGAGAATGCCGATTTTCTTGCCCAGGGCCCGAGTGACATTCGTCGCTCCGATATTGCCGCTGCCCGTTGCGCGGATGTCGATGCCTTTGGCCTTTCCGGCGAGAAAACCACTGGGGACGCTACCCATGAAATAGGCGGCGAAGGCGGTGGCGACATACCCGATAGATTCCACGCGCGGACTGTAGGCAAACGATCAGGAGCGCTTCAAGATGTTAATGGATTTCTGCGGCCCCAGGCGCTTTCAACGCCGCCAGCAAGAGAGTTGGGATTTCCTTGCCGTTGAGTTGCTGGGGGGCTTCCGGCCGATCGTCACTTCGGACGCAATAGGCTCAACAAGGGGCAGGAACAACTTGCGAAGCGTGCCCAATGGTTCGCTTTGGTGGAAACCTTCGGAAAAATCCTCTTTGAAGGCGCGGAATTGGCCATTATACATCCCCGCGTGTCGACGCTGATCAAAGTAGCGGTTTTGGGGACAGGCTCCCTGGGGAAGCATCATGCGCGGATTTATTCCGAGCTGGCTGCGACTGGCGTCCTCGAATTCGCGGGCGTGTTCGATCGCGACGCCACGCTGGGCCGTGAAATTGCGAGGAAACATGGCGTCAAAGCTTTCGCTTCCGAAGTGGAAGCAGCTGAGGCCGCCGACGCTTTGAGCATTGTGACGCCGACCAACACCCATTTCGACCTTGCGCGAATGCTCTTGGAGCGAGGCCGCCATGTGCTCGTGGAAAAACCGATGACGAACACAGGCGAAGAAGCGGCCCAGTTGATCGCGCTTGCACAGAAGCGCAATTGCACTTTGCAGGTCGGTCACGTGGAGCGCTTTAATCCGGTTTTCGCCTATCTCGAAAAGGCGGCCGGCAATCCCAGATTTATTGAGACGCACCGATTGTCGAAATATCCCGCACGCAGCATGGATATCGGGGTGGTGTTGGACCTGATGATTCACGATTTGGACGTCGTCCTGGCCTTCGTGCGGTCACCGGTGGAAAGCGTCGACGCCACTGGGATCGCCGTGTTGAGCGAGTCGGAGGACATTGCCAACGCACGCATCAAGTTTGCCAATGGTTGTGTCGCCAATTTGACGGCCAGCCGAATCAGTCCTGAACAAATGCGCAAGATTCGCGTGTTCAGCGGCGGCGAGGATCCGAGCTACGTCTCGCTCGATTATCGTGAGCAAAAAGGCTACATCTATCGCTTGGCGAAGGCCGGCGAGAAAAAGTCATCGGTCCTGCGCGCGTTCCTGACGGCGAAACATTCCAAAGTCGTGAGCGAATTCGCGGGAAAGAAGATTGTCAGCGAACCCGTGCCAATAGAAAAAAGCGAACCGTTGAAGCTGGAGCTGGAGCATTTTGTGGAATCGATCACAGCCAGAAGCCAGCCACGGGTGTCCGGTGAATCCGCCAAAGAAGCGCTCGATCTGGCGCTGGAAATCACGCGGCAGATTCGAGCAGGCGAGAAGCTGAGCTGACGAAGTTAAAGCCGTCCGGCGACTGGGCGATTTTTTTT
>JBLHKZ010000186.1:0-11744 GCA_047618185.1 Limisphaerales bacterium
GTAGTCATATTTTGGTTATGAAGACGGTATCCAAAGGCAAGTTGAAGGCGAAGATGCTGGAATACTTCCGCGAGGTTGAGGCCACGGGCGAGACGCTGGTGGTGACGGACCATGGGCGCGAGGTGTTGGAGGTGCGCCCGTTGGTCCGCAAGAGCAAGACGGAGGAGGTCTTGGCTGAACTGCGCGCGCTGGCGAAACCGGAGCATCAGATCAGCGCGGAAGAACTGATGAAGCCGCTTCCGGAAGAAGACTGGGAAGCGTTGCGTGAGGACGATCCCAAGCAATGATCCTGGACACACACGTTCTGCTATGGTGGCTGACGGATGAGGAGCAGCTTTCCCCAAGGGCGCGCGAATTCATGGACGCCTGCGTTGCGGGCCAAGATCGATGCGTTCTCTGTGCAGTCTCGTTGTGGGAGTTGGAGCTGAAACGGCGCGGTGGAAAGCTCCTTTTGGCCGATTCGGTGAGATCCTGGATTCCCCGGCTGCGACAGCTGGAATTCATGGAATTGACCGGCGTCTCGTTCGAACTCTGGATGGACACGGCGGAGTTGAACTGGGCTCACCGGGATCCGGCGGATCGGTTGATCGCGGCGACCGCCTTACAGTGGGGCGTTCCCGTGCTGACGAGGGATCGCCGGTTTCATGCGGAGGATTCTCCGGTCGACGCTGTCTGGTGACCGGGGCGCATTTCCGGGGGGAGAAAGAGCGATTCGCTACGCGGCCAAATCTTCCCGCAATGCTTCCCACAGTTGCGAGTGGTTCAGCTGGATGGTCGTTGAGTTCAGGGCCTTCTTCACCAAATCAGATTGGCGTCGTATTTGCCGATCCACGGATCTGGACTAACGAGCGTCATTGAATGCGTCCTTGCCTGGGCGATCAGCAGTCGATCGAAGGGATCGCGGTGATGGCCGGGAAGTTTGAGTGTGCCGGAAAGCGAAGGGAGATCGATTGCCTGTTCGGCGACCTGGCGGGCCGCGAGCTGTTCTGCGATCCAGGGTTCGGGCGCCGTTGGCAGCGTCAGTTTGCCGGCTCCACACTTTAGATAGATTTCCCAAATACTGGCGTGGCTGAGAAATAATGCGTTGGCGGGACTGTCGAGGGCGTCAATGGCGGGTTGGCTGAGTCGGCTCGGTTCGGAGGTCAGCCAAATGAACACACAGGTGTCGAGAAGAAGCCGCATCAGAGGCCCCAATCCTTGAGATCGTCATCCGACAGTGAGGCGAAACAGTCGTCGTCGTAGTGGATTGGCTTCGAGGTTATTTCACCGACTTTGGGGCGCGCTGGCGCGGTTGTCTTCAAACCCGTCAGTTGGGCGACGGGGACAGCGCCGCGACAGATGGTGATTTCGTTTCCCTGCTCAACCTCGGCCAACAGTTTGGAGAGGTGGGTCTTGGCCTCATGGACAGTGACTGTCTTCATTTCGTTAAACTAAACTAAGCCTTAGCTAAGTCAACTATTGGGAGGATTCAAAATCGTTGTGAGGGCACGGCGTACGTCAGATTCTGGGAATCGATCATTGGATTGAAGCCGAACCCACCCCTAACCCGAATGGCGTCAGTTTAAGCAGGAACCTGGGTGTTGGCTGGCGGATCAAACGGCCCGAAGGGTCAATCCTATGTCAGCCCTGGGCAACCTCCAGGGTTTTGAGTCCCGATATCGCAAAGCGCCAAAGGCGCCGCCCTAATTCATGGCTGAATTCTGCGTTCGAGGATCCGGTAGAAACGAATTCCGGGCAGCGGCGTTGGGGTGTGGGTGAACTCCACTTGTCCGTCGATCAGGACCTGAGTGAAATCGGTGGTGGGAATATCCCGCCAGGTTCGAAGGTCGGTGGAGGTCTGCATCGTGAATTCCTGAATCGCGGTCGGAGGCAGAGGTTTGCCGTCGGCGTCTCCGAAGTGGAATCGAGTCACGCCATGTGTCGCTGGAACGAGGCTGATCCGTTGTGCTGTCAGCACGTGAAGCGCCGCCGTATCGCTGCGGGTCGGGCCTCCCGGGCCGGTGACGATGACTTTGTAATCGCCTTCATCGCTGCGCGCGACTTGGGCGACGTTCAACGACGCAGCGGCCTGTTGATCGATCGGTTGATCGTTCTTCAACCATTGGATGGTGTTGGGCAGGGCTCCGATGAATTGAATTGTGAAACTTACGTTGGCGCCGTTGGTGAGCGTCAGGCCGGTGGGGTGGAGCAGGATCTGGGGCGGGCCGGGCGTGGCTTCGAGCGTTTCGATCAGTTCGACGATGGCGCCGGAAATTTGCTGGTAGGCCGCGGAATTGAAATCTCCGGAAAGGGACAGGTCTCCGTGGTCGGCGATCTCGACGGTTGCGGTGCGCGTGACGCCTGCGAACCCGACGAATTCTCCGCCTCCTTCGTAAGTCGCCGCCTGGGCGGACTGAGTCATAGCCATGCCGGCCAGGCAGGCGAGCGCGGCGACGGCCACGACAATTGCCGAGGCGCTTCGGCGTGGGTCCATGGCATTCGTTTTCATGGCAGCGAGGCGGCGGACGCCGTTACTGGACCTGAAGTTTGAAGAAGCGCAGTTGCGGCCCTTCGTCGGGCTGACGGGCGCTGAGCTGAACGGCGTGAACGTCATCAACCCGGTAGCCCGAGCGCATGGGAGCCTCCGCTTCCTCGGTCGCTTCAGCGGGAATCTGGAAACTGACCGGCTGCCAGGTTTTGAGATCGGCGGACCCCATGACGGAGTAGTTGCGGTTGCGGATTGCGAGGAACTCCAGCAGGGGACGATCGCCATCCACACGGAGGACCTTGAGCGAGAATCCGTCTTCGCTGTCGAAGGCGAAGTTACCGGAAATGTATTCCGAAAGATTGCTGAGACCGTCGCCGTCCGAGTCGTCATTGGGGTTTACGTCGCCAAGATTGTTGAGGTCGGCGAGCGCGTCGATCAGCGCCTGCTCCCAGGCGTCGGGCAGTCCGTCGCCGTCGGAGTCGACTCCGAGGGTGAGGTCGAGATGGGTTGTTTTGCCCGGGGCGCCCATTTGCCCAAATTTCCCAACCAGTTCGATGGGCAGGTAGGTCAGCGTCCCGATCTTGACGGAGATGGTGAAGGGCAGGGTGGGGCGCATGGCCGTGGGTTTGTAGGCCTCGGCGGTCAGGCCTGCGTCCATGGGCACGGCGAGCCGGTAGTTGGAGCCGTCGGCGAGCCTGCCGATGGCGCGCGTCCTGAGGGTCCGGCCGCTGGCGGTTTCAAAGATGATTTCCACGTCCGAGCCGGAGAGCGGGTTGCCCAGTTCGTCACGCACGGTTCCGATGAACAGGTGGTGGGGCGCCGGGGGGAAGGCGTGGGTGGATTGGGCCGCGAGCAGGATCGCCAGCAGACCGACCCATTTGAGATTCAGGATTCGAGATTTCATATTGTGTGGTCGGTGTTCGAATCAGTTACCGGCGTAGGAATAGGTTTCGAGATGGATTTTGATGTCCGTGACCGTGCGGATGAAGCGGTCGAGTCCCTCTTCAGAATCGCTCAGCAGGGCGTGGCCGGGTATGACGATCTTCCATTTGCTGTTCCAGACTGAGCGGCCGATGAGGCGGTTGTTGGTGTAGATCGAGGAATTGAGTCCTCCATTGTCGTTCGCGAAAACCGACGAGTTGGACACTGGGCGAAACGCCTGATGTTTGCGAATGCCGAACAGCGGCTCCGTCAGCGAATTGGCGGATTGGAAGAAATTTCCGGCCGAAAAAGCCGAGGAGCCAATGTTGAATGGCAGCGGGATCGTCACGTCTTGCACGCTCCACGATCGAATGACGTTCTGATCGCCGAGAGGCGGGCTGCGCATGGAGTCGATGCCGACGGGCACGAGGTAGATGAAGGGCGTCGCCAGCAGGGCGTCGGGATCGAGAAAGGGGGCCGAGGGATCGCTGGGCGAGGAGCCGCCGGTCGTTCCGGAATTGGAGGAGGGATTGTCCATGCCTTTGTAGCCCTCCAGGACCAGACCGACGGAATGGATCTTGGTGGCGAAGGAGGTGGGGCTGAAGACGTGGTCGCCGGCGGCGGATTGCCGGCCGAAGAAGTTCAGCTTGTTGGCGATGGTGGAGCTGAAGTCGAGGACGATCCCGGGCACGGGCAGTCCGTCGCCCGGGTCGATCTGCATGCAGTAGCGTCGCACATCCGCGTCGGCCAAGAGGTTGTTGACGCGTCCGGCTTCGAGCACGTCCTTCCAGTTTTCGTTTCCGTCGGCCCCGGGAACGATGCGCAGATTTTCGGTTCGCAGTGACATGGTGGTGCCGTAGACATCGGGATTATTGAAGCCGAGTCGGCCGCGAAGCACATGCCAGTCGGCGTTCATCTCGGCGAGGATGCTGGACAAACCGGGGTCGCCGGAGCTGGCGCCCGCGAACCGGGGCTGTCCGTCGGTGATGACGCCGAGGGCGCGGGAGTTGATGACGCGTTCAATGAAGGCTCTGCCTTCCTGTGTGTGGAGCAGGCCGGTGTCGTAGTCAAAGGCCTGCGTGGCCAGGAAGGTGTATTGGGCGGCGAGGTCAAACAGCGTTTTGTAGCGTTCGAGTTTTTCATTTCGGAAGACTCGGAACGCCGCGTCGCGCGTGCGAAATCCCTGAATGATCCCGGATGCGCGTTGGCGGAAGATTCGCCGTTCGGCTTGAATTCGATCGCCTTTTGCCAGCAACGACTGGTAGCGAAGTCGGGTATCACCGTATTCCTGTGCGCGTTGATTGATGGTGCTCAGGCTGCTTTGAAGATTGCCCAACGCGACGTCGAGCTCATAGACCGCCTGTTTGTCGCCGAGTTCTCCCTCGAGCGGAGCGATCATGTTGCGAGGGACCCAGATTTCGGCCTGGTTGAGCGCCAGACCGGCTGCGGCGTCGCCGATGGTGAGGCCGAGGAGGATGGCGTCAAAGGCGCTGAGCGCCACGCTTGAGGCGGCCTTAATGGCGCCGCGTCCGGGCGCTGTCACGTCGCCGCCCGCGGCGAGGCCGGCGATGAGGCTCGTGGGAAGCGCTTCTTGGGCCGCATCGGCGGCGGCGTCAACGCCGGCGCTGATGGTTTCGGTGATCGCCGCGCTGACGGTGGTGGCGAAAGTAATGCCTTCAAAAATGGAGCGAGCGGTATCCATGCTGAGTTCGACTTCACCAATCAGCCCGCCGATGCGACCGGCTTCATTGAACAGCTCGATCTGTCGATCGAGGGTGTATTTCAAGCCCTCGTGATCGCCGAGCGTTTGCCGGAGGGCATTGCGCGATTTGATGATGTCGGACGCCGCGCTTTGGATTTCGCCGGGAGAGTAGCGGCGGCTTTGCCATTCGTTTGGTTTTCCAAAGAAGCCGTGAGGACCGAGCTTGTAGGTGATGGAGGTCTGATTCGCATTGTCCAGGGCTGGCTTGATGAAGGCGAAGCTGTCTTTCTGGCTTTGGCTCCAGTCGGCCGGATAGTTTTGAAGATCGATTCGGAAATCCTGCTGGTTCTCCGGCTCCAACAGTCCGGGAAAGGAAAGCTCGGCCAGATCCACATACATGAAGTGAACCAGATCCGGGCCTTCGTAGTCGGTCACATAGGTTTTTCCCGGGCCGATGTCGTCGGGGTAGGGGGTGCCAAAGAGTTCGACCAGGCGATGCGTGTAGGCGAGTTCCTGTTCGGCCACCTGAGCCTGGAAGTCGACCAGGGAGTCCTGTTCGGAGCGCAATAATTGATTGACGCCCTTGGAATTATCGAAGGCCACGACGGCGTTGTTGAGCGCCAACTTGGCGCGTTCGGCAATCTGCTCAAAATGCGAGCTGGTGCCGTCGGCGAAGCCATTGGGGCTAATGTCGAAAGCGATGCTGTTCTCGGACAAGCCCAGGGGATTGAGGTGCGCATCGGCATTGTCCAGAGATTGCTGCAGATCGCGGGCGATGATGGCGATTTCATCGAGTTCCGGCACGGTCGTTCGGTCCACTTTCTGAATGCCTTCATGCGTGGGATCGGGATCGACGTCGGGAAGCATGGAATTGCCGACCATCCAGTTGACGAGCGATCCCTGTCCTGCGCGGGACGCCCAGTGGTCCAAGCCCCAGTGGCGGGTGGAGGGGAGGATGCGTCGATCGTTGTCCCGCGATTCGCTAAAATGTTCCCAACCGATGTCCGAGCCGCGACGATAGTCCTTGCGCCAGGTGAGATCGAAAATCTGCCTGGCGGCGCGGGCCGAGGCGGAGGCCGCGCCGGCGAATTTGCGTTCATCCAAATAGTCGATCGCGACGGGCTTGCCGAGAACATTGACGGACTCGATGCGCGGAATCCAGGTGAAGTCGTCGTCGAGGAGCAGCGAGTAGTAACTTTTAGTCGCAGTAAGGTAGTGGCCGTAGGCGTCGCCATGGCCCTGGGGGAAGGCGCGCTGGGCGTCTTCCGCGCCGACTGCGCCATTCAGATTTTCGCCCTGCTCGTCCTTGATGTTGTAGTTGAGCGCGTAGATGATTTCACCGGCGTTGATCCCGCGGGTGTAGTTCCAGACCATGCGATTGTAGACCGGGTTGACCTCGACGCCGGGCAGCAGGAAGTCGTCGCGGCCGCGCAGCAACCCCAGTTCCTCCTCCAGCAGCGTGGGCACCTGTCCACTGAACGCGAACTGAGCGGTGGCGATGTCGCCGAAGGTGTCGTCCTTGCTGCTGATGCCGATGGTGGGATTGGCGGCGTCGGCCCAGGCCTCATTGCCGAGGACCATGTAGAGGTCGTTGATGTAGCCGGCGGCGAGCAGCAGGGCGTCGTTGGCCGGGCCGTAGTTGATGCCGGCGTCGATGCTGAGCCCGCGTCCGCGGTTGAGCACGGTTTCATAGATTTCGATCAACCCGAAATTGTTGATGCTGGACAGGTTCAAGGCCACGTTGCCTTCCCAGCGTTGGCCGGCCTGCTCAAGAATGCTGCCGGAAGTGGAGACCTGATTGCTGAAAAGATCGGTGACACGCTGGTTGAAGGGGTTGATTCCGGCGAGGACGCGCTTGATCCAGCCTTCGGCCAGGGCGGGTTCGGTCCAGGTGGAATAGCGAAGGACACCGCCCATCCCGTCTTTTTGTCCGTAGCGCATGATGAGGTAATTGTCGGAGAGGGTCTTGACGCTGGCGCCGTCGCCCCAGTTGGCGCGAATTCCGTCGGGGTAGTCCGCGGTGTCGAGCGCCAGCCAGGCGGAGCCGGGATCGTCCGATGTAAAGGCGACGGGTTCGGGTAATCCATCCACCGGGGGGGCGTAGCGCCAATCGAAGACGAAGTTGCCGGGATTCGCCGCCAGATCAGTGACTTGTTGGAGCGTCAGTTTTTCGCTGAGCGGATTGGACGATTGGATGACCTTAATTTCGCCGCGATAGAGGTCCGGGTTGACCTTGAGGATCAGGATGCTGACGGGCTCTTCCGCCGGTGTGAACGCCTCGCCGTTGCCGGCGATGAGTGAGACGTAGCCAATGCCCGGACCGATGGCGGAAAGGGCATATGAATCCACCGCGCTGTCGTCGTCCGTGACCACTGCGAGATTCCCGGCGCCCACGATTTCATCCTTCGCGGGATTGGGGATGTAGGTCCCCGGGACCGCGGGGTTTTCATAAAAGGTTTCCACCTTCGTCATGAGATCCTCGATGGCGGCATCCCATTTGCCGTGGTCTTCGTCGGCGTCGACGACCAGGGATTTGAGCATGGCGGAGTCGCTGTCGCTGAGCACATTCAGCAGCAGGTAGTCGTCCCCGAGCGCTTCATCGACAAATTCACCCTTCAGCACGAGCGCTCCGTGGGCGCCGCGATTGGGATCGAAAAAGAAACGCTCGCTGAGATAGGGGGGCAGCAGAGTGAAAAAGACTTTACCGAGAAAGGAGTCCGTCGCGGCGGAGGCGGGAATTTTGAACAGTTTCGAGCCGCCGTCCTCATCCAGGAAAAACTCCTTTTCGCGTGTGGGGTCGTGCAGGACGACTGATTCCGGGGGCGTTCCCGTCTCTTTTGACAGGGACTGTTGGTAGACGATTTCCAGGCTGGTTTGGCCGCGCATGGCCGGGAGTCCCCGCTTGGGCAGTATGAGGGATTCGGCCGTGAACATCTCGGGAGTCTCATCCGGCCAGACGGGACTGTAGGCGACCGGGAAGCCCTGCTTGGATGCGGTCGTCGCAAAGACGGCGTCGCCCTGGTAGGAGCCGTCCACGTTTTGAATGCGCAGGTAGGGCGTGAGCGTTCCCACGGGGGGTTGATCGGCCGCGCCGGGGAAATAGAATCCGGCCTGGGTCTTGTAGTAATACTGCGCTTCGAAGCCGCCGGCTCTTTCCGAGTCGTGCGGACCGCGATAGACCCATTGGTTGTTCTTGCGGTCTTCGAACAAATAGGAGGAGTAGTGGCTTCTGAAATTGGGAATGTCGGGGGTGAGTTCGCGGGAAATATCCCAGCCCACAAATTGAGCCGCGGTTTGGGTGGGGTCGGCGATAATCAGAAGATTGGCGCTCGCGACGGAGGCGGGGGATCCCGCGTCGAGGGTGACGCTGGCGCCGTCGCTGGCGGCGATCGTGACCCAATTGACTGCCTGTCCCGATTCGTCAACCACGGCGACCGTGTCGCCGGGGGAGACTCCGGGGGGCAGGTTGATGGCGAAGGTCAAGCCGGCCTGCCATTCGAGCTGAAAGACATTTTGCGTTGAAGCGATGCCTGCGGCGGTCCCGCTGGCGTGATCCGCGCCGGTCACGATCATCCATCGACGCTGCGAGAGATCGGCCGGATTCTGGATTGCGTATTTGCGGAAGGGGACCAGGGCGTGTGCGCCGGTCGTGGTGACGGTCGTGTTGGTTGTCGCCGCGTCGTAGGCGGACGAGGCGACGGGATACGCACGGACCTCGAAGTTCAGGCTCGTCTTTGTTCCGGCGGGCACGGGCTTGGGCAGCAAGGGCAGGGGCATGGGGGGCTGGAGCACGATGCCGGCTTCCGTCGCGTAGTTGAAGGTGATGCCGGCTTCGGGCTTCTCGCGAAGGACCTTGAACACGCTCATGGCCGGACGGCTGTCGCCGTCGGTGTAGTTCAGCAGGGCGAAGCGTTCGGAGGTGTAATCCGGACCGGAAGTGACGTTCAGGTCGTCGCGCAGGGCGAACACCTGGCCGCCCAGGGAGAGGGAGTGCTCCTCATTGGGATTGAAGCCGGGGAGGGTTCGGTCGTTCTGGGTGTAGATCGAGCCTGTGGCCTCCAGACTTTGGAGCGGGCCGCTGCCGTCGTTGCTGGCGAGCACGATTTCACGCGGCGCCGCGGGCCATTGCAAAGTGTAGCGTCCGATGACCGAAGGCCAATAGACCGGAAGAAAGCCTTGCTCACGGTCGGTGCCGTTGGCGCGGAACCAATGGACTTCGAGCCGGTCATTTCCCGGGACGGTGTTGACCGGGATGATTGCGCCCAGATTGGCATCTTCAAATCCGCCGCCGAGGAAGGGGGAAACATAGGCTGCCTGATTGAAGAGATCGCCATGGTCCTGCTGGATGAAGCCCGCGAGGTAGTCTTCCTGCGCGTTGGCGCCCGCTTCGCCGGAGGGCGCCAGGATGCGCTCGCCAATCGTGGCTGTGGCGCTGATTGAGCGCGGTTCGACGCCGATGTTGTCGAAAGTAAACTCGCGGGTTCCGGGATCAAAGGCGGTCAGGTTGGTGGCCAGCGTGTCCGTCAGGAGACTGGGGTCTTTCACTCCGGTTTCGAGCCAGGAGAAGACGCGCTCGAAGGCGATGTCGTCCCCGGAAATATAGCGGAGCAAGGTGCGGTGAACCGGAAACTCCGGCTCTAGAAAGGTGAAGAACTTGAATTCGTTGTTCAACTTGGCGCGGGGGCGATCGAGCGGATCCTGGTAGTCGATGCTGGGCACGTTCTCGGTGGGCAGCTTGATCGACGTGAGCGCGGCTTGTTGCTCGGTGGCGACCAGAGGCCGCGCGTAGTGGCTGTATTTGGCGGGGTCGGTCGGCCAGTCGAGTTCGTAGCGCGCGTAGATGAAGGGCCATCGCAGGCCGGCAACGCCCTCGGCCAGCCAGTGCACCGGCAGATCGTTCAAGTTTTGTGTCTTGCGGATGGCGTGCAAGAAAGGTCGCTCGGCGCCCTCGATTATCTGCCGGAACGCAAACATGGAGCCGCCTGAGTTGGCCGGTGTCGGATTCAGCGCGGGATCGTCCCTGCCCTGATAGGGCGTCAGGATTTCGCCCAGCTCGATGGGGATATCGACGGGGAAGGGTTCGCGGTTGATGTCGACGATCTCAAAGCCGAGATGAATCCGAGTCGCTCCGTCGCCGGAGTTGTCGCCGAGGATTTCGACGAAGACCCGGCCTTCGCTGTTATAGGCATAGATCTGGCCCTGTTGTTGGTCGTACCAGAGCGTGCGGGTTTCCTCGAGGCGGCCCTCATCGATGACAAAGGTCTGGCCGGGCTCGATGTGCTCGGAGTCGACGCGGGCCGGGACTTCCTGATTGTAGACGACATTGATGGAGCCGATGCGCGCGCCGGGCACGTCGACCGACTTGCCGGTGTCGCGGAATACTCCCTCGGTCCAATACATTTTCTGGGGCGTCTTTACCGCGCTGCCGGAGATGGTGTAGTTCTTGGTTGAGAGCGTGAAGTAGTTGCCCGCCACAAGGGAATAGTTCTCGGGGTTGGTCCCGAAGTCGGCCGGTTCTGTGACGGCGGGCACGGCTTTCTTCCAGATGACGGCGACGGGGCCGGCTTGATTGGCGAAAACTCGCCGCGCATGCGGACTCCAGTAGTAAGGGGCGCCGTCATGAGCGTTGGCGGTGTGGGGCTCGGGAAGCCAGTAGTCGTTCCCGCTGCCGGCCGGGGGCAGAAGGTCCCCGTTTTCGTCTGTTTGGGGCTGGGTGACGACGGAGCCAAAGAGGAAATCCACCTGGCGGCTCATGAAGGGCGCGCCGATTTGCGCGCGCAGGACGGCGACGACGGAATTGTCCAGCGCCGTTTGGCGGGGCCAATCCAGATTGGCCGCGTTCCTCGCGAAGCTGAGATTTTCATCCAGGGCGGTCGCGCTCTGACTGGAGACGCCGCTGACGATGATCGCGCCCTGGTATTGGCCCGGAGTCGGAGTCGAGCTGGCGGGCGCGCCGTTGTCGCCCAGCCACTGGGTGTTGGGACCGTTCCCGAATCTGTCGGGCGCATACAAGAGGCCCTCCTGACGGAGTTCGAACACCTGGGCCGAGGCGCTCGCGCAGAGCGTCAGCGAGCCAGCCAGCAGGGCGGAGTAAAACTTTGTTTTCATGATTTGGGTGCCTCGGGGTCTACGGCGTCGGAGCGAGTGTGAAACGGAGCGGTCCGCTTATTGGACCCGTTGAATGTAGGCCAGGACGTAAAACGGATTCATGATCGGGTGGGCCTGGTTGCCGCCCGTTGAAGAGGTGCCCCTTGCACCTGCTGCGGGACCATTACCCGTAAACCCTATGGCGCGATAGCTCCAGTCGTCAAATTCTATATACTGGGCGGTCATGGTGTGGCTGTGCGACGGCATCTGCGCTGTCGTCAGTTTGTGGGTTTCGGCGCCGCCTGACTCTCCGACGGTGCGCGTGGTAATGGCCGAAGCATCGCTGTCGCCCGAACCCAGGACGAAGCGTCCGCGGAGATCGGGCGTGCCGTTCTGTCCGTCGCAGAGGGCCCAGCCGGCGGGCGCCACGGCGCCGTTCCACATGATGATGCCTCCGATGGGGGTGGCGCCGCCGATCGTGGCGGTCGGAGCGACGCTTTCGGCCACGGTGGCCACGGTGGCCCGGTCGGCCAGGGTGGCTAGGGTGGCCAAGTCGGCCAGGGTGGC